>SLQZ01000039.1 GCA_007131205.1 Candidatus Woesearchaeota archaeon | reverse complement strand
TGACGAGCCCACAAAGCTGAACGATGAGCCGTACAAGGAATGGATAATAAAACTCAAAATGTCTAACCCTGAAGAAACAAAAGAACTCTTAAGCGCAGAAGAAGCAGAGAAGCAGGACTGGGGAAAAAGACGCTAGTACAGACAATATATCTTTCACTCTACAAAATAATGCTGTAAAATTGGGTTAAGATATTATTCCTTATGCCGTTTTAAGCCTAGCACAGAAGAATAATCAGGAGCGTATTGGCGTTTACCAATGAACCTTACCCCAGTTTTATGATCTCCGATTACGTTATTATTACCAGCTATTGCTCGAAATTTGTTTACTTCATACTCAGGAGCAAAAACATAGTAATTTTTTTCCCAATTTTTCAAAACTGCACGAACCATAAATGATCTGACTTCCTTATAAAAAGGGAAATGCCTCTGTGAAAAGTGTTCTCTATCCCAGTAGATTTTCGCATTAACAGTAAGGGAGGAAATATCATTTTCAAGCTTTTCTATCCAATGGCCTTCGGAATAGTCCAGCAGCTCATCCAAATATCCGGAATTTATGTCCAGTCTCGAAGCGTTTTTCTCCATGTTCATATCGTATTAAATGGAAATATAAATATTTTATTGAAAATTATCTCATCTTAAATAATAAAAATGTATAATCATCATACATATCCAAACCTGCACTTTTTAAATAATTATTTGCGTCCTCATTTATAAGCTTAGCAATTTCATATAAAGGTAAATCTTCTTTTAAGACTTCTGTTATATTCTCATGCCTTGCCTCATACACTTTGTGAGAGGCAGTATACTCCACCACACCATCAGTACCTACCAAAACCACATCATTGATACCTAACTTAATAGTATGAAGCTCAAAAGCGGTATCATGCGGAATTATTTTGAACAAGCCTAATTTCCCTTTTTGCAATTCAAGCTTTCGTACACCATTTTCATTTCTTAAATAAACTGCATTTTCTCCTATATTAAAAAAATTAGTATATCCGTCAGGAAATACCCTTACCATGGTAAAAGCAATCATAGACATAGGATCAATAACTCTATCCAAAGAAAGTATTTTCTCAGCAAAAATTTCCTCGTTAAAATTGTAAGAAGCAGCCAAATCTGCTATTTCTTCCAAATCAGGCAAATATTTTTTTATGGATTTCCTAGCTCTTTTTCCATGACCAGTCATATCCTCCATTAGAAAAATTGTCAAATAATCATTGCTATCTACCAAAAAAGAATCCCCGCCAAGACCGCCTTCCTGACCAAGATAGAATACACATCCTTCCAAATAATCATTATGAAAATTGAATGGTTCGTCCAAAAGAGATTTATGTGGTTTGAAGCCCTTGGTTTCTGTTATCCTCATCGCCCTAAAGAAAATCAAAACACTTTATAAATATTCATATTTATTAACCCCTGCAGAGTCATAATTTTTGTGGTTACAGAATAATAAAAATTATTAATAAATAAAAATAACCAGAAGCGAGATGGACAACAAATCCTTTGAGGGCTTCATAATATACCCTACTTACCGTGTTGAGGAAGGGAAGGCTTATGTCTACTTATATGGCAGGCTGAAGACAGGAGAGAGCTTTTGCACCAAGAACTATTATAAGCCTTATTTCCTCATAAAGAAAAGTGACCTGGATAAAGCTAAGCAACTAGGCAAGTTTGATTATTCTGATAGCAACTTAAAGAATTTCAAGGAAGAAGAACTTGTAAGGATTGATATGAGCCTCCCAAAGGAAGTTGGCGAGTTCCGAAAGCAACTAGAGGAAATAGGCGTTGACTGCTACGAAGCCGATATAAGGTTCGCGTACAGGTATATGATTGATAAAAACCTGAAAGGCAACGTATCCATTAAAGGAAAACCTGGAAAGAACAAAGATGTAAGGGTCGATTATTTCTTTGACGAGCCAGAATTAGAACAAGGCTCTTGGCAACCAGAAAGCAAAGACTTGAGAATCTTATCCGTCGACATAGAGACAAGCATGGACGGCAAGAAATTGTACTGCGTATCCATGCATTCAAATGATGGTAAAGTAGACGAGGTGCTCATCGTATCAGAGCGAAAAGGGTTGAAGAAAGCAAAAAATTACTCTACTGAGAAAGAATTATTGGAAGAGTTCAGAAAGAAAACCCTGGATTACAACCCAGATGTTATAACTGGGTGGAACTTAATAGATTTTGACTTTAATTACTTGCAGGAAAAGATGAAGCAGCTCGGAGTTGGCTTTGATTTAGGCAGGACAACGGATAAGTGTTCCCTGCGTGTTTTTGAGTCTTTCATGACTGATTCAAAAGCGGACTTCCCAGGACGCTTATTGCTGGATGGTATTCATTTACTTAAGACTAGCTTTGTCCGCTTAGACGATTATAAGCTTGGCACGGCTGCGAAGGCGTTCACGAAGGAAAGCAAGCTGATTGATGATGAGAATAAAGGAGAGGACATTGATAAAGCGTATAAGGAAGATCAGCAAAAACTCGTGGATTACAACTTACTGGATTCAAAGCTGGCATTAGACATAATCAATAATTCCGGGGCGATGCAGTTAACGATTCAGCGCTCATTACTAACAGGTATGCCTTTGGACAGGGTAAGGGCGAGCATAGCAAGCCTTGACTCATTATACTTAAGGGAACTGCGGAAAAGAGGGTACGCAGCCATTTCTTCCTCTTACACGGAAAGAGGCGAAAGGACCACAGGGGGTTATGTTATGGATCCAAAGCCAGGGTTTTATGAGTATGTTACAGTAATGGATTTTAAAAGCCTGTACCCAAGCATTATGAGGACTTTCAACATAGACCCTTTGATGTACAGGCCGGGGTGCAAAGAGGTCAGCAAAGGAGAAGGCCTGATTAAAGCGCCTAACGGCGCCTGTTTTTCCAAGAAGCCAGGAATACTGCCGGTATTACTCGAAGAATTATGGCAGGAACGAGAGAAAGCAAGGAAGAAAGGAGATGAATTAACCAGGCAAGCAATAAAGATATTGATGAACAGCATGTACGGAGTCCTGGCAAGCCCGAACTGTAGGTTTTACAGTTTCGAAATGGCAAACGCGATCACGAGTTTCGGCCACAAGCTAATTAAGGAAGCTGCGAAGAAGCTTGAAAGCAAAGGATTCAAAGTGATTTACGGCGACACAGACTCTGTCTTTGCAGAGCTAAAAGTCAAGTCTTTGGAAGAAGCCGAAAAGCTAGGAAGAGATATACAAGGAGAACTAAATGGTTATTATAAGAAGAAAATTAAAGATGAATACGAGGTTGACAGCTTCCTCGAATTAGAGTTTGAAAAGGTTTTTGTTAAGTTCTTCATGCCAAGGATTCGTGGAAGCGAGGAAGGCGCAAAGAAAAGGTATGCGGGCTTAATAGTTAAGGATGGAAAGGAAAAAATCGACTTTACCGGCCTGGAATTCGTAAGGAGGGACTGGACCGAGGTAAGCAAGAAATTCCAACTAGAATTGTTAGACTTAGTATTCCATGAGAAAGAGCCTGAGCCGTACATAAAAGAATTTATTACAAAGCTGAAGAAAGGGGAATACGATTCTTTGCTTATTTATAGGAAAGCGTTACGGAAAGACGTTGATGAATACACAAAGACAACACCGCCTCATGTGAAAGCAGCTAGGAAGCTTGACAAGATAACTAGTAACATAATTGATTACGTGATGACTGAGAACGGCCCGGAACCGATACAGAAACAGGAGAGCAAAATCGATTATGAGCACTACATAGAAAAGCAGATAAAGCCACTCGCAGATTCAATACTTTACTTCTACGACAAGAACTTTGACGAAGTCATCAAAGGAAGCAGCCAAACCAGTTTAGATGGATTCTAAGAAATTATTTTTCCTAATTCGCATTATCGCCATGAAAAAACCGGAAGATTTCCGCTAAATCTTTTTTCCTTTCCTTATTGCTGCTTTGAGCTTTTCGTTTTCTTCGTGTATCCATGTTATTCCTTTAATTGTTACAGCTATCTTGTTGCTTTCCTCTAAGTATTCAAGTATTGCCTTCAGATTGTAATGGTTTACCTGTCTTGGAAGCTTTCTTTTCAGCTCAGCTATTGTAAGAAGGCTTTCATTTGACTCTTTCAAGGTGTTTTCAACCATTCTTATCGTGCTTAGCCTCGGGGAACGCTCAAATTCTAACATAATAATCACCAAAAATTATTACTCAGTAAACATTAGTTATTTATAAGTATTTCTGTTTTTTGCCTGAAAATAACAATAAGTTTATATATGCATAATGCATACCTGAAGTATGCAAGAACAAACATCTATCAGGGTCAGCCATGAATTGCTGAACACACTGAAAAAATTCAAGCAAGACAGGGATAGCTACGAGGATGTAATCTGGGACTTCATAGAGCCCCACCTAGAATTATCTGAACAAACAAAAAAAGACATAGAAAAATCCAGGCAAGAATACAAGAAGGGGAATTTTTCAACGCTTGAAGAAGTTAAAAGAGAACTGGGATTCTAATGGACATTATTTTTTCAAACCGCTCAAAAAAGCAGCTAAAAAACCTTGATGCGAGGATGCAGCAAAAAATATTGTTTACCCTTGATAAATTCGAGAAGAACCAGCCGGTAGACATAATAAAGCTGAAAAGCAAAAGCGAGGAATTCAGGATACGCGTGGGAAACTACAGAGTACAAGTTGAAAAGGTCAAAGAAGGATTTCTAGTCACAAAAATCGGGAAAAGAGAAAACTTTTACCTAGTATTCCTTTAAACAACTCTTTCAAAGAGGAAGCAGCCAAACCAGCCTGGACGGGTTCTGAGAAATATTTTTTAACAGAAAGGTATTTAAGGAACATTAATGTATATATTTTTTAAATGGGATATGCTGTCGAAATATCCGGGGTTACGAAGAAGTTTAAGGATAAGGTAGCTGCGGACAATGTTTCTTTGAAGGTTGTGAAAGGGGATGTTTTTGGATTAATCGGGCCTAATGGGGCTGGTAAGACTACTACTGCAATGATGATAACCACTGTTTTAACTCCTACTAATGGGAATATGAGTGTTTTCGGGGAAGATGTTGCGAGGAGAGGGGTTGAGGCTAAGCGGAAGGTCGGAGTGGTTTTCCAGGAATGCTTGCTTGACGATGAGTTAAGTGTTAAGGATAACTTAGAAGTACACGGTTATATTTACGGGTTAAGCGGAGAAAAAGGCAATCAGAGGGCTTCGGAGGCTTTAAGGCTTGTAGGGCTTGAAAAAGAAAGCAAGGCTTTAACAAGGAATCTTAGCGGGGGGATGAAGAAACGGCTTGAAATCGCGCGCTCAATGCTTCATAATCCCGATCTAATAATTCTTGATGAGCCTACTCTGGGCTTGGACCCTTTGATGAAGAAAAATATTTGGGAGCATGTTAAGATGCTTTCCAGGAAGGGAAAGACCGTTCTTTTGACTACTAATAATATGAGTGAAGCTGAAGAGCTTTGCAACCGGGTGGCTTTTATCAATAATGGCAAGGTTATCGCGGAAGGCAGCGTTGCTGATTTGAAGAAAAAGGTTAAGGCTAAGAGCTTGGAAGAAGCATTTTTGAGGCTGGCAAAGTGAAACGCTTGATGAGGGAGGCTTGGGGAGTTGCTTTAAGGGATTTGAAGAAAAGGTATTATGTCTGGAAAGATGTGGCAGCAGTACTAATTACTGCCGTGGTTATAGTTGCTTTCGGTGCAGGCGTCGAGCTATTTCTTATAAGTGATGAGGAAGCTGGTTATACTTTGTTCTTCGCATCCGGAATGATAGGGATGCTGGTTGTGTTCGGTGTGATGAGCACAGGACATGAATTAGTTGTGGACAGGAAAGGCTTTAACAAGATATTGTTAGCAGCACCGATAAGGAATGAAGCAATCTTGCTTGGAAAAACTATTTTTGCTTTTATTAATTCCATTAAAACTTTCTTTGTGGCAAGCATTCTTTTAATGATTTATTTCAATACTTTCAGCGTCGTTAACGCTTTGCTCCTAATACCTGTACTTGTGCTTATAAGCCTTAGCTTTACAGGAATGGCTTACTTTACTGCAAGCTTTTTCAGGAACAGGGACCATGCGGATAACTTCATACAATACATTTCCATGCCTTTGTTGTTCCTGAGCGGAGCGTTCTATTCACTTAAGGAAGCGCCTGAATTCGTGCATTTTCTCTACTATGCTAACCCTGCAACTTACGCCGTTGAAGGCACCAGGAACCTTATTAGCGGGGAAGGCGAATTAAGCTTGGTTTTAGTATTGGTCGTTTTGGCATTCTTAGGGATTGCATTTTCGCTTGCAGGGATAAGCGTTTACAATAGAATGATTAGAAAAGGATAAAATGAATACCTAAGCTATCATGATGAAGCCTTCTTCGGGCTCGGATACCATGTGGTCTGCTTTTAATTCTTCTAGGATTCGCATGACTTCTCTTTCGGTAAAGCCTTCTTCTTCAGCCACTATGATTATTTGTTCTAAGGGGATTCTTTTCTTTTTGCCAGTGGTTATATTGCTGATTAGGTTGTAGAGCTTTATCTTGGCGTCCGTGGTGCTTTCCTCTACTATACGGGAAGCCATCATTCTCTGTATTCTTAAGAGTTCTTCGAAGTCGTTAGGCTCCATTTTACCTTAACATTACCCCCAACAGTGGTAGTAATGCTAATAGTATTATAAATATTTTGCAATCAGTATACTTTTAAGTATATTTTGAGGAAGGTAACTGGCTCAGGGAAAAAGAGAAAAATCCAAGTTAGGGGGTTTGGTTTTTGCGCTCCCTGAGCCTAGTTGAAACGAAGTACTCCAAGCAGTCAGATGCGTCGAAGTGTGCTTTCCTGCGAAGGTGCTTGGAGCCAAATTCTAGTATGAATGATTCATTTGTTATGGGGCCGTTGCATACAGGGCAGAATTTTTCACTTAACGCGCTTTTCGATTCCTTAAGCCGTTTTTCTATTAACCTGTCTATGTTCCCCGCGATTAAGTCCCTTCTTATCTTGAGAAGGTCTTCTTCTCCTAGTTGCCCAATTATTTTTGCGAGCCGATTCATTGGACTGCCTCCAGCAATGATTGGACTAATCCCAGCTTTCTTTCATATAGAAGCAGTGCTTTTTGGACGTGGTCTTCGAAGTACTTTTCTTTTTTTTCTAGTCCGAGCCTGAATTCTGTTATTGTATGGCTCCAAAATTTCAGGTTTTTTGTAATGCCTTGGCATGTTATGGTTACGCTGCTTTTCTCGCCTCTGAAGCTTGCTAGGTCATCTGTGATTACGAGCAAGTGTATTTCATCCTTTACTGATTCCACGTAGAATAATAAATCCATTCTTTCAAATAGGTCTTGGTGATTGAAAAAGAACTTTAGGAGGCAGAAACCGTCCTCTTTTAGGTCCGCGCATAAAACGTTTGATATGAAAGAATTTTGGGGGTTTAGCTTTAGCTCTTTTCTTTCTGTTAGGTATGGTCGCAGCAGTGTTAGGTATAATGAGTTTTTGTTTACAGAGTATTTGATGCGGGTATCATTGTTTTTTCTGCCACCTATTCCTTTGTCTACGCGCTCTTTTTTGAGGTACCCATGTGCTTCCAATAGTTTTAGTTGCTGGCTCGCATATGCTACGGTGGTTCCTAAGCGTTTCGCTAGCTGTGTAGGTGAGAGTTCTGAGCTCGCAGTTTCTTCAAGCACGCGCCACTTGATCCCGGTTAGCAATGTGTCATCAAATGTACCCATTAACATTTCACAAAACCTTAAATATATAAATGTTTCTATAAAT
>SLQZ01000057.1 GCA_007131205.1 Candidatus Woesearchaeota archaeon | reverse complement strand
TAATTGTTTCCTGAGTGCATCATTAATTGTACGAATCCAGCTATGAAGAATATTACGGTAAAGGGAACTAATAATATCTTAACGGTTTGCTTTGCAGACATTGCAATATTAGCAAAGCTGACGTTGTACAGCAAGGAATAAACCACAAGTGCTAATAAGAAAGCAAACCCAGGGTTGTAAGGATTCAAGGAATGTGTTATCGGCCCGCTTACCGTGAAAGGATAAGATGTCAATGTAAACTTCCCGATTATCAAGAATCCTATGAGTAATATGTATGGCATGAAAACCTTTAGCAAAGGCTCTTTTCCATGTAATGATATTTTTTTCTTTGCATCACTTATAGTCCACGTATTCTTTGGAACGAACCAGCCCAGCTTAGTAGTTAGAGAAACCAGGACCAGGCCAACCAAGGGTCCGAGCAGCGAGGGAAACTCCTGGCCTAAGAATGTGAAAAAGTAATAAGGAATTGTCAGGCAAAAACCAGCCCATAACGCGAAAGGAACAGCCTCTGTGATATTCCTGGAAAACCTTTTTTCCACTCCATAAACAAGCACAAATAAGAGCATTACAGGAATTATTGCTCCTGCGAATAAGTTGATAAGGCCTGCTTGCTGAGCTACACCTGTAACCTCCAGGCCTTCAAAACCTATCCTTATCGGAGTTCCCACCGCTCCGAACGCTACCGCCGTGCTATTAGCGATTAAGGCTACCGCAACACTTGTAATTGCAGGAAACCCGAGGCCTACTAGTAAAGGAGCAACGATAGCCGCAGGAGTCCCGAACCCCGCTGTTCCTTCTATAAAGCTTCCGAGGAACCACGCAAGTATTATCATCTGTATTCTTTTATCAGGGCTTATCCGGCTCAAATAATATTCTATGGATTCTAGTAAACCGGTTTTCTTAAGAAATTCCAGGAAGACCAGTGCTCCAAAAATAATTATTATTATATCCACCGCTACAAGAAATCCTTTCGCAACAGAACCTACCAGGATAACGGGTCGTACCTGCCAGTAATAAGCCCCGAGCAATAACGTGTAAATAAAAGTTATCGGGGATGCAAATACGAGTGGCTTGCGGAATAAGAACAATAACAGGATTACAAGTATTATAGGTGTTGCCGCAAGAACTTCTAATAACATTTTCTCATCATCATTGGCTTACTTTGAATACATGGCTGTCACCAGGTCCTAATAATATAAGGACTTCTTTTCCTTTCCTAGTATAAGTCTTCTTCGACATTAAGTCTTTCAGTTTGTATTCATTGTTGAAGTCCAGTCCTAAGCTGTCCGGGAGGTAAATGTTTGCTATTGCTGTGTTGTTCACATCCATGTTGGTGGTTACCAAGAATTTTTCTTCTCCTTTCATCCTCGTAAAAGAGAATAACTGAGCTGCTTCATTAAGGCCTTGGTTTGAAGGAACATATTCATAAGTCCCTGTTTGTAGTGCTTCATGCTTATTCCGTATCTTGTTAACCTTTATTATGAATTCTTTTAAGTCCTTATCTGATTCCCAGTCTATATCGCTGTAAGAAAAAAGGTTTACCTGCTGCCACTCCAGTTTTTCGAAGCCATTAAAGATCATTGGTATTCCTGGCAACATGGCAGTCAATAGCCACCTGCTCTTATTCGCCCTTGAGCCCAAGACTTCGTCCTGGCTTAGGCTTCCTAACAATTTCTTTGTGTGCCTTACGAAGTCATGGCATTCCGGGAACATGAAGAACTGGCTTCCTTCAGGGAAGAATTCTCCGCTTATGTTATACATGTAATCCAAGTATCCTTTAAGCGTTAAGGGGCTGTACAATTTATTTGAGTAATCCCCGTATGTTGCTGTGAACCCGGCTTCTAATAATTCTTTTAAGTCATCCACGTAGCTTTCTGCTATGAACACCACATCCTTGGATTTGTTTGCCTTTGTCTTTTTTGCGTACGCTCTTGCTTCGTGTATGCATTCCTTCCAGAAACTCGGAGGGACTTTGTACGCAACATCACACCTGAACCCATCTATGCCAACGTGTTTTATCCAGAACTTAGGAATACTCTTAAAGTATTCGTGCATTTCTTTCAGAGTTGGATTCTTAGGAGGCTCATTGCTTGCTTTCGGGATTTTGTACTCCCAGTTTAGCTGTGCAACGTCATCCCACCAGTACCCGTGGTCGTATGCACAGAACGTGTGCTTAGCATCCCCCCATGGTTTTCCTTGCTTTATTTCCTCAGGGTAAATATAGGGTTCTTCTAAGCTCTTAATGTTTTCCTTGTACAAGAACCACTCCGGGTGAAGCCTTTGCAATATGAAGTCGTGGCTTGTATGATTAAACACTAAGTCCATGTAAACTTTTATTCCTCTCTTATGCGCCTCCTTAACCATTTCCCTGAATTCCTTGATTGGTTCAGAAAGCGAAGAGTATGGGCTCTGCGAATGGTCCTTGTCAATAGCTACTTCTGGGTCTATCGCTTTATAGTCCTTTATGCTGTAAGGACACCCTGGTTGCATATAACTAGGGTAGTGATCGTGAGGATTATGATGCCTGTACAACTCCCCTATCGGATGGATTGGGTTAAGGTAAAGTATCTTCACACCCATTTCTTTTAATTCATCCAAACGCTTTTTTAAGTCGTCAAAAGTCCCTGACTGCCCGAACTCAACCATTCCTTTCCTAGTTATCTTTTTATGGCCGTAAAACCTTATGAATGCGTTATAGACAACGCTCTTCCTGATATAATCAGGATCTACTTGTATCTCAGCAAAATTATCCTCGCTAGCCTCATACCACTCCCAATGCTTTGATTTAGGTGCACGCCACCTAATCGTTGCCCTGAAAAAACCTGTTTCCTTCAATTCAAATTCCTTGGAATAAATCCCGTCTTTGTAATCCATGCCATGCCCGTGATACCTTCCAAGCAAATCCGTCCAGACCTCAACCAACAATCCTTCTTTTCCCTTGCACTCAAACCGTATCCTTTCACCGGTAAGCCTTTTAACAATAACACCAGGAGAAGGCTTCACATCAGAAATAATGCTTTCAACAACCTGCTTTTGCTCCATAACACAAACAACTGGGACACGGGCTTTTTATGCATTTCGCTTTTTCATCTTATCTCACTAGCACTAAGCACTCCTTCCCTGAAATTCCCCTTAACCAAGACATCATCCCCTACGCCCTTAGAAATATTTCCCTCGTAAAACACACCTACTTTCCTGCACGCCTCAACCTCAACGTAAAGCCACCCACTATCAGGGTTAAACCTCCTCTCAAGTATAACCCCTTCGTAGTAAGCCCGCTCGTCTTCCTCAACATAAAAACCATCAACGTACTCATAATCAAGCACAAGGTAAAAAAGCGCGGCCAAACCCATAATTATGGCGATAAGTCCAAGCCGTTCAATAGCTTCATCCTTCATAAATAATTAAAATACACTAAAAATATATTTTTATTTCCATAAATAACCCGTAAATCTTCCGTGAAAACACCATTTTTTAACGAAAACTATTAAAATAAGCCTTTTCTTCGTGCAACAGGAGGGTTTTATGAAGAAAAGAAAGGTTCGCAAGTCAAATGTGAAAGCTCAAAAGAAAGTAAGTAAGAGCAACCTGAATTTTAATAATACTTCAGAGCTAAAAGTATCAAATAAGATAATAGACCAGGTCATCGGCCAAGAGGAGGCCATTGAAGTCATAAAAAAATCTAGCCAGCAGAGAAGGCACGTCTTATTAATAGGTGAGCCTGGAACTGGTAAGAGCATGCTCGGCCTTGCTTTAGCAGAATTGCTTCCTAAGGAAAAGCTTGTTGATACCCTCGCGTTCCCTAATCCTAATGACGAAAACCAGCCATTAATCAGGACTGTTTCAGCGGGTAAAGGCCGTGAGATTGTAAGCAGTGCCAGAACCCAAGGCACCCAGGTTTTCAAGAACCAGAACGTCATATTATTAGTTGTTGCCATTGCAGCTATGATAATTCCTTGGTTCGCTTTAAGTTATTATTCTGAGCAACTCGGTCCTACAGCCGGCGCCATAATGTTTGCTGCTTTCTTCGCAGGAGGTCTTATGCTATTGGCGTTGCTTGTTATGTTCATGAATTTCGGCAAGAAAATGGTTGACCGCGCCAGTGTTCCGAAGATAATCGTGGATAATTTTAGGAAGAATCAAGTTCCGTTCCTTGACGCTACAGGGGCTCATGCAGGCGCTCTTTTAGGGGATGTGTTGCATGACCCGTTCCAGTCCGGAGGCCTTGGGACGCCGGCGCATGAAAGAGTCGTAGCCGGGATGATCCATAAGGCTCATATGGGTGTGTTGTTTATTGATGAGATAGCTACGTTGGCGCCTAATACCCAACAAGAGCTATTGACGGCTTTGCAGGAAGGCAAGTTCTCTATTACAGGGCAGAGCGAGAGGAGCGCGGGCGCAATGGTTCGAACCGACCCGGTTCCGTGCAAGTTCGTATTGATTGCTGCTGGTAACATGGAAACTATTAGGCATATGCACCCCGCGCTGAGAAGCAGGATTAGGGGTTATGGTTATGAAGTATTTATGAAGGACACCATGGTTGATAATGCGGAGAACAGAGATAAGATCGCTTTATTTGTAGCTCAGGAAGTGATTAAGGATGGTAAGATACCTCATTTTTCCAGGGAAGCTGTTTTGGATATTGTTGAGGAAGCTAGGAGGCGCGCTAATAGGAAGGGCCATTTAACGCTCAGGCTTAGGGATTTAGGAGGCCTTATTAGGGCTGCCGGTGATATTGCTTTGGAGAAGAACGCTAAATTCGTTTCTGGTCAGCATATTTTTGAGGCTAAGAACATTGCGAGGACTCTTGAAAAGCAACTCGCGGATAGGTATATTGAGAGGAAGAAAGAGTACGAAGTCATTATTACGAAGGGCAAGCAGGTCGGCCGTGTTAATGGGTTGGCTGTTATTGGGGAAGGGGATAGTTATTCCGGGATTATCCTGCCTATAGAGGCAGAGGTAGCTCCTGGTAAGGAAAAGGAGATTATTGCCACTGGTAAGCTCGGCGAGATTGCTAGGGAAGCTGTTAAGAACGTTTCTGCTATCATTAAGAAGTACTTCGGAGAAGATATTAGGGATAAGTATGATATTCACGTACAGTTCTTGCAGACGTATGAAGGCGTTGAAGGTGATAGTGCGAGCGTTGCCGTGGCTCTAAGCGTTATTAGCGCGTTGAAGAACTTGCCTGTTAAGCAGGAATACGCGATGACTGGCTCGTTAAGCGTCAGGGGCGAGATTCTTCCTGTTGGTGGCGTTACAAGCAAAGTCGAGGCAGCAATAGATGCTGGGATTAAGAAAATCCTTGTTCCCAAGAGCAATGTTAGAGATATTGTCGTGGATGAAGACCGGTTAAAGAAAATCCAGGTTATACCAGTTACGAGGATACAAGAGGTCTTGAAAGAAGTCTTGGATTGGAACGGCAAAGACCATTTAAGGAAGAAAATTCTTGGCCGCAGACAATAAGATTTATAAACCACTCGTTTTTTCTCTCCTCTTATCATGGAAGGAATAATTGTTAATTTTAGGCGTGGCAAGCACACAGTGACAGGTGACCAGATGATAGTTAAAGTAAATAGTGTTGGTTCAGCGGAGGCTGCATCCAAGCTTATCGGCAAGAAAGTAGTTTATAATACGGGCAAGAAAGACATTTCCGGGGAAGTAAAAAGCACTCATGGCAATAAAGGCGCTCTCCGAGTGGCTTTTGAGACTGGGATGCCTGGCCAAGCCATAGGAAAGAAAGTTAAAATAAATTAGAATTCTTTGTTTATTAGGTTCATTGATACTGCTTTTAACGCTTTCAATGGCTTCAAAGGTGTTGTCTGTATCCGAATATTTCCTTTTTTTATTGAATTTAGAACCTTGTTAGCAGTTATATCGCCTTCAATTTTTATTAGGGTGTAATGGCTTCCGAATAACTGCTTGAAATGCAAGTCGCTGTTTGCAACGAAAGGCTTTCCTTCTCTTCTTGAAACCATCCATGCTTTACGGTTAACATCGAAAAGCTTCGTGTATAAGTGAACGCATTCCAACGCGTCAAAGACATCGCTGTACTTCTGATAAGAACCATTCATAGATGTTTTAAGAGGTGTAAAAGGATGCGGGGCTACAACCAAGATATCCTTTCTCTGTCTTTTCATAGATCGTAAATCGTTAAAGTTCTTCATATTTCTTAATTCTTCTCGGTTCGCATTATATATTAGTACGTGCTTGCCCTGGATAGTTGCTTCGGTACCTGGAATCAATAAAATGCCTTTCTTAGCAGCGTAATCAATGATTTTTTCGTCATAATATAATTGGTCGTGAAAAGTAAAAGAAAGAACTTTAAACCCATTAACAGCTGCCAAGTCAATTAGTTCCTTCGCAGAATATTTGATAAAAGTATTAGTAACGTCTTCCTTTGCATGCAAGTGCATATCCGCCTTAACCCACGCCATAATAATGAAAAAAACATTTTATTTATAAATATAATTCTTCTAAAACCATAAAAAATGGAAATATTTATAAAACCCTTAAATCAAGGTCATTGTTATAAGAATCATAATCAGAGGTGATTATCATGGATAAAAAAGGTTACGTACACCACCCATTCGTATTGGCAATAATAGCGTTCTTTGTAGGAATGCTGCTAATGTGGCTTTTAATGAGAGGCATAATACCATCCGGAGGATTATTTGGCTGTTAAGCAAAAAATATTATTTCTTGTTTTTTTATGCTGCGTGCCTGTGCAAGTACCTGGCTTTACCATAGATATTAGATAAGTCTTTCTCCAGCTTTTGAGCTGCTTTCTTATTTCTTTCTACTAATTCTTCAAGCAGTTTCTCTGGGTAACCTTCGTTCTTTAGTACTTGAAGGCCTTCAGGTATTGTGCTTCTAAGCATAAGGTCAATGTTTATGTGCACACCTGCGTTGTTTAAGAATACCCCGTAAATATTTTTAGTTAAGGAATCCATCCTCTTAATAAAGTCCTGCTCAACTACTATGAATCTTTCAAGCCTGTTTATTGCTTTGCTTATCTTTGCTTCGTCTTCTGGGCCAGCGAGCAAAGACTCCATTTCTTTGTATAGGCCTTCCAATTCTCCCATATCCCTTTGAGCTTGCTTAATATCCTTTCTTTCATCCCTCGCAGCCAAGGCTTCTTGCCTTTCACTCTCCTGCTCTGTCCTAATAGCAGCCAATATATTTTGCTGCATATTCCTTCTTTTTATTCTTTCCCCCTCATCTCTAATTTGTGATAATGCCACTTCCCTTATCATACCCGACATCTTCTGTATCTGCACGGTTAATTTCTTCATGGGAGCGACGACGTTTTGCTGGAATAAATGATAAACATTATTACCTCGACCATCAGTCTTATGTGAAAGCCTTTCCTTTAGCAAGCGGTCCATCCTAACTATTATCTGCTTGTCCTTTTCCTCAAGCTTTTCTTCTTCATTCAAAATTATTAGTTCGTTCTCAGCAATCTTGTAAGTGAATTGCTCTTGCTTGCTAACAAGATCATAAATATTGTTCAGGCTCTCCTTAACAACATCAATATTCTTCGTGGTGACTCCGTTCTTAAATTTTTCGAGCTCTTCATGTGCCTTATTCTCGAAATCCAATGATTTCTGCCTTCTTAGAACTCTTCTTACCTGCCTTGCTAACCCAGCGGTTGTCCTAACATGAAAAAAATCCATTTGCGTTACAAAGTTTCCCATTTTATCTTACCTCGAATATTCATTTATATTATCATATCTCTATATTCAATCCTCAAAATGACCAATGATTTTTTCTCTATCATCTACAATTTTTTTTGCTTCAAGTATAATCTTCCTGGTTTCAATTATTTTGCTTAATATTTCTTCTCTTGTAAGACCTTTAATTTCCTGGTCATTAATTGGCTTTTCTCCTTCAAAGTGTTTTGCAAGTCGTTCTAGTAAATCCAAATTTTGTTTAACAGTTTGATTGTTAGTTACTCTATATTCTTGTGCCCCTTTAAGTAAATGGTTATATATAGCTCTAAATCTTTTATCATCACCTTCATCTTTCCAAACTACAGAAGAGTCACCCTCTGTCTTAATTTCCCTATCTATTTCATTAATTGATTTTTCAAGTTCTTTTTCGGTTTTATCACCGGCTTTCTTTTCGTCTGGCATCTCTTTTTTCAGCAATGCGTACAGTTTCTTGCTTCTTTTTTTTAGTTTCATCATTTTTATATGTCCCATCTCCAGGGCCTCTGCGTCCCTATGATTCTAGCGCCTAGGCGTAGGTATACTTCGTTTAACTGGAATCCTCTGTTACTCATCTCTGTAGCTAAATTAGGTATGTGAGTGTGAATGAGTTGTGAGAGTGATTCCTGATTCAATTGTACGTGTAATTGGTGTGGGTTCAAGAAGTAGTTGAGTATAATATAGTCATTTGAATGATTAGGGTACCCGGGTAAGTCATTTATTTGTTCTAAGTGTTGTGCAGTTGCTTGGTTCCTTGCTATTACCCATACTAATTCGAATCGTGCTCCTGCGGGTATAGTTTCCTCTCCTCCTCCTGGGTCTTCGCCTCCTCCTCCGTCACGTTCAAGAACTGTCAGAACAGTCTGTATTAATTGTCTGATAATGTCAAAATTTGCATTCATATCGTTTCTTAAAGCAGTAATATCATCTCTTGTTGCTACATTGTGAAGCGTGGTCTCGATATTATTTATTCTTCTTACGAGATTTATTAGAATCTGCCTGTTTCCTCTTCCCTGAGAGTAAATATTATTTGTTGCTACTATGATATTTCCAAGAGTTGTTTGTATGTTTCTCAAAAGATCTGTTTGGATATTTACCGTTTGATTGATTATATCATGAAATTGTTCGATGTAGAGCAATAATGCATCTATATCATCTGTTGTTGCTGCATGATTCAGTCTGTCCAATACATCAATTAGTGTTCTATTCGCATCATCAACACCTTGCTCTATCCGTTCAAGTCTTTTTTCAATATTTGCTAAAAAGTCTATCAGTACATTAAGGTTATCATTAAATTCTTTTCTAATTTCATTCACATCTCTATACAAGCTATCTATAGAACTCTCTAAGCCTTTTATCTTATTATTTATTTCATCAAGTTTTGATGCATAATGTGCAAAAAATCTAACTACAACCTCCAAGTATTCTGAGATAATTGTTTCTATCTCTTTTGGCATCCCAGCTAATGCACTCTTAATATCAGATATCTCTTTTTTGATCTCATTATTCTCGGTTTTTATTAAATCGCTCAGACTTTCATACAAAGATGTACATTGGCCGGTTATATGACCTCTAAGGGAGCTGATTTTTCCATATAACTCTTTTTTGAATGCATTGAAATCAATATCTATTTCAGTAGTTTTTTCTGGTTTATCCTTGTCTTTAAAAATATCTATCAGTATTTTCTTCAATACTTTTATGATATCTTCTCCAGAATATTTTCCACCATATTTTCCTCCAATAATTAACTGAGTATTATCTCCTCCAACTGAAGAATTTACTAAGGCGTTTCCATTCGTATTGATATTTCCCTTTTGTAACATTAAATTCTTTGTTTCTAATTCAATTATATCTATGGAATTTAGAAGCTCTGTTTTCTTTGTTTTAGGTATGCTTCTAGCTCTGTTTATTGTGTCTTTCAAAATTTCTATGCTTTTAATTTTAATTTCCGCCATTTTTATCGTATTTCTACGTGTCCTCTAAATGTTGTATTTCCGTGTGCGTCTACGGTTACGCCGTCTATTACTGGGTGCCATCTTCTTATTGGTCTTGTTATTCTGGCTTCTGTGTATGACCATTTTCCTCTTCCCCGGGAGTTTACGGCTCTTATTCTGTACCTGCTTAGTCCTTCTATTGCTTCATCCATTAGTGGGTTGTTTGGAGGGTGAGCTCTGTCTACTGATGCGACTCTTTGCCAGTGTGTTGCGCCCCACCATCTTCTTCTCCCGGTTTCTCTTTGTATTTCGTAGTAATTAACATTGTCTACTTCGGGGTTGGCTGCCCAGCTCAATGCTATTTGCGCTCTTCTTGGTTGTGCCCTGAACATCAGGACGTATCCCGGTCTTCGTCGCCTTCTATCATCAGCGTCCCCTCCAGGTCTTGGCGGTCCATCTCCGCCTCCCCAGCTTGGCCATCTGAAGCCGCCACCTTCTCCTATTTTGCCTATTAGTTGTATTATTTTTACTACGATTAGTACTGTTAGAAGTATGTACGTCCAGCTTATCATAGTGGTGTACATTGATATTATGAATTGCTCTACCATTTTACATCGTTCCTAGTCCTGTGAATCCCGCCCATATGTTTAGGAGCATTAATAGTAATACCAGCAGTAATAATCCGAATAGGTTTTGTAACGCGTCCTTGTTGAGTTTCATTACGGCTAAGTATGATACTCCTAGGAATATTGCGAGGAATACTGATGCGCTTACTAGAGCTGTTATTGCTCCCCCGGTTGCGAGTAGCCAGCTTCTTGGCATTAAGAATACTCCGATAGCACTTACTGAGAAGGATACTATTCCTGCTGTTTTTGGCTCTTGGAATACGCCTCCTGCTTTTAGCAGTGCTTGTCTGAATACTGCGAATATTGTTATGAATAACAGGAATTTTATGAAGCCTACTTGTACGTCTTCGTTGCTTCTTAGGAGGTCTATGTTGAATAGGCTGCTGATTAGTTCTACGCCTTGGTTTAACGGGGGGATGCCTGTGCTGTATGCAGCAGCTACGGGTATTAGGAATAGCAGCAAGAATAGGTACAGTATTATTATTCTCGTTCTTTCTTTCATTATCCTCATAGTTCCTGCTCATTCATATTTATAAAGTTTTCTTTTGTTTTTTATGGAGGGCAAAGGTTATATACTTGTTCTTACGTAGCTTTGCTTTATGAAGCCGTTTTTTGTTAAGCTGCATTCGTGGACTGATTTCTTGTTGCCCTACACCCTCATTTTATTGATATTTATTATTATTGTCGAGTTTTTCTTTGTTGCTTATTACGCGTCCCATCATTTATTCTTTGAGGTTCTGGATTGGATTATTATTAGCATTTTCGCGGTTGATCTTGGTTTTAAGTTTCATCGCTCCAAAACCTTTCCGATTTTTTTGAAGACGTCTTGGCTGGATATACTTGCCACGATTCCTTTTTTCATGGTGTTTAGGATTATGGAGGGTATTGGTGCTTTGTCCAGGGTTGCTGATGTTACTGGTGACGCGCAGCATGTTGTTAGTGCCAGCTTAGAGGCTAGCAGAGAGGTTAAGGCTTTGCACAAGGCTGAACTCGCAATCAAGGAGGGTAGCAGAAGTGAGAGGTTTCTTAGGTTTCTCAGGCCTATTATGCGTACGCCTAGGTTGTTGAAGGCCGTGCATTTTTTTGAGCATCCTAAGCACAAAATAAAACATTAACTACTACAAAATATATAATGTAGTGTTATTAATATATTTAAGCAATTATTAAAGTTTTTATTAAAATTATTTAGCTAAAAATTTTAAGCAAAACACAAAGTTTTTAGTTATTTATTTACTATATTGTAAATATATCAATAACAATATCCATCTGGTTTTGACTTTTTGCAAAACACTTATTACTAACAAATAAGCCGGCTTTCCTGGCAAAACACAGCTGCTTAAGAAACCCAACCCAAGAAACCTGTAAAAACCCGGAACACGTCAAAACATGCATACAAGCAATATTAACTGCTCCATCAATACCTCTGGACACGGAAGGATCTCATTTCTCCTCAATAAACTCCCGGCAAAAACTTTATATACTAAGGGTGCCTCAAGGTAACGTGAACCGAAATATGCTTGCCCTTAGTTCACAGGAGTCTTGAAAAATGGCGCCCGCAAAACCATTAGCAGCAATATACTTAAGAGTTTCAACCCAAGACCAAGCCCTTCATGGCATTTCACTAAAAGCGCAAGAAGATTCCTTGAAAAACTACGCCACCTCGCACGGCTATGAAATCCATAAGATATATAGGGATGAAGGCAAATCAGGTAAAGATCTCAAGCACAGGCCTGCAATGCAAGAAATGCTGGCTGATGCTGAAGCCCACAAGTTCCAGGCAATATTCATCTATAAGCTTGACCGGTTCAGCAGAAGCCTTATGGACTTGATAACAACGATTGAAAAGCTTAAGGCATGGGGAATAGACTTCATATCATTGCAGGATAAGATAGAGACTACCTCCGCTTCTGGCAAGCTGATGTTCCACATCATAAGTGCTTTCGCTGAATTCGAAAGGAACGTAACAACGGAGAGAACCAGGTTTACGATGGAGAGCAAGTTCAAGAACGGAGGATTAATAACAAGGGCGCCCTTAGGGTACAAAATAATCAACAAAGAGCTTGTCCCTGCTGAAAACTCATACATAGTACAGGAAATTTTCCAGACATTCCTAAATACAAATATTAGCCTTACGCAGCTGGCAAAAAAGTACGGGTTATCAGTTAACGGATTGAAAAAAGTGCTTATGAACCAGACTTATTTAGGCAAAGTCAAGTTTGGTGGGGAAACTGTGCAGGGCAAGCATACTGCACTAGTTAGCCAAGAACTGTTTGACAAGGTGCAAGAAAAACTAATGGGAAAAATCAAATAGGCCCAACACATAAAAAAAGATGTTTTCTCGACGATATTTAACTAGAATAATTAGTTTTTATTTAAGCTATTTTTTTGAAATAAAACTGCTGTAGAATTGTTTAGTTTTTGCTTAAAAGTTTTAGAAAATTAAAATATATTTATAGTACACCCTATTTATTGTTAATCCTATTTATAGGTTAAACTATATATTGGTTCACCAATATAATAAAGTTGTCAAAAAACGCTTTTCAAAAATAATGTTTTTTGCTTAAATATTTTAGAAATCATTATTTTGAGAAAGATTTATAAATATGTTCACAATACAGGGACAAAATGGATGATTTCATAAAATATAATGTTAAAGAAGCAGTACGGGTTGGCTTAGTGGTAGGTGCAATCGGATTCATTGTGTATCACGGAACAAAAACACCAGAACCAATAGAGAGAGAACCAATAATAAGGGAAGGCGTAATCACAAACGTATACGAAAATATGGCACGTGGAAAGTACTCGTTAGAAGTTGCATCTTTGGATTCTCCTGCTACAACAAGAAGACTTTCAGCTCTAAAAATGCATGGCGGCATTAACATCCAAGACTTGTCAGATCTCGAGCTTGCAGTCGGCGACACAATAAAATACGGGGTTGAGCCCGCAGGATTCTTATCAGCATCAGACATAAAGGAGATAAGAAGACAAAAATAATTACTTGTTCTTTCTCCTAATGAACTTCTTCAAGCCATAGAAATACTTTGAAAACAACTTGTACTGCTCTTTAAGCGTTATCTCACCAGCTTCTGTTAACTGATACACTTTTTTCCTGCCAAAACGAGTGTACTTTACAAGCTTCTTAGCCCTGAGCTTCTTAAGAGCAGGATATATTGTGCCAGGCGTCAATATCGTGCCTTTCCTTGCACCTATTTTCTTAGCTAAGTCTTCTCCTGTTAATGGCTTTATGCTTACTTCGTGCAATATTAGGAAGGAAAGAAATCCTTTGAATTCAAGGAATACAGGCACAGCTTTTTGTTTAGCTTTTTTCTTTTTAGGCATGCAATAGATGTGAATGGAGAAGTATAAAAAGTTTTGGTCTTTTTCAGGCGAATAATAGTTTTAGGTTAGAATAAATTTCTGGCAACGGCATTGCTTGCTCTTTCCTCATATTCCAGAAAGCGCGCATATATCTTATCTTGTCCTGCCAAGTCATCCTGCCTATCAATACTATCTTGGACGTCCTTGTTTGCTCAGGAGAATTTTCCATTCTTAGGAGGCCGACGGCGTAGTTGAACTTAATGCTGCCACTGCTCGTCTTTATTACTCCTTTGGCCCTATCGATTTTTCTTGGAAGCCTTGATATGAATGATTCGAGTTTTTGCGGGTTAATCCTTGATTTTGTTTCGAAAGAGAATACTTGCGAGGTTGACTTGTGCTGGTTTTTCATCTCGGGGAATAAGTAGTAAATGAATTCTTTGAACGGGTTTTTCTTTACTGGAACTCTTTGAACTGGATTTCCCCGGAATTGTATATCATCATATGATATGCTTCCGTTATTAGAAGTTATTATTTTTGCATTCGGGCTTGCATTTTTTAGTTTTACCAACGCATTTTCTAATACGTTCCCAGATACTAAGTCTGCCTTGCTCAGGACTATAGTGGTTGCGTTCCTTGCATTATTCAAAGTGGATTTGCTGAATCCTTTTGTTTCTGCGAACTTATACAAGTCAATCACAAGCACGATATTTGTGAAGTAAGTATCTTCTAAGCCAAGGCTGGTGACAAAGTTGCTTGGGTTAGCCACGCCTGTGGTTTCTATTAGGATTGTGTCAGGATTCCTATTTTGCCTTGAGGTGTTTATTGCTTTTTTGAGGTCTTCACTCTTGGTGCAGCAAGTGCACCCGTTGCTTATCTCGGTTACTTGATAAGGGCTTGAAAGCAGGCTTTTATCTACGTTCAAAGGGGAGATTTCATTTATAATTACTTCAACGTTTTTATTGACTGGCTTGGTTCTTAGGATGTTGTTAAGAATGGTTGTCTTGCCGCTTCCAAGCCTGCCTGTTATTATTGTTATCAATGTCATTTTCTGTGCTTGCCTCCTGAAAAGCCGAGCACCCATAAGAAGATTACTGGGAGAAAGGCTGCTTGGCTGTTAAGCGCGAATAATGAAACTGAGAATAGCCCGAATGCTACTACGAAGCCGAACCAGCAATGAGGGCAGGCAAAGCCGCCCATGGCGAGCCTCGCAAATTTGTATACTCCGTACACAGCTGCAATCCCCACAATTGCTACGCCTAAGAATGACCATGTGAGCAGTATTATTATGGATAGGGCAATATAAATTAGTATCTTGCTCGTTATATTGTTTTTTTGCTCTTTTACCTTGTTCCTTTGGTTATACGAATATGCATCCATAGTAAGCCAAGGAATTATTATTAATATTTAAAGTTAATGTTAATAATCATATTGGGTTTTCGCTAAGCAAGTTCTTAGAAATAGACTCATTAATCTTCATTATGTTCTTCTTAGCCTGCAAATCCTTAAACTTTAAGTCCATGTACAAAAACAAATCAGAGCCCGTAAACTGCCTTAACACAGGCACACCCTTGGAAATAAGGCTTGAAACGTATCTATTAACCGTTTCTTCAGTGAAGCCAAGGCGCTTCGCAACATCTTTCAAGCAAACCTTATCCTCAGAATACAAAATAACAAAAACTTCTTGCTCGCGATGTGTAAGCTCTACTTCAAAACTCTCGCTTGAGCCCATAGGGGTAACAAGCATAAACAATTCATCAATTCGCTCGTTAAGCTTTTCAATCTTAGAATCAACTTCAGCGACATACTCGTACAAGGACTCAATCTCAGAAGTATTCTGGTTAATCGAATCTAAATGAACATTAAACTCCTCTTTTATAGATGCAAAAGCATGCCTTAAGCCTTCTTCAATGCCCTTTACCCTTACTATCGCATCATCGTCCTTCGACTTTAAGAACTTAATCTTTTACACCCCTCAACGAGAGGGTAGGAGACTGCATCTTTTTTTAAATATTTCCTTATCGCAAAACATGTATCATAATCAATGTATCCTAAGGGTATAGAAACAAATAATTATAAAATCAACAAGTATACACTGGTTTATATGAGCAAGAAAACACTCGCAATAGAACTATCAAAGATTAAAAGGTTTGACGGCCCAAAGGATGAACTCGAACAGCACATCACAGAGCCTGATATAGCCGCTCAAGCCCTATGGGCTGCACATATGAATGGATTGATCAAAGAAAAGACTATTGTAGACCTGGGCGCGGGCACAGGTGTACTAGGCATTGGATGCCTTTTGCTAGGGGCTAAAAAAGTGATTTTTGTAGAAAAAGACCTTGAAGCAATAAGCGTGCTTGAGGAAAACCTATTGAGAATAAAAGAAGATTATGAGGAAATAGGTGAAACTGAAATAATCACGAAAGACGTGACCGTCCTAGGAAGGGTTCAAGCAGATTTAGTGGTACAAAACCCTCCTTTTGGGACGAGGAATGCTCATATAGACAAGGCTTTCTTGGAGAAAGCAATGGAAATATCTGATGTTATAATCACAATGCATAAAACGGAGACAGACCAGTTTATAAGAAATCTATTTGAATCAAATAATTTTAAGGTACTGCAAGCAGACAAGGTCTTCTTCCCTTTGCGCATGACCCTGAAACACCATAGGAAGAAAACAGAGCATATAAGGGTGACATGCTGGTACGCGAGGCGAAACAGTTAATTTTATAAATAAACCTTGGTTCACGTGAAACCATGGAGTTAAACGTCTTAGAGAACAAGAAGAATAAGCTGGTATTCGAGCTAAGCGGGGTAGGCCACACGTTTTGCAATGCCCTTAAAGAAGAGCTTAGAAACAACGAATCTGTTACTATAACAACATATAATATTAGCCATCCCCTTGTGGGAAAGCCTAAATTCTTTGTTGAAACCAAGGGAAGTGAAACCCCCAAGAAAGCGCTGGAGAAGGCAATTACTGCCTTAAAGTCAAAGAACACCCAGTTCCTAAAGGAATACAAGTCAATGAAGTGACTAACGGCCCATTCTCCTATCCCTGCTGCTGTATTCTTCTAAGCAAGCAATAAAGTCTTCTTTTTCAAATTCTGGCCAGTGCTTATCAAGGAATATCCATTCAGAATACGAGGATTGCCAAGCAAGGAAATTGCTTGTTCTTTTTTCACCACCAGTCCTGATAATGAGGTCGGGCTCGCTGCTCATGTATAAATGCTTAGATAGGGTTTTTTCATCTATTTCTTCAGGCTTCAAAGTGCCTTCTGCTACCCGTTTGGCTATTGATTGTACGCTGTCAATGATTTCTTCCCTGCCACCGTAAGCCATGGCGAAATTAAGCTTGTGCTTCACATGATTTTTTGTTGCATCCATGATTTTATGCATTAGTTCTTGTATATCTTGTGGAAATAAGTGGATACGGCCAATAAATCTTACTTTGATATCGTACTCATAAAGCCTTTTGTCCTTTAAGAGCCGCTTAGCGCCTTCCCTGAACAGGTTTAGGATGTAGTCGAATTCTTTTTTTGGCCTGTTAAAATTCTGCATGGAGAACGTATAAAGGGTTAACTCTTCTATCTTGTACTCGTTACACCACTCTAAGAGCTTGCCAACTTTTTTCTCGCCCCACTCATGGCCTTTCCAAGGGTCTAAGTTAAGCTTTTTTGCAAACCTTCTGTTGCCATCAAGGATTACTCCTAAATGCCTTGGAACGTTAAGGGTTTGCGTTGTTTCGCTTCGCATCTCAGCATATACAACATATTTTTTTATAAATTTTTTCCCTGAAGAAAGAATTTTAATCGTAGAGGGACTGGAGCTTCCTGTCCTCTTCCCTTAAGCGAATGTTTTCAACTAATAAGTCGAATAGCGCTGGCTCAATCTTAAGGATGTCCTTAGAAGTAATAAGTCCCAGTAGCTTTCCATCGTCCATAACAGGGAGCCTTTTCACATCGTTTTCTTTCATTAATATCATTGCTTCATATATGTCAATTCCCGGGCTAATCGTTACCATTTTCTTTGCAGGAGTCATAATCTCGTTTACTTTTGTCTTGGAAGCATCCTTGTTCATGGAAACTATCTTGGATACTATGTCTTTCTTTGAAACGATGCCTTTCAAGTCTTTTCCTTCAACTATTATTATGCTTCCCACGGCGTGCTTGGTCATTAAGTCAGCGCATTCTTTTACTGTTATTGAGGGCTTGGCGGTGATAGGCCTCGTGGTCATTATGTCTATTGCTTTATATCCTGTTTTCATGGCGTTCACATTATTAGCTCGTATCCTTCACCGAATACTTTGTTTAATGAGTTAAAAAACTTTTTGGTTAAAATCTTGTTATCAATTAGTTTTTCGCGTGAAAACGCATTCTCGAGCTCCTGGACGTTGCTGTCCTTTATGTCTTTAAGCTCCTTTCCTGCAATTTCCGCCTTATAAATGCTTTGTGATGGGTTTTCAAGGTCTTTTATTATGAACGCTTTTTTGTCGAAAAGTATTATCTCGCCTTGCTTTTGCCCGTGAATAACCCTTATCCTAGCGTTTTCAATTGACCTGCTCTTCACCCTTTGCTCATGCTCCAATAGGACTCGTATGGCTGAGCCAGCTGTTTTTATGGCTTGGTTTACTTCAGCCCTTGTTAGCTTGCCTGCCTTGTAGTCTTTCCTGTATTTAAAAACATCCTCTAGTTGCTTCACGGTTTCTTTTGGGATTTTCCTTTTGTCTCCAAGTTCTTTTTTTACTTGCGCGTAAATTTCTTTTTCGTTGCCTGGCTTTATCCCTTCTGATATAAGGGTGTGGTTAGCAGTTGTGATGAGGTCGTCGTATGCCTTGTCGAATTGCTCTTTCTCGGTTAAGGCCTGGATGTCCGCGAATAGTTTTCTCATCCGTTCAAGGTATTGCTTTGTTTTATCGTATAGCTCGTCTATTTCTTTTCCGGTTATGTCTTTCTTGGAGCCGTGCTCCATGTCCTTCCTTACTTTTAGGATGTGCTCGAATATCTTCACATATTTTTCTTCCAATAGCTTTTCTTTTTTTACGAATATATGCCTTAGCACTTCTGCTGCCTCCTTAGGGGTTGGTGGCGGGAGGCCGTAGAGCATTATAGCGGCTTGGCTAGTAGTTATTGCTCCCCAGAAGAAGTCTTCCATGCCTATTTCCTTTAATTTAATTTTTACCCTGTCTAAGAATTGGTCTCCGCTATGCATGAACATGTCTATGCTTTCCGGGCTTGGCTTTATCCTGCCCATTTGCAGTAGCTGTTTCCAGGGCATGAATATTCCGCGGTCGTAGAACGGTATTCCATCCCTTAGGAATGTAAAAATAACTGGGTTGGCTTCTTTTATGCTCTCCCAGAAATCTGTTAACAAATAGGATTGTATGCTTATCTTGTTCTCTATGCCAGTCATGCTGCCTGCTTCCTTGCTCATGCCGTATATAATAGCGCGCAGCTTGTCTTTTAGTTCTGCGCGGCTCATCTTTTTTACGTCGGTATCGTCTATGACGAGGAAGACGTCTACGTCTGATTCCGGCGTGGCTTTGCCTTGCACGAGGCTTCCTGCCAAGACGTAGCAAACAATGTATTTTTCGAATTTCTTTATGACCATGCTCTTGTGGACTTCAGCGATTTTTATGGCTGCGAGCATGCCTTTGTCGTGTATTGGTGCGGAGCTTGCTATTATGCTTAGCAAGTCGTATTTGGCGTCGTAGCAGTTCTGCCATAATTCTGTCAATAATAGTACTTCAGGGTTAAGGTTTTTGTCCACGCTTTCCCCTTCTTTTTTTATGATTGTGGAGAGCTTTTCTTTTAGCTCTTCTTTGCTCATCTTTTTGCTGTCAGAATCGTCTATTAGGAGGAGAAGGTTTACTTTTTCCTTGTTCTCGTCTTCCTTGCTCGGGGGCAGTAATGTGATTCCTAGAACGTAATCATCGAATTTTGAGAGGACTTTGCCTTTGAATTTATCAATTTTTTCTTTTAGCTTCTCCAGCTTTTCCTGGGTTTGCTCTGGGAGGTGCTGTATTTCCTTGTCTTTTTGCTCTGCTGTCCTGCTTTTTTTCTTGGATGGCTTCTTTTTTGTTTTAGACATATTATCGAACCCTCTTTTATCATGATTAATCCTTTTCTTCTGTGCTTTTTTTAGAGTATTTAAATATTTTCCAAACAAAACCGGAAACTATTTTTGTTATTGTATAGTAGTAAATTACCGAAAGTTTTATATATTAGCTTTACCTTACACAAAACATCCTTATAAAGAGGTGCAAAAAAATGGCAAAACAAAGAGACCCAGCAAAAATCCTAAAGAAAAACGAAGCAGAAATAAAAAAAAGGCAAGACACGCTCGCAGCAAACTACATGAGCGCAATGAATGAAGCAACAAACACGCTCAGAAAAAACGGCTTAGTAGACTACACAGCACTAGACAAACAACCAAGCCAAAACAAATTCGTAGATGCATACAAAAATGACTTGCTAGGCAACACAAAAGCAATATTCGACATAAAGCAAATGACGAACGCAGACTTCGAAACAAGCTGGTTCTTAACCGCAATAAACGGTCCGCTTTCAAACCCGGAAAGCCTAAAAACCAAGTTGAACAAAAACTTCACAAGCCCAGATTACCTCATGGGAGGATTGCTAAATCCAAAAAACATAAACGCAGCAGTAAGCAACTTCGTCGGCTATAGAGTGAACAAGCTAAAACCAGCAGACATACCAACCCTTCTGAGCAGCGTAAACGCACAGCAATACTTAGACACACAAAAAATAAACCTGGACGATGAAAACCTGTTCAAAGTAGCTTCATACACAGGAGCAGTGCACATGGGAGCAGAACAAGGACCAGACCTAATAAAGAATACAGGTCTTGAATACGCTGTAAACACCAACTACGCCCCATTCATGAACCAAAACAAACCATGAACCTCAAAATTTATAAATAAAGAGTTTCATAGCAATTAGTGATGCAGAGAAAACAAGCGTACCAAATCCTGAGCATAGCACTACTCCTAACAGGAGCAGTCCTCATAGCATACCCTGAGCCCAGCATAACAGGAGCAGTAACAGGAGCAGCGGACTTCCCAGGAATAAACCCGTTAATAGGCGTAATTCTAGTAACGCTTGCAGGAGCACTAGTAGTAGCAAGCAAGCAGGAAAAAGACCCAGGAGAAGAAGCAATAGAAAAACTAGACAAAAACCTGGAAAGAATAACAGCAACCTCAAAAACAATGCAGGCAGACTACATGTCAGGCCTGACAAAGCTCACAGACACGCTCAGAAACGAAAAAGGCCTAGTAGACTACAGCCTCCTTGAAAAAGATGACTACAAGAAGAAAGGCGCTGCTGCGTTCTTCGACGACATCTACAAAAAAGGCCTAAAGCTCCTAGGCATACAAAAAATGGATTCTAAAGACGATTTCAACAAGAACTGGTTTGCAAAAGCAATATACGGAATAAACCAAGAAGATATGAAAAGAAGCCTAAGCAAAGACTTCGAAGCAACAAGTTACCTAGGATTAATAAACGAAAAAGTCCTGCCAAACGTAACAGCAAACTTCGAAGGATACGTAACGAGCGGAGTAGACCCAAAGTACCAGAAACAAAACCTAAAAAGCATAAAAGGCCTAGACGACCTGGTAGACATAGAAGCAATGGCAAAAAGACCAGAAAACCTCCAAATCGCAGCAGGGCTAAGAGAAAGATACAAATCAAGTGGAGGGATAACCAAGAAAGACATAAGCGACTACAAACTCTCACCATACGAAAAAAAAGCAGCATAAAAAAAAACTAAGTTCTAAAAATTATTCAAATAATGGCAATAACAGAGTCCTCTGGTCTTCGGAAGCCTCAACTAACGCACCAAAAACTTCCAGGTGCCTAGTAATCTCAACTTCTCCGAGCCTGAACCCTGTGTAATACATAGTCATCCTGTCCTGGGATAAATCGTACCTCGTAATATTAGCCCTTCCTGAAGTAGAATCATCAAGCAACAAGTACCCTGCCATAATTGTATCGTTAAAAACAGCTCCTTCAATAGTGTGGCATTCATCATTAACACAAAGCACTTCATCTTCAAGCACTAATTCCTCGTCCAAATGCAGCATAGATATAATCATTAAATCATACTCCCCTGGGATAAGGCTAACAGTTCCCGAGGAAACCCCTCTTTCCAGCTCAACAGCGCGCACGAAATCCGTGGGCTGCCCATCAGCAACCCTGGTAAATAAAATGAAGATTTCTTCATCCGGAAGAACGCTTAAGAAAGCAGGATTGAAATGCCACTCATATTCCTGGATTCCCTCCACTTCCTCACCAGTACTCCTAGCAACATGCCTCTTCCTAACATCAAAATCAATCTCAGTTTCCTTAAAAGCCTCAATCACAAAACTATTATCCTCGCCACTAACAACGCTTTCAACTGTTTCATCAGAATAATACTCATCACTCATAATTTCAAAGTAACCATCAATACACGGAGGCATATAAGACTCAAGGTAAACCCTTTGGTTTCTTGCTTCGGTGCGCCCAACAATAATAGTCTGGTCTATGCACGTGTAAGACACGCTAATATTGTTAAGCCTCTCATAAGAACCTAATTCCACAACCTCAATTTCTACAGGAATAGTACGCTGCAAAGGATCAGTGAAGCCAGAAACAAACTCGTCTTGCTCAGGAACATCAATATCTAAAGGCTCAGCCGAATAAAGATTAGAGCTCCTAATATTAGACTCTACGGCGAACTGGAACACGTAACCGTCACCGCCGAAAGCAGAAGCATCCTCCAAAGTAATGAGCACCGGATGAGCAATATCATAGCTGAAATCATAATTAGTAATGCTAAAAGAAAGCAACGGAACCCTCACAGCATAAGTGCTAGGCATAACAATATCCCCCATGCTAGGATTAACATCCAAATAAAAAGGCCAATCAGGCCAATAAGAAAACCTGATGCTTGTATCCCCCAAATAATCGCTATCAGTAAACAATGAATGCAGGAACCCAGAATAAAAATTTTGCCTGAACAAATCATCATCGTCCAACATAATAAAATGCTCCCTTGAACCAAGAACTTGCACGTACATAATATTGTCAGAAACAGCCTCCCTAATAGACTCTTTTGCCTCGGAAACCCTCCAAATATGAGGAGCTCCACGCTCATACGAGACGCCTCCCGCCCTCGGAGGAACTGATGGGTCCTGGCCCATACCCATAACATCTGAAACACTCCTAGTAAACTCATCCAAGGCATTCCTGCTAATCACGACTTGGTATAAGACATCCAATGCTAAGTCATACATTTTCTTCATTCTTAAATCCATATCCTCAACGAAAGAAGCAGCGGAAAGAGTCAGGTCAGAACCATGAACCCTCGCCTCCAAATCCCATAAAAGGCCAATAGAAGTAGCGTCTTCATAAAAATTAACCCTTGCTGAAGGCACACCATAAGTGATATCATAAACATCGTCATAAGCAGAGAAATCATCAACACAACCAACAATATTATCCTCAACATACCTTTCTAAGTCATAACTGATAGCACCAGGAAAATCTCCTTCCAGCACAGGATGATTAACCTGATAGGCACAATCAACGCAATCCGGAGGAGAATTAATGCTAAACCAGTAAGGAACCACTAAGCCACTCCCCGGAAATAGCTCAACAGCATTATTAGTATACTCAGGGTACAAGTCATAACGATAAAGCCTAGAATCCAAGCCATAAAAGCCTCCTGTAACACCAGCATCCTCCAAGAAATCCCTTGCAAGAAAACCTAAGCAGCGCTCAATGCTCAGCGCGACAGCATCAAGCCTTGCATCATAAGAACTACTTATCGAAGGATCAACAGGAGGCTCACCTTCAACAACCCTATTATTAATATAAACAAATATTCCAACAACCAGCAATATAATAATACCCAAAATCACAAACAAAGTAACCTGTCCTTTCCTACTCATTTTTTACTCACCAACAATCCTAGAGCAAAGCATTCCATTCCTAAGCTTTGCCTTATCAAAATAATTCATCAAACTCTGCTCAGACCTCATAAAGTCAATACAAACCTCGTCATACCTCTCAGGGGCAGAAAAAGTATGCGTCCTGCCCGCAGCAAAACTCTTAGTATCACCCATCCTCATCTCAACAACATCCACATTAAAAATATCATCAGTAATATAAACCTGTCCCCTAGAATTCTTAAGCAAAACCCTAAACGTCAACCCATCAGCCTTAGGATTCGCAACACCCCCGGAAACCCAGTACTCATAATAAGGATCAACACCAGGAACACTAACCTGCCTGGAAACTCTCCCAGTAATATGCGCCCCACTCCTAACAACACCAGAAGGCATAACATTAACCACGTGCGAGCCCCCAACAACGTTATCATCAACCAAATTATTTCTACAAATCCTTTCTTCAAATGCACCAGCACTCCTAACAGCCTCAGCAGCCCTGCCAAAAGCACTATGCGGACTGAAAGGCTTAACAAAATCCACGCCAACATACCTCAGCATGCTATTAAACTGTGCCGTACTCGCACCAATACCCCAAAACGTCCTAAAAGTAGCTTGAGTACTCCCAAAATAATGATCCCATAATGCATGATCCTGGGCTTTCCTCTCCAATTCAGCCTCCAATTGTTCCTTAATTTCATCTTCAGATGTAGAGAAATCAATTTTTTTCCAGTCAACATCAACACCATACTTATCCTTAAAGGCTTTACCTAGCGACTCTCTTTGTTGCTCAGTCTCTTCTAAAAATGTTTTAGATTCCTCAATCATTTCAGGCGGCGTATGATCAGACATTTCGAGGACTTCAATAAATTTCTTCTGATTCTGTATTTTTGCATCTAATTCTCCAATTTTTCTTATATCATCGTACAACTCCATATTAACAGATGCATCGTAAAGACCCAAGATGGCAGAGTCAGGCTCAGCAGCCCTAAACTCGTCTATCATCCTCTCCCTCGCAGCACTAACCTGGTTATGCACTATCGAAGCTGCT
>SLQZ01000028.1 GCA_007131205.1 Candidatus Woesearchaeota archaeon | reverse complement strand
GTGAAAAAGAATAATTTTATATAGCTCTAAAAAGTCATAGGCACTATGAGCCAGCCGACGGAAGAGGAGCTTAGCAATATGAGTCCTGAGGAGGTTGCAGAGCTTCAGAAGAAGAACTGCCTTTTCTGCAAGATAATATCAGGAGATATTCCTTCAAAAAAGGTTTATGAAGACAAAGATTTCTTGGGCGTCCTAGATATTTATCCTGCAAAGGAAGGGCACGTTGTGCTTATGCCCAAAAAGCACTTGCAGGTAATGCCTCAGATGCCTCCTGACATGGTTGCTGGCTTCGGGATTGCGTGCAAGAAGATATCTATGAAGATACTAGGGGCTTTTAATGCTAAGGGAACCTCGGTTTTTATTGCGAACGGGCTGCACGCTGGGCAAAAAGCGCCTCATTTTATGGCACATATAATTCCAAGGGATGACGGAGATTCTGTGAACCTGAATCCTAGGATGGAGGAGATTCCTCCTGCAGAATTTGAGGGACTTAAGGCTGCGCTTACAGGGGCTTCAGGAAAGCCAAGATCTAAAGAAATGCCCCGACGCGACATGGAAGAAAACGCGAGCAGCAAAATTAGCAAGGGGAAAGAGGGCAAGCCAGATCTTGATGCGATATCAAGACTGTTTGAATAACAAAAATGGATGACCAAGTTATTATGAAGGATGAGGAAATTGCTGTGTTGCTGCCCGCCCGAGGATTCACGAAAGGCCACTTGATAGTTGTCCCATTAAAAGAATATGTCATACTTGAGGATGTGCCTGATCAAGTTCTTGGAAAGATGTTCCAGGCTGCCAATACTCTGTCTGCTGCTTTGTTTGACAAGATTGGCTGCACAGGCACAAATTTATTGGTGCAGAACGGTGCTCCTGCAGGGCAGTTTAACAAGATTTTTTCTATTAATATAATCCCGAGGCATGAAGGCGATGGCCTGAAGCTTGAATGGGAGCCAAAGCAGGCTGATGAGGAATCCTTAAAAAAGGCATTAGCAGCGTTTGAGAGCTTCGAAGATTCTTTAAGCGAAAAGAATTATGTTGAGGAGCAAAAACGGAAGGCTGAGTCGGAGCCAGACGAGGAAGAGGTTAAGGAGAGCTACCTTGCAAAGTCCATAGAGAGGATTCCTTAGAGTACGAATAAGAACCAGTTACCGATGAATAGTGTTGCTATGTATGCCAGCAAGAAGCTTGGCACAAAGGGAATTCCTTGCTTTACAGCAACTTTCTTTACATTGTTTTTTTTCAGCAAATCTATGTCGTCAAGAGATACTCCTGTCTTTGGCGGCTTGAAAACCTTGCCTTTTTTTAGCTTTACTTGCTCAACAACCCAATCTCCCTCTGTAAGCTTTGAAACCTCCATGTCTTTTACCATGCCAACTTTTTCTGTAGCCCTGAGAAACATGGATGCATGGAAGGAGATAAAGAAGAAGAACAAGGCAACCAATATCATTATTTTTGCAATAAAATCTATTTGCAAAATAAATAATAAAGGGATGATTATTATTAGCAATGCAATTATTATTTTTCTTAAGAAGATAACTTGCTTGTCTTGCCTCATAGCAGTGAATTCTTTTCTTATTTCCTTAAAGTTTTTTATGCTAATTGCAAAAACCCAAATTAGACCATAAACTGCTCCTATTAACAAAGAGTTTATAATAAAAACCAGGAAAAAAGGGATGCCTGCCCCGAACTCGTGGAGTGATAGCCCTGTCAGCGCACCTATACCCATGACCATTTTGGCATCACCCCCTCCCCATTGCCCAGTATAAAATAGGAATATTCCAATGATCGCCCCTGCAAGAAATCCTGTTATGGAGCTGGCAATATATGATATTGACGAGTGAAACACTGACATGAACAAGCCAGATATCAGACCTATGCCTATGAGTGAAAAGTTAAGCGTATCAGGTATTTCCCTCGTCCTGATATCTATTAATGACCCCAATAGCAGTCCCGCGAGAACTATGAATGTATTGAACATATTTCTTCGATTTCACATAAATATTTAAATAATTTGCCATAAACCATGCGTTAATGGTAATTCCTTCAATTCTTAAGGGCCCTGACATGCCTAAGCACTTAGCTGTTAACGCGACAAGGATAAGTGAGTGGAGCAAGAAAAAAGGCAAGCCATTAGATGAAGCAGCATCGAAGAGCGTTGAGAGGCTGAATGAGTTCATAGACTTTCAGCTAAAAAAAGACATTCCAATACTAACGCTGAACCTGTCAAGCAAAACCGAAGAGGAGATAGCTGCGCTCAACAAGTTTTTCAGGGACCTGGCGAGTGATGCAAGGATTACTTCAAAGAAGGTAAGGGTGTATGTTATTGGCGACTGGTACGATATAGACCCGGAGCTCACAGATAGCATACATAATTTAATGGAAAAAACCAAGGATTACGATGCTTACTTCCTTTGCTTCTGCCTAAAATATGATGGACAAAAGGAATTATTGGCAGGTGTGAAGCTACTGGCAAAGAAAGCTGTACTGGAAAAGATCAGCGTTGATGACTTAACATTGGACTTGCTAAAGGAAAACCTTCCCACTAGTTATTTTATACCGCCAGAGATAATCATCGAGACAGAGAAATCCTATAGTGGCTTACTGTTATGGGATTCCAAGGGAGCCCTTATTTATTATGCGGAGAAGATGTGGCTTGACTTTGAAAGGAAAGACCTGGAGAAAGCAATAGATTATTTTAATCAGGTAAAGAAGTCTTAGTTTATTTCATCGAGGTGCTTCTTCTGTTCTTTCAAGAAGGCTTTCTTGTTCAGGCCGATTTTTTCTATCATGCTAGATGTTTGCTTGCCTCCAAGTGTGTAAGGCATTATCACATAGGTTGCTCCTGCTTCGTAAAGGGTCTTCGCCTCACTAATATGGCCTGCTACTATTAAAGATATTGCGTCTGAGTGCTTGTTTCTCAGGAAGCTCAGCAGTAACAAGTTGTGATCAGTGTCTGGCACGGTGCTTATTACCATTTTTGCTTTTTCAACTTTTATCTCATCAAGCAATTCGAGGTCGTCAAGGTCTCCATACATATGATTTATTTTTTTGGATTCCAACAAATTTGTTGTGTCAGGGTTGTTGTCTACTACCAAGAACTTTCTTTTTTTCTTTTTCAATGAGCGTATTATTTCCTTGCCTATCCTGTGGGCTCCAAATAGTATCACGTCGTATTCTTTTTTTGCAAATGTTTTCTCGTTAACTTTTTTCTTTCTCTCAAAGAATGATAGGTATGGTGAGATTAAAGGGTATATCTTGTGAGAGTACATTATCATGTAAGTTGAGCCTGCTATTGTTATTATGCCTATGAAGGTTACAAGGGAAAGTATTTCTGCGGATAAATGCCCGACTGACAATCCAAGGGCTATAAGTATCAGGGAGAACTCGCTTATCTGTGCGACGGTCAGGCCTGCCATGAAGCCATTCCTCTTCGTGTAGCCAAGAGCTCCCATGAGGATTATTACGATTAACGGGTTTCCTATCAGGATGAAAACAGAGAATATTATTACTGGCAAGATGAACTCTGTTATGTTGGTGAACACGAGTTGGCTTCCGAGCACTACGAAGAACATTATTATGAAGAAATCCCTTAACGGCTTAAGCTTGGAAGAAATCTCGAAGCGGTACGGAGACATGGATAAAGCCATACCTGCAAGCAAAGCACCTACTTCTATTGAAAAACCCATTAAGAGGAATGAAGAGGCAACGATAAGGCACCATGCGATTGAGAAGAACAAAAGGAATTCCTGTGACTTCGCAATGCCGTGTGTGATCCTGGGAAGTAACAGCTTCCCAATAAAATACAAAATGATTAGAAGTGTTACTCCTTTTATCAGGGCTTCAGTCATAACAATTAATGGGTCTCCGCCTATGGACAAGGAAGATATCACTATGAGTATGAGGACCGCTACTAAGTCCTGGACTATGAGAAATCCTATAGCTATACGTCCGTAAAGCGTGTCCATGTCTTTCTTATCGGATAGCAGCTTCATTATGATTATCGTGCTGCTGAACGTTAATGCTATTGCAATATAAACCGAGGTTATTACGTCGAAACCCAGAAGCCTTGAGATAAGGAAACCTATAACTGATGTGAACAATACCTGGCCGAGGCCTGTGATCAAGGATATTTTCCCAACGTCCCTGATAGAGTTAGGGTTTAAGTGCAGTCCTACGAGGAATAACAACAAGGCAACTCCTATCTCTGCGAATGTCTCGAATTCATGTATTGAGCGTATTATATGCAGAAGGTACGGGCTTACAAGAATACCAGTCGCTATGTATCCTATGATTAAGGGCTGCTTTAACAGCCTCATAATGCCTGCAACGATAACTGCCACTAATAGGACGAGGGTTATTTCAACAAAAACATTTCCTGTCAGCAATTACTTCTCACCTTTGTAAATCCTGAACCCGCTTTTTTTTGCAAGCTCTTCTACGTTGCCGAAGACTTCAAGGATTTTTTCCTTTAAGGACTTTCCTCCTTTGTTATGCCTTGCGACTATTTGAAGCGAGCCATTTTTTTCAAGGTGCGTGTGTGCTTCCTTGATGAGTTTGAAGCAAACTTCTTTGCCGGCGCTCATAGGCGGGTTGCTTAATATAACGCTGAATTCTTCGTTTATATTCTCGAAAAGGAATGATTTAATAACTTTTCCTTTTAAGCCATGGAGTTCGAGGTTCTTCTTTGTTAACAGCAATGCTCTTTCGTTAACATCGCTGAAAAATACTTTTAGATCCGGGTTCTTTTTTAGCAAAGAGATTCCTATCACGCCGTAACCACAGCCGAGGTCAAGGATTTTTCCTTGTCCGGGGAGGGATGCGTGTTCTATCAATAGCCTTGAAGCAGAATCAAGATGCTCTTTTGAAAATAATCCTGAAGCAGTGTATAATTCAAAGGAATCGTTATTCACGTTAATAGTTTTCTTTTCTGGCTTAAGCGCTGAGCTTTGCTTTTCAGAATAATAATGCTCCATTTTTACTTCATAATCCCAAGGTTTTTGTAAACTAATAAGCTGGCAAGGTTCACAGCATCACGAGGGGTTTCAGCGTAAAGCGCAGCACAGAAATCTTGTTGTATGCCCACGGAGTTATTACCATTAAGCTTAACGTTCAAAACAAATACTTGCGGAGATGCATTGTTGCAGTTAGCAACAGGCAAGTCGTCATCGCCAGGAATAGGCTCTGTGTACGCTGCACTCGTAGGCATCCCAAATATCTGGCTTGTAACCTTTGCAACTTCAACGGAAGCCATGGCTCCAGCAGTTTCATTCGCGTACTCCGGATCTAAGGCGATTATAACCTCGCCACCATTTTGATGCACTGCCGCCAAGTAAGTGTTAACCCTTGGATCATAAGGATAGTGCTCTAAGTCTGAAGGGTGGTTGTAAAAGAAAAAGTTTCTTTCACCATACCATGCCTGGAGCGGAACCCTCCAAAAACCATCAGGGCTAAGCTCGAATTCGTACCCGTTATAAACATAAGGACTATCCTGCGGCGAGACTGGTATTAAGCGGTAAACCACGAAAGCAACCAGCACTACCAGCACAAACAGGAGAACCCCAACTAATACCTTGTTGGTAATGTAAGGGTCTTGCCTTTTCTTTACACGCTTCCTCATATTATCACACCCATGGTTAACAGTATCATGTAATCCCTTAACAAAATTATTTCTTGCCCTTCAGAATTGATGTTAAAGCAATAATCATACCCATCAATCCTTGTGATTGCATCTTCTCCGGGCAAGGGCTCTCCAACTAACAGGATAGGCGTATCCCTTGACGCATCGGAACAATCCATTAAAGGATGGTCCATAAAAACATCTTCCTCGGTTTGCGCCCTAAGAATGGACTTCCCTGAGAACGCCTGCAAATCCCTTATCAATAATTCCAAGAATGCCTGATCAACATCGGCCTGATCCACCAGTGATGCGGGCTTTGAAGCAAACACCAAAGTACTTGTCGCTCTAAGGACATCCTCAATATCATTTTCAATGGAAATAATCGAACTAGTATCCCAAGGATTCGCATAAAACCCCACTTCTTGTCCTTGAATATCCGCAAACAACAAAACTCCTCCTTGCACTTGCCTAGGTGTAAAATCATGCCCCATGAATTCTATGATGTTCCCAGTGCCGAATCCCTGGTCGAAAACTGCGAAAGCAACAATACTTAAAAGCATTATTGAAACTAGTGCTAAGCCCATAAAAAAGTTTCTCCTCTTTCTTTTCTTTTCCGCGCGCTCAGCTCTTGACAGTCTCATAAAACCGAGTAAAAACCGGTATTTTAAATAGTTTTTCAATACTTCAACCATAATATATAAATAGTGCTTTCCTTTCTTACTGCTTTATGCTGCCGGATAAGGAAGTAAAGAAGAAATTCAAGCTAGTTGCAAGCCAGGACCCTGATAAGTATTATGCCACAAAAGTGCTTAAAGCTAAAGGGTTTGAAAGAAAAAAGTGCTCTTGCAAGACTTATTTCTGGACAGCGGAAAAGAGCAGAAATAAATGCGGTGACCCATCTTGCAGCGGCGGGTTCACATTCCTAAAAAAGAAGCCTGCAAAGAACAAGATGGATTATGTCCAAGTATGGACTAGGTTTAGCAAGCTGTTCAAGGAGAAAGGCTACACACCTATACCCAGGTACTCCGTAGTTGCAAGATGGAGGGATGACACGGATTTCGTGCAGGCAAGCATTTATGACTTTCAGCCTTACGTTGTTAACGGAGAGATAGACCCTCCTGCAAATCCATTAGTAGTACCGCAGTTTTGCCTTAGGTTTAACGACGTGGATAACGTAGGAGTTACGATGGCGCATAATACTGGCTTCGTAATGATAGGACAGCATGCTTTCAATAATGAAAAAGAATGGGACCAGGACAAGTACTTTACGGACTTGCTAGACTGGTTTACAGAAGGGCTAGGGCTTGATAAAAAAGAAGTAGTGCTGCACGAGGATGCATGGGCAGGCGGAGGAAACTTTGGGCCCTGCATGGAATTCTTCAGCCACGGCGTAGAGCTCGCTAACCAAGTTTACATGCTATACGAGCAAACCGAGGAAGGGGATAAAGAGCTAAAGCTTAAAGTCCTTGATATGGGTATGGGACATGAGAGGATTGCTTGGTTTACACAGGGGAAAGGGACTATGTATGATGCGGCTTTCCCCACAGTCGTAAAGAAATTAATTGAGAAGACCGGCGTTGATTATGAAGAAGAGTTCATTGGAAATTTTATCCCATTTGCCTCATACCTCAACCTTGATGAAGCTGAAGATATTGAAAAGTCCTGGGGCAAGGTTGCAAAGGAACTGGGGGTTAGCGTTAAAGAACTAAGAGAGAAACTCCTGCCTGTAAGCGCAATGTATTCCGTAGCGGAGCATTCGCGTAGCTTGCTAGTAGCCCTTAGCGACGGCGCCCTTCCAAGTAATGTTAAGGGCGGATATAACTTAAGGGTAATTCTTAGAAGGGCTTTGCAGTTTATAGATAAGTATTCTTGGGATGTCGACTTGGGTGATGTGTGTGAGTGGCATGCTGAGTACCTGAAACCGGTTTTCCCCGAGCTATCCAAGAACTTAGAGCATGTGCGCAAGATAATCGGTGTTGAGAAGCAAAAGTACTTGGAGAGCAAGGAAAGGGGTGGCAAGCTTGTTGATAAAGTTGTTAAGAAAGGAAATGTTGATGTTAAAAAATTGGTTGAGCTATATGACAGCCACGGGGTTAATCCTGAGTTTGTGAGAAGCGTTGCTAAAAAGCATTCTGTTAAGGTTAAAGTTCCTGACAATTTTTATGCATTGGTCAGCGAGAGGCACGAGGCAAGGGAGCAAAGCACGCAGACAAAGAAGAAGGATAAGATTGAATTTGGGGATGTTCCCGGGACAAAAGCTCTTTATTACGAACATTATGACTTGGTATTATTCAAGGCGAATGCACTCAGAATAATTAGCAAGGACAAAAGCATTAGCTATGTCGTGCTGGACAAAACCGCTTTTTACCCGACTAGCGGGGGACAAGTGCATGACATTGGAAGCATTAATGGATGCGAAGTTGTCAATGTATTTAAGCAAAGCAATATCATCGTGCACGAAGTCAAAGATGTTTCGTTCAAGGAGACTGACAAGGTAGAGTGCGAGATTGATTTTGATAGGAGGCTGCAGTTGGCCCAGCACCATACTGCCACTCATATACTTACAGGCTCTGCAAGGCGCGTATTAGGCGACCATGTTTGGCAGGCAGGAGCTGCTAAGACTTTGGAGAAGTCCAGGCTGGACATCACTCATTACGACCAGTTATCAGATGAGGAGATAAAGAAGATCGAGGATTTGGCAAACAAGGTTGTAAGGGATAACCTTCCTGTCTACACCTCTTTTATGAAGAGAAACGTCGCTGAATCATTGCACGGTGTAAGGATTTACCAGGGAGGAGCAGTTCCGGGCAAAGATCTTAGGATTGTAGACATACAAGGCTTTGACGTTGAAGCATGCGGGGGGACGCACTTAAACATAACAGGTGATGTCGGCAGCATAAAGATTATTCGGACTAGCAAAATACAGGACGGTATTGTAAGGCTTGAGTTTGTCGCAGGAGCAGCTGCTGAAAAGTTTTTTGAAGAGGAAAGGAAGATAATCAAGGAAGCAAAAAAGCTGCTTGATTGCGCTGAAAAACAAGTGCCAAGCAGGGCTTCTGAGCTATTTGAGAAATGGAAGAAAGCCAAGAAAGGAAAGCTTAAAGATTTCAAATTAGAATCGGATGCTGAATACGAAGGAGATATCATCAAGAAAACATCTGAGATACTAAGAACCCAGCCAAGCTTTATAATTAGCACGATTAAGAGGTTTAAGGAAGATATTAAGAAAAACTAGTATTTCTTCATGTTAAGGGTGAACCACCCAAGGCATAACAACAGCAAGCTTACAATCATCATCGCACTGCTTTTTTGCAATACAGTGTTTTCCACCAGGAAAAAGTATACGCCGATAAATGCCATTATAATCCCTGTCAGGACTAGTGAAAAGCTAAGAGTCCTCGCCATTACTATCCTCGTGGCATTATCAATTTTCTTCTTTGTTTCTTCAAGGGTTTCCTCGATTGCCTTATCAATGGCAGGCCCCAGCATAATTTTCTTGAAAGCATTCGCCGTGGCTCTCGCAGTCCTTTTTATGAGGCTTTCCTCTTCTGATCTCTTCATTAAATTACTATTTCTACTATTGGTTTTATATTTTTTTTGTTTTTAGTGATTCTAGCCAAAAAGTATCTGTTGGTTGTTCGTATTTGGATTTGGGACAAAGCTGTTTTTTTAGCAATCTTTATATATTATCTGCGAACCTGTTTTTTTTACAGCAATATTGGGTGCAGTAAAGTTGAGCAGTATTGATGAATTGGTTTTCGAGGTGGCTTGCCCTTCCTGCGGCTTGGTTCATAAGGAAGGATGGGGAGTGGAATTTGACAGGTTTATGTGCTACTTAAGAAAGGACTGTGGCTCTTGTGGCTACCTGGTTTTTTCTAAGATGGATTTTATGATGCACTAAATCTGCCTTATCGCAGTTATGAACGCTGAGAATGCGAGAAGAAAGGCGATTATGGAGAATATGCCTATTCCTTGAATGAAAGGGGGTTGGTTCATGGTGAGGAATCCTGCTATTAAGAGCACTAAGGCTATTCCAAGCATCATGAATCCGCGTGTGAATCTGTAGATTTGCTTTTCTATTAGCGTGATTTCCGAGGATATTTTTCTTACATATAACTCGTGCTCTTTCCTTTCCTGGAAGTACTGGTTGATTTTTTCTGGGAATGAATCTGCGAGAGCCTTGAATTCTGCTGCCTTGCGGACAGTTTTATCGCGGATTGTCTGAACAGAGTATTCCTGGAGTGCAAGACGCTCTATGAATGGCTTGCTTGTCTCAACGAAATTAAAGTCAGGGTTAATTTTTCTGCACACGCTTTCAAGTGTTATAAGTGCTTTTCCCATCAATACGTATTGCTTGGGCATTTGCATGCCGTGCTTCCTCGCAACTTTCATTGATTGGATGAAAAGCCTAGGAACATTTATTTGGCTTAATGATACTGCGTAGTAAGGGCTTAGCAGGTCGCGCATATCACTTCTTATTTGAGGCGTATCTTTTTCTATTAAGTGCAACTCTATCATCGCGGAGATTATCTGCTCGATATCCCTTTCTATTAGTGCTACGAAGAGCTTTTTCATTGCGTGCTTTGAGTCAGGATCTATCTTTGTTGCTATCCCGAAGTCGAGCAACGCAATTCTTTGTGTGTAGGGCTTGTTAAGTATTAATATGTTGCCAGGATGGGGGTCTGCGTGCAGGAACCCGTCTATGAATACTTGCTTGAAGAAAGCATTCACAAGTTCCTCAGCTATCTCCTTGTTTTCTTTAATGTTTTTCTTTTCGGAAAGCTTTTCTCCGTGGACGAATTCCATTACCATGACTTTCTTTGTTGCCAGCAAAGGATAAGGCCGAGGTATTTTTACGCTTGTCCTCCTGAAGTTTGCGTAGAACTTTTCCAGGTTTTCGTGCTCGTAAACATAGTTTAGCTCTGCTTCGGTGTATTCCTTGAATTCCTGGATTATTTCTTCTGGGTTAAAGATTTTTGGCTTGAAATACCTGTTTATTTGCTTTGCAAAGAAAGCCATGATGTCTATGTCCGTGCTAACAATTTTTTGTATGCCTGGCCGTTGGACTTTTACTGCTACTTCTTCGCCTGTTATTAGTTTCGCCTTGTACACTTGGCCTATGCTTGCTGAAGCAACAGGCTTTTTCGGGAATTCTGAGAATACCTCGGCAATCTTTTTTCCGAGCTCGCTTTCAACAATTTTTTTTGCTTCGCTGTACGGGAAGGGCTTAACTTCGTCTTGCAGCTTGCTTAGCTCTTTTGAGTAATTGTAGGGTATTAGGTCCGGCCTTAGGCTTAGCAATTGCCCTAACTTTACGAATGTGCCACCCATCTCGTCAAAGATATTCCTTATGGTTTCTGGCTCTGTGTCTGGCTTGGCTTTTTTTCCAGAAAACTTCTTGATTTTTGCGTTGTGGAGCACGTAGTGTAATTCGTGCTTAATCAGGCATCCTACTAACTGGCGAAACCTTTGTGCTTCCCTGTATTTGCGCGGTATGCTTTGCACTTCATGAAACCCCTTTTTTTAAAACTTGAACCTTTTATACTTAAATCTTTGCTTGTCGGCAAACACCATGTATGCGCCGATTAGTATTAGTGTTAAGCCTAAGAATATTTTGAAGAAGTGCCAGATGTATTCTAGTAGAAGTATTATTCCGAGTACTATGATTGCGATGCCTGCTATGGCAACAAGGTTTTTTTTTATGTCTTTTTCCAGTTTCACTATTTCAATTTTTTTAATCATTATCACCTTTTGTGTATATTATCGGCTTGTCTTTTATGATTACTGAGTGCTCGGCCTGGCTTACTACGCCTCTGGCTTTGTCAAGCAAAGGAGGGTGTTCCTGGAGCATTCCGTGGCTTTTAAGCTCTCTTAATGCGAACCTTGTTTTTCCAATGCCGTGCTCGTTGTACAGCCATCTCGAAGTAAATGGGAGCCCTTTATATTTTTTTATTTCCTGCAATACTTGCCTCGTCAATGGGCTTCTCACGGGTTTTTCGGCTGTGAGCGTGAACAGCGTAGGATTAGAGCTTTCATAAACTATTCCTGCTCCTTTGCTTGCGAATGGCTCTATCGCGACGACTTGGTTTTCTTTGAGTTCTGTCTTGTCGCCTGTGTCAATGTTTGGTATTGTGGGCTTTGCATGCACTTCGTATCTTCCGAGGGCGTGGCCTGAAAGGTTTCGTATTGGTGCAAAGCCGTAGCTTGTTATTGTTTCCTGGATAGTTTTTCCTATTTCGCCAAGCATTGCTCCAGGGGATATTTTTTTGAGGGCTTCTCTGAGGGCGTCTTGTGATGCTTTTACGAGGTCGTCTTGGCCGCCGAGCCTTATGGTTTTGGCGGTGTCTGCTATGTAGCCGTCTATGTGGACTCCTACGTCTAGCTTCACGGTGTCTCCTTCTTTTAGGATTGTATCGTCTTCGGCGGGGCAGTAGTGGGCTGCTACTTCGTTTACTGCTATTTGTGCGGGGAACGCTATTCCTGCGCCTTGGCTTTTTATGTAAGCTTCTGTTTCGTCAAGAATTTTTTTTGTTGATGCGCCGGGCTTTATCATGCTTAAGCCTCTTTTTAGGGCTTGGCTTGCTATGCTTCCGGCTTTCTCGTATTTTTGGAGGGTTTCTTTGTCCATGTAAAAGCTTTATTCGTTTGTTGCTTTTAAATGTTTGGGGGAGAATTAGTAAATAATGGCTACTAGCCTTCTTTGTATTTGGTCACACCTGATTTTTCCTGGGTCGTTGCTTGGGTTGTTGTCTCCTCTTAGGATGAAGTATGGCCCTTGTTCGTCTATGTCTTTGTGGACGACTCGATGTATTATTATTCCGTCTGCGTATTCTGATTTGTAGCTTACTATGTCCCCTATGCTTATTTCTTCAGGGCATTTTGGCTCTATTTGGAGTGCGTGGCTGTCTTTGTTGATGTATGGTAGCATGCTCTTTGTGTCTTCGAATGCTGCCCATTTGATGTTTTCTATGTTGATTATGACTCGGTCTTGGAAGACACGTATTTGTTCTTGTTCTATGTGGTTTTGCGGGCTTGGTATGTCTCTGATTCCTTCGTATGCTGTTTCCCTGTAGATTTGGGATGAGTACGCGTTTTCTTGTGATGGAAATTCTGGGTTGGCGTTTACGTCTGTGATTGCGTTGAATGTTATTGTTATTAATACGCCTAGTAAGAACATGCTTATTGGCTTTTTTATTGCTTCTCCCAATGCTTCAAAAAATAAATTCATTTTAACTACTGTTAGGTGAGTATTTGTAGTATTTAAATCTTTTGATTTTGTCGTTATTATAAAGTAGTTAAATTGTTTTTTTAGGAGTGATGTTTAAAAACCAATAAGAACTCCTATTAATCGGATGAAACAAAAAATACACTTTCCAAGACGAGAAATCATAGAATTAACAAAAGCATGGCTCGCACTCAGTATAGCTTTTACTATACTCCTGACTCCGAGAGAAGGAATACTGCCAGGAATCACAACCACACTAATCATATTCTTTGCAATATCAACAGCAACAGCAGGAATGGCCTTCCTACTACACGAGCTAGCGCACAAAATAGTAGCACAAAAATACGGCCACTCAGCCGAATTTATAGCCAACAACTCAATGCTACTGCTAGCAATAGGAATGAGCCTGCTAGGCTTCATACTAGCAGCGCCAGGCGCAGTCTACATACACGGAAGGATAACCAGGCGTGAGAACGGAATAATCGCAGCAGCAGGACCAATAACAAATATAATCCTAGCAGTAATATTCATGCCCATAGCCTTCCTCGGAGCAGGAATCATAGGCTTATTCGGCGTATACGGGTTCCTCATAAATTCGTGGCTAGGCCTCTTCAACATGATACCCACAATTCCTTTTGACGGCGGCAAAATCATAAAATGGAACAAGCCCATTTACTTTACCATGGCAGCAACCCTGCTAGGACTAACGCTGCTCGCATTCTTTTCTTTCCTAGCATAAAATTTTATAAATAAAACAACAATAACAAGAAAGAAACATGAAATGCAATATATGCAACAAGAAAACAGAGGAAACATTCCTAAAAAAACCCATAGGAACATACGTCCGAGATAGCAAGGGCAAGCGCAAAATCATTTGCAGTGAATGCCAAAGCAAGCTAAGCATAGAAGAAATAAAAGCCAAGCTCTAAAAGAATGCCTTTGTAGCACAGCGGTAGTGCGTCTGCCTCGTAAGCAGAAGGTCGAGGGTTCAAATCCCTCCAAAGGCTTAACAAAATTTAAATAATTCATTACTCAATGCTTCTATGGAATGAAAAAAGTATTTGTTGTTGCGTTACTGGTTGTTATCGTTTTGTTGTTAGGCACGGGTTTGCTTACCGCATATAATAACTGGGTTTTTATGCAGAGCTGGAAAGGCTCTGTTTCTCCAGTTTGCATTGCGCTTTGGGAACGAGCAGATTCTTATTGCTCGCAGTTTGACATCGCTCAATGCGAAGATAATGCTTATTACGAAGAGGATATCATGACAGGCTACCCGATTGACTGTGTCTGGTATGAGAGAAGAAACCAGGAGGATGGCTGCGGGGCAATGCCATTCTGCAGATAAAATCAAGCCTTATTTTCTTCAAGGCTTTTTTTGATAATGTTGTATCCTAAGGTATATGATGATTCGTCGAATTTATCAAAGCCATCAATCAAGTGTTTTAGGCTAAAAATTATTTTGTTCCTTTTCTGTCCTGCGAGGTAGCACGCTAAGCCTTCAAAGAACCACGCAGGCTTATTAGTCCCAAAGCGCTTAACATAGAATAAGTGAACCATTTCGTGAATGATTAGTTTTAGCCATTCCTCCCTATTAACTCCACTCAAGCTTTGCTCTAGAACGAAAATTGACTTTTTTTCTGGGTCTGCAAAGCCTACAACCCAGTCTTTTTTTCGGAATAAAGAAAGTTCTTTTTTATCTATAACAGAAACAAATATTTTTCCTGTGCTAATTCCAAACAGGGCTTCTAGTTCTTCCTTTGAAGATATAAGTGATTTGTCAATCTCCCCTAATTCAAATATTTTGCCCATGAATAATATTAGTTGTAAAAGAAGCTAATAAATTTTTTTGAGAAATCACCGGAAATCTTCCGGCTTTACTTTCTTATTAGGAAGTGCCAGATCGCCCAGCTCAAAAGGACTGCCCCTACTATAGTTGCGGAATCTATGAGCAGGTTGGCTTGCCCGTACGTTGAGTAATTTACAAGGCCTTTTGATATTAGGTATACCCTTGTACCTGCTAGATACCCTAAGAATATAAGGATTATGTTAACTACTATTATTTTTATCTGGTTCTTCATTTTACTGTTCTATGTGTATTTCTTCGTATAATTCGTCTAGCTGCAGCAGGTGCTCATCTTTTTTTATTTTTACAGAGGTATTCACGTTTACCCCGCAAGCGTTGCATGTTACTGATAAGTTCCGATTCGGGTGCGCTTTTAGTGAACGGAGCACGCGTCTTGTTCCTCTGATTAGCTTGAATGTTAGGTCTTTGGAGCTGCAAGCCACACACCTTATTTTATCTAGCATTTTATGTCCTCTGCTTTTGGTTGCTCGAAATATTTTTTAGCCTGGCACCTCTTTCATTGTCTATTATTTGCCCTGAGAGTGAAGAATTTAAATATTTTTTTGTTAAAGAATCTTTAGGAGTAGTATTTTTCAAGCCTTTCTATTCTTTTTATCAGTGCTTCTTCGCTTTCATCCCTTAGTGTCAATGCGTGGCTGCATTCTGTGCAGACGTAGGAAATGCTGATATGAGCAGGGTTTTTCATGAGCTTCAAAGGCACTTTTAAAAGCTTCCTGCCCTTAGATACCATTTTTATGGCTTTCAAGGCTTTAGAGCCGCATTCCAAGCATAACTCGCGAATCATACAATCCTTATGAGGGCGAACATATAAAAACTTTTTCCCTTAAGATTCCTCGTAGTACGCTTCGAGGCGTTTCAAGCGAACAGAAATTTCTTTTAAGTCATGCTTATAAGAATGATCCGGAGACCAATGCTCGCCACAAGACCTGCACGTTCCTTTCACTGAAGCTATCCTGAAAATACTCGTTGCTTTTCTCACAGCCCTCCTTAGAAACCTGTGCCCTGTAACCACTCTTTGCTTTTGGATGCTACCACTACAATCATTGCACTTAACTAACAAAATCAATTTTTACCCCCCTAGAGTGAAGCAGGAATCGTTATTGGTATAAAAACATTTCTAAGAATTATTTTTTCGCGTTTAGAAGCATTAACAAAAATATGAGGATGAAAGCGGTTAAGGACATGAACGGAATTGTTATGAATCCGTAAGAGGCGAAGTGTATTACTTCGCAAGTTACTGCTCCGGGACCGCACGCAGCGGGTATTGTGAAAACTTGGAGTACGTAGTGGAATATTGCTGTTAGGGCTCCGAGTATTGTGAACGGGTAAATGTACGCCCTATAGTTTCTTGATTTGGTAAGGAGGGCTGTACCTGTTATTAGTACTAATGGATACATTAATATTCTTTGGTACCAGCACAGCGGGCACGGGATCAAGCCAAGGATTTCTGAGTAAAAAAGGCTTCCTAGAGTGGCTATTAACGCTATTATGAATGAGAACCTCAACGCGTTCCTGCTAAAGAATTCTTGTATTGGGGTGAGAGGACGCTTCTTAGCCTTAAAGGCTCGTGCTACTAATAATGCCAGCAACAGGATTATTAGGATTAAGCCGATTAAAGTCATGAACGGCAATGCCTGCCTTGTTAGCTCGATTAGTCCTCCCACCCAGGCAGGGGAGCACGTTGTTTTTTTAAAGGTTTCCGAACACAATTATTTACCATATTGCAGTTAATTGTTTTTAAACCGCAAAGTTTATAAATAAACCAGGATTGTTAAAACGTATAATCTCAGCGAATTTCTCGACGAGAAAAAACGTGAAGTACAAAGGGGGAAAAGTGGAAGAAAACAAGCCAAGAGAATACGACGCAAGCCAAATCAAGGTCCTATCAGGACTAGACGCAGTCAGAAAAAGACCGGGCATGTACATAGGAAGCACAGGCCCAAGAGGACTACACCACCTAATACAAGAAGTAGTAGACAACAGCATAGACGAAGCAATGGCCGGGCACTGCACCGAAATCAAAGTAACAATCCACAAGGACAACTCAGTAACCGTAGAAGACGACGGCAGAGGCATACCAGTAGACATGCACAAAGAAGAAAACATGCCCGCAGTAGAGCTAGTCCTAAGCAAACTCCACGCAGGAGGAAAATTCAGCAAAGACACATACAAAGTATCAGGAGGCTTGCACGGAGTAGGAGTAAGCGTAGTAAACGCACTAAGCAAAAGGCTAGAAACAACCGTACACAGGAACGGAAAAAAATACTTCATCGCATTCGAAAAAGGCATCACAAAAGAAAAACTACGAGAAACAGGAAAATCCACGCATACAGGAACAATAATGACGTTCTGGGCAGACCCAGAAATCTTTGAAGAAATCAACTATGACTACAGCATCGTACAAGGACGCCTCAAAGAACTAGCATACCTAAACAAAGGCGTAAAAATAACCGTGAAAGATGAAAGGCCTGAGAAAACAAAAGAAGAAGAATTCTACTACGAAGGCGGCATCAAAAGCTTCGTCGAAGACCTAAACAAAGGAAAAAACGCGTTGCACGAGACAATATACTTCCAAAAAGAAAAAGACGGCGTAGAAACAGAGATAAGCATGCAATACACAGACGCTTATAATGACTCTGTGTTCAGCTTCGTAAACAACATAAACACGCATGAAGGCGGCACACACATATCTGGATTCAAAACAGCCCTGACAAGAACACTTAATAATTACGCAGCAACCAACAAACTATTCAAAGACAAAGACATGCGCTTAAGCAGCGAAGACGTACAAGAAGGACTAACAGCGATAATAAGCGTAAAAGTACCCGAACCACAATTCGAAGGACAAACCAAAACCAGGCTTGGAAACAGCGAAGTAAAAGGAATCGTAGACAGCATAACCAGCCAAGAACTACACACATTCCTAGAAGAAAACCCAAGCATGGGAAGAACGATAATCGACAAAGCAAGCACAGCCGCCCGGGCAAGGGAAGCCGCAAGGAAAGCCAGGGAACTAACAAGAAGAAAAGGCTTCCTAGAAAGCAGCACTCTCCCAGGGAAACTCGCGGATTGCTCCGAGAAAAACCCGGCTAAATCCGAGTTGTACTTGGTGGAAGGAGATAGTGCCGGAGGGTGCTGGGTTGGGGATACAAAGGTTGCGCTTGCAGATGGAAGAAACATATCTTTCAAAGACCTAATAAAAGAACACAAACAAGGAAAACAAAACTATTGCTACACAATACAAAAAGACGGAAGCATAGGAATACAGAAAATACTCCACCCAAGAAAAACAAAGAAAAACGCTGAAGTAATAAAAATAATACTGGACAACAACGAAGAAATAATATGCACACCAGACCACAAATTCATGCTAAGAAACCAGGAATACAAAGAAGCCAAAAACCTGACAAAACAAGACTCATTAATGCCTCATAAGAAGCTGGAAGAAGCAATACCAACTTACAACCATAAGATAAAGGAAATAATCCCATTAAAGGAAAAAATCGATGTGTATGACATAGAAGTCCCTGAGACGCATAATTTCGCCTTAGCATCAGGCGTATTCGTGCATAACAGCGCAAAGCAAGGCAGGCACAAGGAATTCCAAGCCATACTCCCATTAAGAGGAAAGATATTGAACGTGGAGAAAAGCAGGCTGAACAAAATCCTAACGAATGAAGAAATCAGCACGATGATAACCGCAATCGGAACAGGTATAGGAGAAGAGTTCAACATAGAAAAAGCAAGGTACCACAAGATAATAATCATGACGGATTCCGACGTAGACGGAAGCCATATCATGACGTTAATATTAACATTTTTCTTCAGGTACATGAAACCCTTAATAGAAGCAGGGTACGTTTATGTGGCACAGCCGCCTTTGTACTTGGTTAAGAAAGGAAACCAGAAAGTTTACGCTTTAAACGAAAAAGAAAAAGATAAACTCTTGAAAGAACTAGGCACTCAAGGAGTAAGCCTGCAAAGATACAAAGGGCTTGGAGAGATGAACCCAGACCAGTTATGGGAAACCACTATGAACCCTGAAAACAGGGTTTTGAAAAGAATCACTATTGAAGATGCGGTTATAGCAGACCAAGTCTTTACGATGCTGATGGGCTCTGAGGTAGAACCAAGAAGGCAGTTCATAGAAGAAAACGCGTACAAAGTCAAAAACCTGGACATCTAAAAATTATTTTAAGGCTTGAGCTGCTCCGAAAACATAGTTTTTTACTTTCATTAAATCAAGGTCATCTATGTAATCCGTTTTTATTCTTAAACCGGACTCTGAATCCACAGAAAAACTGGTTGTGCCAACAGCGTCACGGAAACGGCTTATGTTATCGTAAGCGTTAGCATCGTTTAAGCCCCCGGCAACACCTACTAATAATCGGGGCATCTCATCCCTAATAGTGGTATACAAGGAAGCAGCCCTGTTCACGCTGAACTCCTTGCCCTTGCCCCCGGAAGGATCGATCAACGCGTAATCGATTACTTCTTCGTATTCTTTCAGTTTACGGGCGATTTTTGAAGGATGCAAGCCACTGGTTGCCTTGGCTGGAAGCTGCAGGATCATTGTTAAATCCGGAAAATTATGAAGGGTTTTTTCAAGTTCGCTGACTGGGGGCCACGCAAAGTTTAACTGGACGGCTCTGCATGTGTTGCTGTTGTAAAGGTTGCTCCTCCCGTAAAGCCTTAAAAACAATACTTGCATGTCACTGAAGATATTACCTGGGGTCTTGGAAGCGTAATGGACTGCGTTGAGGGCTTCGTCTTTGGAGAGTTCCATCCTGTCTTTTAGTACGCGCCAGTTCAGGTATTTTTGGTTTGGAGCAATATCTCTCTTTGGAGGGATATCGTAAAGGGTTCTCTTGGACATGAGGAATCCCATCATAGGGATGTGTTTTGATTCCATGTTTACGCCGGCTTCTTTGAAGAATTCGAGGCCTGCTCTGACTTCGGAGGATGTGTTGAAACCTGTCACGCCAATATAATGCTTTAAGCTCATCGTAGCGCTGTGGAATATGTGGTTGGTTTAAAAAATTTTGTTGAACAACCAAAAACAATTTCTTACCAGTTAAGAATTTTTTGTGAAAAAACACGAATTTTCTTACCAATTAAGAAAAAATTTAAATATTCAGGATTATTTCTTACTAAGTATGAAAAAAGAGATTCTTGAGAAAACAGCAAAAGAATACTTTGAATCAGCCACAGACGAATACAAAAAAGAAAGATATAACTCCGCCGTAGTGCTCTTCTTCAAAGCACTAATAGCAACAACAGACATATACATACTCCAAAAAACAGGAAAAACACCTAGCTCACACACAGAAAGATTCAAAACAACCAAGGAAAAATTCCCAGAAATATACATTATACTTGACAAGAATTTCCCATTCTACCAAGACAGCTACGTGCAAGTAATGGAAAAAGAACTAGCGGAAGTGATAAGAGATGATACAATATCACTGGCAAAAAAAGCCAGTATTAAAATACAACCATGACGTAATGGACATAGTACAATACGGCTCATCAATAATAAAAAGCGAAGAGCCAAACGACATAGACATAGCTGTAATATTCAGAAAAACACCGCTAAAACAACAACTGGAAGAATCACAAAGAATCAAGATGCAGCTAGAAAAATTCACAGATAAGCCGATACACATAAAAAATTTCGACATGGAAACACTTTTTAACAAAGGCAATTTTGCAAGGGAAAGCATAATGTTCTACGGAAAAAGCATTATTACAGGCAAATACTTTGCAGAAGAACTAGGCCTGAAACCAATGCTCCAAGCAAAATATTCACTTGAAGGGCTAGAAAAAAAGGATAAGGTAAGGCTTCACTACGCACTAAAAGGAAAAGGAAACTACAAAGGATTCCTTGAAAAGCATAACGGGCAAATGATAGGGCCAGGAATAGTAGTAGTACCTCCAGAATACGAAGTGTTACTTCTAAAAAAAATAAAAGCCATAACAGAGAATTACAACACGATAAAAGTCTTCATACAGGAACAAAACCTCTTATAAAAATTGAGGCTAAAAGGCGAATAACACGTAAACTTTTATAAATAAAAGTGACTTCTCGAGGTATAATGGTATTAGAAGGCCTGAGCAATTCATTGAAAGGGACTTTGAAGAAGATAACCGATGCGTTATTCGTAGATGACAAACTCGTAAACGAATTAGTGAAAGATATACAAAGGGCTTTACTTCAATCCGATGTTAATGTTAAACTAGTCTTGGAAGTCACGAAGAAAATAAGGGAAAGGGCTTTGAACGAGGAACCTCCTAAAAGCATTTCTAAGAAAGAACACCTTGTGAAGATTGTTTATGAGGAACTCGTAAGCTTCCTGGGAAGCGGGGAGAAAAAAGACTTTCAGGAAAGGATAAAAAAAGCGGGGAAAGCATACAAGGTAATGCTAGTCGGGCTCTTTGGCTCCGGAAAAACAACTACAACGGGGAAACTGGCTAATTACTTCAAGAAACGAGGAGTTAAAACAGCTGTTGTAACAACGGATACATGGAGACCTGCTGCTTACGACCAGTTAGAGCAGATTTCTAAGCAGGTAAACGTTGATTTCTACGGGGTGAAAGGAGAAAAAAACGCTGTGAAAGCTTATCGAGCTAATGAGAAAAAGCTTGATTCATATGACTTGGTAATAATAGACACGGCTGGAAGGGATGCCTTATCAGATGAGCTAATCAAGGAATTAAATGACTTGAACAAAGCGGTGAAACCAGACGAATCCTTACTGGTGTTAAGTGCAGATATAGGGCAAGCCGCGGAGAAACAAGCAACTGCTTTCCACGAAACATGCAATGTAACAGGAGTAATAATAACGAAACTTGATGGAACTGCTAAGGGAGGCGGGGCGTTAATCGCCTGCAGTGTTACAGGAGCACCTGTTAGGTTTATCGGCGTAGGCGAAAAAGTTGATGACTTCGAAGAATTCAGAGCAGAAGGTTTTGTTTCCAGGTTACTGGGAATGGGAGACCTGGAAGCACTACTAGAAAAAACCAGGGGAGCTATTTCCGAGGAAGAAGCAGAAGACCTCGGCAAAAAAATGCTCAAAGGAGACTTCAACCTAATCGACTTGTATGAGCAAATGCAGGCCATGAAAAAAATGGGTCCTTTAACCAAAGTAATGGACTTAATACCAGGAATGGGAAATGCTAACATACCAAAGGAAATGCTGCAAAACCAAGAAGGAAAAATAGAGAAATGGAAACACTTAATGCAAAGCATGACCCAAGAAGAACTTGAAGAACCGGACAATATCCGGGGGACAAGAATAGAACGAATAAGCAAAGGCTCAGGGATACCAAGCTCAGAATTAAGAGGAATGCTAAAGCAATACAGGCAAAGCAAGAAACTAATGAAACACTTAAAGCCCGGCGCATCAGAAAAGGATATGCAGAAAATGATGCAGAAAATGCAAGGAAAAATGAAAGGATTTAAATAAACAAAAAAAGAACATAGGATAAAGATGAGAAACGCGATCCTAATACACGGCATGCAAGGAACCCCTGATAACCACTGGTTTCCATGGCTAAAAAAAGAGCTAGAAAAAAGAAACTACATGGTTCATACTCCGACACTCCCAGGAGGAAAAAACCCTTCTTTACAGGAATGGGAGGAAGCCTTCAAAGAATACAGGAAGAACCTGGATTCGGATTCAATAATAATTGCGCACAGCTTGGGAGTACCATTCGCACTAAAAGTTCTTGAAAAAAAAGTGAGGCCGATAAGAGCAACGTTCCTCGTAGCAGGATTCATAAGTGAACACAACAATAATTATGATGAAAAACTAAAAACATTCGTAGAAGAGTTCGATTTTGAAACCATTAAAAAGAAATCCAAAGAATTCTTTTTATACGCATCAGACAACGATGAAGCAGTGCCTTTAGATAAAACAAAGGAATTAAGCGACAAACTAGGAGAAGAAATAACAGTGATAGAAGGAGCAGGCCATTTCACAAGCGAAGACAACTTCGAAGAATTCGAGGATTTGCTCGTGGATATAATAAGCGTGGAGCACTCAGAATAAATATTATTTCTCTGTTGAATTAAATCTTTGGATGACTTCAGACCTGTTGTGATTGCTCAAGAAATCGATGAATTCATAAGTCTTGTCAACATGAAACTGAACCCGGGGAATAATATCATAAACATCTAGTAGCTTCGCCCTAACATGGCTCTCATGGAATTTTTCAAGTACTTGCCTGTCAAGACTGCCATATTTAGCATGCTGGTATATTAAAAGGCTTGCTTTCTCATCAAATTCCATGCCTGGAGAACCAGGGTGCCAGGAGAGCCTAGAAAGATAAAACAAATGTTTCCAACGCTCACTTTCAAGGCCAACACCGTTGTAATGGTCTATTATAGTAGAGAATTGTTCAGTGCGGATAAGAGCCCTGTACACATCGAATTCGTGGTCGAACAAATCATTAATCCTTGTAGGAGGGTTTATCCTGACTTCAAACGCAGAAGAATCATCGGGAGACCTTGATATGGCGAACAAAGTCTTTTGTTCTTGTAAAGAAGAATCGTAGAAGACATCTAAGGATAAGCCTTTTTGATTTAAAGCGTGATATACAGGCATTTCGTGCAATAAGTTGTTCAAATCACGCTGAGATATAAGCGCGGGAGCTTCATAAAACTGCTGCTTAACTTCTTCTTCTATGCTGCTAACTGATTTGCTTGCAGGGCTGCAACTGGCAAGGGCTGCAACAGAAGCTATCATTAATGGCTTATACAAGTATTTTTTTATCATTTTCTTTTCTTCCCCGCAAAACTCCCAGCCACAAGCAAAGGGAATGTTATTGTGAAGTCGGCTTTTACTTTAACGCTTGAAGATTTTATTTTAATTTTTGCCCAAGTCTTAGCTTCTTCAACGCTGCCACCTGAATCTGAGCCGTCGAATTCTTCCGCTGTAGTAAGATAAACTGCGTGGTCAAAGCCTTCACGGAATATTTGGGCGTTCAAAGCGTAATGCTTAGCAATGCCACCCCCTAAGACTATTAACCCCGTTTTCTCCTGTTGCAGTACGAAATCAATTAATTCTTTGTGGTCATCAGTCACGTCAATCCTGAAAGATGGCTTGCGCTGCTTGAAAAAATACACTAAGTCACCGAAAGAGCCATCCATGATTCCTGGGCAATACACAGGAATACCGTTTTTTGCAGCCCAGAACAAAAAAGAATCTTCTTTAAGCTTAAGGCCGAGCTCTCTTGCTATAATGGAAGGCGTAACGACGTTGTTCTTAGAATGGATTTCGTTGAGGAAAGGCGTGATGAACTTCTCGAAGTGCAAGTAACGGTCGTTCGGCACGAATATGTTTCCAATGCGGCCGACGCCATGCTCGAATAATGTGCGTCCGGGAACATCAAAGTCTCCTAACCGGAAATCAGATAATGACTTAATCACGTCTTCTTCTACGCCGCTAGCAGTTGTTATAATAACGCTAACCATCTTATTCTTAGCTAAAAACGTGATGATATCCCTTAACCCGCTGCTGACAGCGTTCCCGGTGAAGGCAAAGAAAACTGTTGAATTATCATTAACCATCTCATTCGCAATATCTATAGCTTTTGCAAGGTTCGAGGCTTGAAAGCCAGTCGTAGAATACGCTTTTAAGAATTCATCGAAATCAAATTTTTTATTGAAGCCATAACCCTTCACAACAGGATGATTCTCAAGGCTAGCCGTACGCCTCATATGCGTCTGCTTTTCCTCGTATTTAGTAGTATAATGCTTTTCAGCCAAACAAAATCACCCGAAAAAAGAATTTACGGTACAGGCCTTACAACATCCCCAGTTGGAATCGGGACTCCACGACCAGCAACATCCTTACAGTCAATGCAGTCATCTGTCTCCCAGTCATCACAAACACCGTCGTAATTGCAAACAATGTCATCCGCTCGAACGCAACCACTCACGACGAGCAACAATGCCAGGATGCCTACCAATAATAATTTGTTCATAGCAAAAATCCCCCTTACAAAGACCTAAATAAAGGTTTTAGTATATAAAAATTTTGGAAAAAAACACCTATGGAATAGCAAAAAACATAAAAAGAGAGGCGTAGACTGTTAATACAGGTGATTTTTCGGTGAAGTACAGGCCAGTAGTGTTAATTGTAAGGGATGGATGGGGGTATAGAGAAGAAACAGAAAAGAATGCGATTAAGAATGCTAACACTCCTTACACAGACATGCTCATGAAGGAATACCCTAATACTCTTATTGAAGCAGCAGGAAGAGCGGTTGGATTGCCGGAAGGATACATGGGGAACTCCGAAGTAGGGCATTTAACAATAGGGGCCGGCAGGATTATATTGCAGCCGTTTGAAAGGATAAACCAATCCATACGCGACAAGAGCTTTTTTCAAAACAAGGCGTTCCTTGACGCTATAAGGAATTGCAAGGAAAAAAATACTTCTTTGCACGTGATTGGGTTAATACAAAAAGAGGGCGTGCATTCCCATATGGATCATTGCATTGCATTGCTGGAGTTATGCGCTTCGCAAGGATTAAAAGATGTATTAGTCCATATTATTAGTGACGGAAGGGATTCTCCTGTGCATAATACTTTGAAGAACACAAAGGTTTTATTGGAAAAAATGAGTTCATTGGGAGTTGGAAGGATTGCTTCTGTTAATGGAAGGTATTACGCGATGGACAGGGATAAAAGGTGG
>SLQZ01000042.1 GCA_007131205.1 Candidatus Woesearchaeota archaeon | reverse complement strand
TGTCTTATTATCTCTGGCCTTTCTACAAATGTTATTTCGGTTGCTGTTCCTAGTTCAATGGGTATGAGTTCGAGTATTTCTGCGTTTGTTATTGTTTCTTGGCTGCTTACTCTTTTTTTTGCTATTGTATATGTTTTTGTTTCTTCTTCGTATTTTATTTCTGCTTTGATTATTGTTGTCTCTATTAGGAATTGGTCTTGCATTTTTATTATGTTGTTGATTAGGTTCCTTGTTTGTATTTCGTCTATGTTAAGTCCTTCTGTTAAGAAGTATTCTTCTATTGCTTTCCTTGCTTTGTCGTCGTCTGTAAATTCCTGGTATGAGATGGAGTCTTTTATTTCTATGTCTAACGGGGTATTTTTGAGTGCTTGTTCAGCCTCATCCATGAATGCTTTAACGGCTATGTCGAACTCTTCCTCGCTTAGGCTTCTTTCTTTTAGCTTTTCCAGTTCGTTCTTTATGCTGTTTAGCTTGTTCTTTGAACTCGTTATTTTTGCTAGTATTTCTAGGTCTTGTATGGCATCAATTTTCTCTCTTCCTGTAGCTCTCTGTAGCTGTGTCTCTGCGCTGCTTATGTCCATTAGTATCCTGTCAACCCTGCTTATATGGTTGGAGAGCATTGTTCTTAGTATTGGTGAAAGCTCTGCGTCTTTGGGAGGTGTTGCTTCGCTATCTGTAGATGGAATAAATGTTACTGCTACTTCCCTGGAGAGCTCCCCTTCCCTGCCTGCATGGTTTACAGCGCTTACTTTGTAGTAGTATGCTTCGCCGTATTCTACGTCTGTATCATAATAATGGCTTTCGCTTGTTGTAGCGTAGTAGTCTATGTATTCTACTCCTCCCCTGCTTTTTTTCCTGTATATCCTGTATTCTTTTATTCCGTGGTTTTCTTCATCCAGGTATCTCCATTCTAGTTTTATCCTGTATCTCTCTATTTCTGCGTTTATGCTTGCTACTTGTACAGGGTTGCTGTTGTCTACTATGAATATTTTTCCGTCTGTGATTTCTGTTCCTTCGAAGTTTGTTTTGTCTATTCCTTTGAATTCAAATGTGCCTATTCTTTTTTTGTCTGTTTCCTGTATTACTATGTATCCTTCCCATCTGTTTCCCGAGCCTGTTAACGTTATGCTTCTTGGCGTTGTGTCGTCGTTGAAGTAATATCTTAGTTCTGGCGTGGTTATAAGGTCTTCTGATGCGATTACTTCTACTTTTACTATTCCTGCCCTTAGTGGTGGTCTTGGGTTTAGCCGTATTTCTGCTGTTGGCCTTAGGTTTACTTCTAGTGGTATTTTTGTTTTAGCTTCTGCGCCTAGTTCGCTTTTGCAGGTTATGTGTATTGTGTGGGTGCCTTGTCCCAGCGAAGGCGTTGTTCCGCTGTGGTTATTCTCTTCTTCTTTGAGCGTGTATTGCTTTTCGGTGTATTTCTTGTCTGTTAAGTCGTACTTGCATGTTGCTTGCATGTCTGTTTGAAGCTTTATGTTGTATTTGTTTTCGTGTATTTGTCCTCCGCTGGTTTCAAGGCTTATCTCTGGGGGTTTTGCGATTGTTACTTGGTTTGTGGCTGTTTGGTTGTTTTCGTCTTCTGCTTTGAAGGTTATTTTTTTGTGTGTTTCTCCTGTTTCGTATGTTGCTGTCCATTTGAATTCTTTGTGCGTGTTGTTTGTGCTTGTTATTGTTCCTATCTCGGGTGTTCTTGTTAGGGTTATGGTTCCGTTGCTTCCTGTTATTGTTATTGGTATCGTGATTTCTTCTCCTGGTTTCCCGGTTATTTTTTCCGGGGTGCTTATGGTTAGTGCAAGTGCTGTGCTTGCCATTATTATTGTTAGCACGGCTACGATTGTTATCAGGGTTATTTTCGCCGTCCTTCTGTTTTTATTTTCGTTCATTTTTTCCTGGCCTTCTGGCTGGTCCTGCTTATTTTTTCGGATAGGTTTTTGTCTTGTTCTAGGGCTTGGCTTATTGCGTTTTCTATGTAGTCGTTTAGTGTTTGCCCTTTTAGAATAGCGTTTATTTTAGCTTTGGTGTGTGTTTCTTCTTCTAGCCGTATGTTTAGCTGTTTCCTTGCCATTTAGTTCAGTTACTGCCTTATAAGTATACAATCTGCTATATTAATATATAAATATTTCGCTAGTTTATTATTTAGATAGCTTGCTAGCAAACTTATTTTTTCTCAGAATCTTTATTATCCTGGCCTTCCTCTTTATCGGCAGCCCCGCCTTTTTCTTCAGAAATATTGCTTTCATCGCCTTGCTTGTCTTCGCTCTCTTCCTGCTCCTCAGCCCTTATTTCTTGCTCTTCCTCAACTTCCTCAGCAGCCTTCTCAATCCTTCTCAGCTCATCATAAAGCTCTTGCTTAGACTCATAAGCCTTATGAAGCAAGGCCAGGTTAGACTTCAATGAGCCAAGCTCAGGATGATTCAGCGCAGCATCGTTAAAAGCTTCGTTCTTATCCAGCTTTTCCATGTTTGCAAGCAAATCCTTCTCAACCTTCATCGCCTTAGCATCCTTCTTGTACAGAGAGAAAAGCTTAGTCATATCATAGTAAATATTCCTTATCTCACTCGTCTTAGTCACAAGCTCCTTGAAAGCATCATCCTGCCCTAAAGAATATATCTTCTGGGTTATCTCATTCTCCGACCTGGACAACTGTTCATTAGTAATCTTAATCATGTACAAAACATGCTTATAGTAGCTGTTGTTTAGCAGCCTCATCTTCCTCAGTTTTGCCTTCTCGCTGTATTTCAAAAAGCTTATCACTACATTCAAGAAAATAGGGGCTAGAAAAACTAGCAACGCAAGCAGCCACAAATTAGCATAGTAAACATCCTTGCATAAGAAGAAAAAATAATGGTAAATGTACACGATTAATCCAAGCACAGACACAATTATTACAAATGTGTATGTCTTTCTCTCTGCCTGGTAAATACTCTTGAGCTTCTCAATCTCTTCAACGTATTTATCCTTTATGATATTTTGCTTATATATTTTCAAGCGAACCAGGGGAACAGATACTATCAAGAGCAGTATTATTATAAAAATAAGTGAAGGAATGCTGAATAATGGAAGCCTTTCATCGCATACTTCTATCACGAGCGGCTCCTCAACCCTAGGCCTTTCAGGGATTTCCCTAGGGATCTCCTCTACTGGTTCAATTGGCTCATAAATACACTCTTGCACGATCTCTGGCTTGTCATCTTCTGTGCCGCAAGCATTTAAATCAATGCATTCCCTGGTCTGGGTCCCGTTAGGATAGCAAATGCCCCAGTCAGAGCAGCTCCACGACTCAACGCATTCCTCAACTATTGGCTCTGGCTCAATAATCCCGAAGTCAGGAAATCCAGGAGGCCCTGCCGGTGGGCTTGGCGGTGGAGGTGCCGGGTCGGATACAGGGCATTCCCCGCAATCCTCGGGGCACGTAGAGCAGCTCTCATAGTTATCACAGAACCCGTCTCCGCATACTATTGGAGGAGATACAATTGTTATGTTCCTGTAAGCCCCGCTTTCCCAGTAAAGGTTTCCTGTGCTGTTTGCGGTTGTTCCAAAGACTACTGAAGTAGGAAAATTTCCTATCCTGAACCTTATATGCTCCCCTGGGTATGCCCCTGTCCCATTCATAGTTGTGTTCTCTGCCCTGCATGAGAGGACTCCGAAATGGCCTAGGTGCGCTACTGTGAACCTGCCGCACACATTTCCTTCGGTGTCTATGGCACTTATTATTGTCCCAGGGTTTACTGGCAGGTTGAATGATCTCGCTTCCCCGTATAATTGCATTGGCAACAAGGGGCTTTCCTGCGCCTGGATTGGGTGTGCTAATAGGATTATTAAGAATATTAGTATTATTGCTCTTTTCATTTTTACCAGTTTATCAGCAGTGTCGCGTCTTGCTCCATGTAAACCCAGTACCCTAAGCCCGGAGTCATATTCTCTATCGTGCTAGGCCCTCCTGGCACGTGATAAAGCCATGTCTTTGTCCCATCAACTTCTGTGTACGCTTCTACCCTTGTGTAGGTTGCGCTTATCTGGCTTAGCGCGTCTTCTATGTCTCTCTCAGTGCTGGTCGGGTATCCTATTAGGTTCCAGCCCCTTCTTAGGTTGATGGTTGTTTGCGGGAAGTCAAATCCTTCCCTGAAATACATCCCGGGCTCTTCCATTTTTATCCAGTACCCATACCTCCTGTTCAGGTTGTTTAGGTTTTGAATTGTCCAGTTCGGAAGGTTTGGGTTATAGCTGCTCCAGGGATTTTCTTCATCTCCAGGGTTGAATCGGAATATTGCAGTGTAGTTTAGCACTGTGTTATTTTCATCTGTTAAGGCGTTGCTTACATGCCGTTCTCCTGTTTCACAGTAAAACGATGCCAGGTTAAGCCCTTCTGCCAAGTGTACTTCGCAGTCTGCAGGGGGTGTTTCTAGGATGTTGACCCTTGTTATTGTTCTTCCTGTGAGTAAGTTTGGGAGGTCTTCTGCTATGTAGAATGAGAACATCGTTAGGCATAGAACTATTATTATGCTTATGATGCTTATTTTTGCTTTGTTCTTTACCATTTTATTCTTTTCTTTCCTCGAATTCAACGTACCATTTCTTTTTCTTTACATCATACCTGAATATGACGTTGTGTTTTTTTTCTTGGTTTAGCTCGAATAGAAGTGGCTTTGGGATTGTTGTTTCGTATGAGTGCCCGCGTGTGTACAGCTTTCTTTTGAATTTCATCTAATAGTTTTTTATGGCGCTCATTTATATATTTTACTTATTTTATTACTTAAAAATTTACTTACTTTTATTTTTGCAGCCCTACGCTCAAAAATAGCAAAACAATAAGAAAATCACATCCTTTGCCTGCACTTCCTGCACGTCTTCCTGATAATCGGATTCTTCGCGTTGCAGTGCCTGCACTTCTTGTTCAGGAAGAACAGTATTAGGAGCAGGATTATCAATATTATAAGAACGTAAAGCATTATGTTTGGCGCTGCAAACTTGAAAGGGAATATTCCCTCCTTAATCTTTATTAGCGCATTCTCTCTTTCCCCGTACAGTACTTTCACGCGAACTTGCTCATTGTTAGGGATGTCTTCCTCTTCCATAGTTGTCTCAACACCTAGCGTGGCAGTCCTTCCAGGCCTGACCCGTACAACTTCATCTGTTCCAAAAATATATGTGTCTCCATCTATTATTAAGTCATGTATTTCTGCTGTCGCATAAGCATCAACATTGCCTACGTTCCTCACTTTCACCAGGAATGTGCTCGTCCTTTGAATAAATGAAACATCTATTATTTCTATTTCCGCCCCATCAATTATGCTTACTTCTTCAAGCCTTAGGCTTGCCTGCATCTCTTGTTCCAGGGATCTTGGGGATTCCCCGTATATGACTGTCATGTCAAGTGTTTTTTCATCTCCAAGCAAGTCAATCCTGTCCCCATCCCCATCTACTAATGGGTATATCATTGTCTTATAGTCATTCCTGTCGATAAATGTTGGTGTTAAATCAACTATGTCTACAAGTGTTGATTGCTGGTCATCTGTTACCCTAATGCTTAAAGGCCGGAAATAAGTTGCTATTGGTGCAAGGTTCCTGTATGTTACCTCTAAATTATTCGTTGCAGTGTTTACCATGGCTGCTGCGATTTCAAGGCTTAGTTCATATCTTGGTATTGGGAACCTGTCCAGGTCTTCTACTTGTGCTATAGCGCCTTGGGGGACTCTTGCTCCTTGGCCGAATTTTACGAATACGCTTAGCCCTGTCTGCCTCCTTATGAATGTAGCAGTTCCTATTAGCTCATTTCCTATAAGGGTTCCGACTTCTAAGTCGCTGCTGTCTATGTATTCACGCACGTGTTCTGGCACGTTCGCGAATCCTATGAATAATACTGGGTCAGCTCCATTCATTATGCTTGTTTCTATGAATTCCCCGTTTGTAAGGATTGCTTGCCTTCTTGGCTGGCCGTGTATTGATCGGTATACTTCTTGGTATCTTTCAACTATTTCTATGTTGTTCTCGAACCTGTCCCCGGTGTTTATTATTTCCGGGTTGTATTCTTCCAGGGCTTCCCTTAGGTTCCTTTCGGTTTGCCCGTATATTATTAATTCCCTTACATTCCTGTCTTGGAGTGTGTTAACTATTTGGTTTATGTTGTTCCTGTTTGAGAATAATACGTAGTACCTTCCTAGTGCGGCTAGTGGCGCTACGCTGATCGCGTTGTAACCGTATGAGTCGTCTACTATTATGAATTTGTCTATGTCTGGCAGCAATTCTAGGATTTCGAGGTTTCCGCTGCCCATTCTTAGCTCTTCAACGTTTTGGTATCCTTCGCTTTCAAGAAGCGCTTGGTATCCTACTATGAATGGGTTGTTCCTGGAGCTGAATACTTCTATGCTTTCAGATGTTGTGGGTATGCTTGGAAGTATTATTCTGGCGTGCCTTTCACTTGTTAAGAACTGTCCTTGTTTTCCTTCCAGTCTCGCGTAGAGCATTCCGCTGTATGCATCTCTCCAGTCTGCTGAGTTGATTATTACTTGTTCGGCTGCGAGGGCTGGAGCTGTAAGCAGGGTTAGTATGCCTATTGTTATAAGGATTAGCAGTTTCTTGTTCAATATATTCCCTCTCTCCCCTTCTATCTGCCCTTATTGAGTATTATTTAAACTTTTCTTTTTTGCCAATATCCACAAAAAATAAATTCTTACATAATAAGTAAAAATATAAAAATAACTTACAAAATAAGTAAATAATATAGTTATATTAGAAATATTTATATATTAAATCTTACATAACAAGTAAAATAATGTTTTTTGAAGCGGGCAAAGAAAAGAACACCTTCACATCAGCCATAAGCACAGCTCGCTTCTCCCACGACATAAAACCTCTTGATTTCTTCGACTTATCATACCAGGAAGCCCTGCCAAAAAAAGAAGGATTAGAAATACCTTTATCGGTTTTCAGGCACGGGGAAAGCGGCCTAAAAGCAGTAACAAAATACCTTAAAGAGCAAAAAAACCTGAATTATTCAGATATCGCAAAAGCACTTAACAGGAACCCAAGAACTATATGGTCTTCCTACGACAAGGCAACAAAAACGCCTTTGGATTATGCGCCTTCCATTATGATAAGCACATCTATCTTTGCTGATAGGAAACTCTCAATCCTGGAGTCAGTAGCAATCCACCTCAAAAAAGAAGGCCTATCCCTAAAAGAAATCTCGCTGGAGCTCGGCAAGAGCCCGAAGACAATCTGGACTGTTCTTGAGAGGGCTAAAAAGAAAGGGGTGGTGCTAAAATGAGAAAATTAGCATTGCTCGGAATAGTATTACTATTAATAATAAGCGCCCTGCTTGCAAGCACTATGCTTTCATGGGCACAGCCAACAGGAGTGGATATAGATTTTAATGATACAGACATTCCTGTCCTTGATCCTGCATCAGAAATTACCACGCCTGGAGGTTCTTTCACGACCTTGGTGTTGAGCGGCACTTTCCAGACTCCTAGGTGGAAAGCATATGTGGGTAATATTACTGGAGGGGTTACTCTGACTGATACTGGCGGGAGCACTATTTATGACTGGACTCTTGATACGATTTCTGGCCAGGTTTATGTTTCGAGGAATAACTCTGTTGATTGGGGTAGTATTGGCTGCGTATCTGAGCAAGGAATTGCAGCAGAGCAGTCTTTCCTGAATATAAGTGATTCCTCTGCAGATAGCATTAACAGGACTTTTAATAATTCAATACATAGAGGTTTCTTTGTCGGAACTACTTTCATTGCTAATAGTACTTGCAGGGCTATTGCGACTTATGTGGATGATACTCCTCAAGCTCCTTCGGAAGAGGCGACGTTCCAGGAAATATTATTAGAGGATAGTTCTGGGAATTTGGTGTTTACCACTATTTTGGAGAGTGCTGCTACTGGCTATGATTCCAGTGCGTATGATTTCCAGCTAATTGTTCCTGAGAATCCTATTGCGGTTACGCCAACTACTTATTACTTTTACGCGGAGATATCGTAAGCACAAAAACTAATATTTGGTGTTTTAAGCGCCTGAAACAAAATAATTCATAAATTAATTAATTAGTGTAATAACTGAAATAATATAATTAAAGAAATTCAATAATTGTGTAATATTATTATGTGTATTGTTTTTGTTTTTACTTTATTTCTGTATTTATTCTATTTAGGTTGTTTTTGTTTTTACTTTATTTCTGTATTTATTCTATTTAGATTGTTTTTGTGCTA
>SLQZ01000024.1 GCA_007131205.1 Candidatus Woesearchaeota archaeon | reverse complement strand
TGGATTTATCAGGCTTAAGTTCCATATCAAAAGCTGTTGCTGTTAACACGAGGGGAAATTCGTACCAAGAAATTAACATTATTAATAGTTTGAATCCTGGCACGAATAATGTTTGGAATGCTCCTCAGGCATCTGATTGGGCATTATACATTGAAAGATGATGCGCTTTCTCCAAAGTTCATGTATAATGAGGAAAACTATAAAAATGCAAAACAAAATGAATAGGTAGTTAAATGAAAAAAACAATTTTGATAGCAATAATAACAATATCAATAATTCTAGCTTCATGCACCAACCAAGATATTACTGGTGCTGCCATAGGAATACAGCAAGTACAAGACAGGCTTGTTACGAGTAATCCTGTAAACATACAAGTAAACCCATCAGATTACTGGAGGAGCAGCCTGTACCCTGAAAACTGGGAGCCAGGATACACAAATGAACACGGTGATTTTCTGCATGATTTTTCTTATGCAGGGTATCATATGGGTGAAAAATCTATTCCTAGTAATCCTCCTGGTTCTATTGTTGACGTAACACAACCTCCTTATAATGCAGATAACACAGGCCAAACAGATGTTACTAACGTTATTCAGAGCGCGATTAATGATGTGGGTGGCAATGGTGGTGGCGTGGTTTATCTTCCCGAAGGCAAATACAAGGTTTCTTCTGGAAACAACGATGAGTCTTTGCTTATTTCTTATAGTGGCGTGGTTCTTAGAGGAGATGGCCCTGATAAAACTTTTATTTTTAATAACGATTATTATATGAGATCTAAAGCTGTGATTAGAGTGCAGCCTCAAGGGCAAACTAGCTGGCATTGGCATTCTGTTCTTCCTGGTTCTGAAAGGGCTCTTATTGAAGATGCTGGTGAAGGGGATTTTGAAGTGGTATTGTCCTCCACTCAAGGGATAAATGTAGGGGATTGGATTGTTTTAACGCATGATATGACTGAGGATTTTATTAATGAGCTTGGTAGGCCTGAATTAGTGGATAGTTGGGCGGGCATTATTGATGGAGTAACTTTTTATAGGCAGGTAACTAGTGTTAGTGGGAATACGATAACAGTTGATATACCGTTAAGATATTTTTTGAAAACAAGGGATAATGCTAGAATATACAAAACCAATAAACACATAGAGGAGGTGGGTGTAGAGCATCTTAGTATTGGCATGAGGCAGCATCCTGGGAGTGGTTTTGGGCCTAATGATTATAATGTTGAAGGCACTGCTGCGTATGATGTTCATAATTCTTATATGTTAATGTACAGGAATGTCTTGAATGGTTGGGTTAATAATGTTCATTCTTACAGGCCGAGCGTGAATGCTGGTAATTTTCATAGTGTGTCTAACGGCCTTTATTTTGCGTTTTCTAGGAGTATTACTGTTAACGGGACGGATATTCGCAGGGCTCAATATAGGGGTGGTGGGGGCAATGGTTATGCTCACAGGATCGAGTGCAATGACTGCCTTGTGAAGAATAGCAGGGGTGGTGAAGCTTTGGAAGGAGGTAGGGATGTTAGGTATGCTTTTGATATTGCCAGGCAGTTTGCTAGCGGTAATGTAATATATAATTCTGACTCTTACGGGTATAGTGACTTCCACATGCATTTGAGTGTGTCTAACTTAATTGATAATGTTCATATGAGGAGACAGCCTTTCCTTGTTAATTATCGTGGAAGCGCAGGTACAATACCTCATGGGGTTACTACTGATCAATCCGTTTTTTGGAATCATAAAAGTTCTGGTGGTGTTTCGGAGTTATATTGTGAAGAGTGTTCAATTTTTGTTAATGGCCAATCAGATAAAATATTTGTTATAGGCACCAGTGGTAATAGGCCGTTGGTAAATGGAGTGCTATCAAGAAATAGGCATAGGTTTGAAGGCATTGGTGAAGGAGAAACTTTGCTGCCTCAATCATTATATATTGACCAGTTACAAAAAAGGCTATCTTAAAAATTTGGTGGGCAAATGAAAAAAGCGGTATTCATAATAATTGGATTATTAATTCTAGCATCATGCACTAACCAAGAAATAACAGGCAGGGTTGTTGGCGTACAGCAAGTACAAGACAGGCTTGTTACGAGTAATCCTGTAAACATACAGGTAAACCCTGTAGATGATGGGCCGCCACCAGGGACTCCGATAGTAGAAAATATGGCTGCGCTAAAAGCATTAAGCCCAGGACAACACAGCCAAGTATGGCTAGAAGGATACTACACACCACAAGACGGAGGACAAGGCTTATTCCAATGGGACCAAACAAGCACACAAAACGATAATGCTGGAACAATAATAATCCCGGATTCAAACCCAAGCCAAGGAAGATGGATAAGAGACACATCCATCTTCAACTATTACAACGTAAGATGGTTCGGGGCAAGAGGTGATGATTTGGACTCTTCTGCTTCTGCTAACAATATTGCTTTTGAAAATGCCTTGCAAGTCGCTGCAGGTTCAAACAATAAAAATGTGTACTTGCCTCCAGGCATTTACAAAATTAGCAATAGGATTTATATCAATGAGAATCATTATGGCGTTAAGCTTTTCGGCCAATTGAATTACAAATACATTACTTATTCTGAGGCAAGAGAAATGTTTACGACAATACCTGATGAGTGGTATTACTGGTCTGATTTCAATGAATTCAGGGTGGTTGATGAGAGCTCTTCATCAGTTGTTAAGCGTGTGGATAACTTAAATATTTGGTCTGGTAGTTTTCACTTAATAATTGTTGGACATGCGGGCGGGGATAGGAAAGTAAATTTTGTCTTGAAGGATGTCGCGGTTAATGGCAATAGGAAGCCCCATGAAAATCAGAACAGTTTTTACCATAATGTTTATGATAGGGCTTATGACAATGCAGAATATTTGCTGTTTGACAATGTAGCTTCTTATTTTGCTAACAGGATGACTTTTAGCCAGGATACTGATGGCGCTATTTATAGGAATTGTCTTGCTTATTATTGGGGTTGGGGTTCTCATCATGGGTTTGCAGGAAGGGGTGGCACTGAAGAAAAGCCTATTGTTTTTGAAGGAGTTAACGAAGCCCATTTTGGCCATGGCGGGTTTGGCTTTGATTTTTCAGGCAGTGTCAGGGATGGTGTTCCAACAGGTTACTGGGTTGGTGATAAGCTGCTTTCTCATCATAATTGGCAGGGCATGAAGACAACTCCTAATACTAAGCTCGTGGATTTTAAGGAATTGGAAGTTCATCATAGCTGGACTAGCGGATTAAACCATATAGGAAATTTCGACAGAAACGATCCGTTAAGAGCGGGAGGCCATCAAAGATGGGGTAAAATACATGCTTGGAGGAATGGAGGTCTAGGTGTATCTTTAAGGGAAGGTCTTTCTAACAAGATAGGCGTTCTCGTAGCGGATGATAACATGATAAAGGCTAGTGGCGATAGCACTTCTTATCATATTAACGTGCAAAATGCGGAGGTTGGACAGCTAATCAGCAGGAATTACCAAGCAGGCGGTACCGCTAGGGCTTTTAGTTCTGGTGGTAATACTATATCAAACGTATTAGTACACGATAATAGTGATACTGGAATTCTAACAAGAAGCGTTGAAAATATTAAGTCTGGCAGGATTTATGATAATGGCGGCACACCTATTTTACTCGCTTCTACTTCAGGGGTTCTGACAATTGGAAATGTCGAATTCAAAAATAACGGCCCTGGCAGGACTATAAATAATCATGGCACTGTTAAATACACAAATCTTGTTGACGGAGATGGAAACCCTATTTCTCCTGAGGGCCCAGGCAACCACATAAGGCTTCCCGAGTCCGAAATCACGGGTTCAGTGGTCAGCGGCAGCAGCGTAACACTTACATTCTCTGGCTCAACAAACGAGCCAGGAAGAAGCATCTCAAGTATAAGGCTGTATCGTTATGTGCCTGGCTCTGAAAATCCTGTCAATGAAATTGAGGATGTTGAAATTGGAACTTTTAGCGGTCCATATCCCCAGACGCATACTGTGTCTGGCTTGCCTACTGGCCAGCACAGGTTTTATACGATTGCTGTGGATAGTGAAGGAGACCACGGCATCGAGCCCTTGGATTTCGATGGAAACATGCAAGGCAGGCTAGTAACGATAAGCTAAAAATACATTTTAATAGGCCTTCCTCCTGACTTTTGGGGCAGAGACTTTTTTTTAGCAAAATTTAAATATGATTTGGCAAGAATCTTGTTCTATGCTTGAATTTCTCCAGAATTACGGTGTGGTTATAGCATTCTACCTAGCAGTGATACTGCTTGTTTATTTTAACAGGAAAAAATTCCAGTTTGAAGGCAAGATTATTGCTATGTATAAGACAAAGCTAGGCATAGAGCAAATGAAAAAGCTCTCCACGCCCTTAAAAGAGCCTTATAATACAATAGGAAAATATGTTTTTTATGCAAGCCTATCGCTAACATTGCTAGCTGGCGTAGCATTATTTGTTAACTCACTCGCAGAATTTCTATCTGCAGCACTCTTATCTTTGGCGGCTTGGGTTTTCATTGCATCATTCCTTGCATTGCTCTCATCAATAATCATTTTTAGGAGGATGAAGGAAGGAGGCGTGCTAGGCATATACGTAGGCTTTATGGGAATGTTTTTTATTATATACTTGGTTTTCTTTGGCTTATACCAGCTTCTTTTCAGGCCTGACGCGGACCCGTTGTTTACGCCGGTGCTGCCAGGAATAAGCATTCCGGGAAGCCCTATTACGCTGCCGCTAGTAGAGGGGCTTATTGCGTTGTTCGTAGTAATAGTTGTTCATGAGTTCAGCCACGGCGTAGTATCCAAGGCATATAAGATACCGATTAAGAGCTCTGGCCTCGTAATGCTTGGCCCAATACCTGGGGCGTTCGTAGAGCCAGATGAGAAAAAGCTTCAAAAGTCCTCTAGGAAGACGCAGCTAAGCATATTCGCTGCCGGGCCATTTTCAAATGTTTTGCTTGCACTGCTGGTAATGATGATAATTCTTGGTGCAGGCATAATCACAACTAATATGTACGAGTCATCAGGAGTACTAATAACCGGTTTTCCCGATGAGACCAAAAACTTGCCTGGCGGGCGCTTGGAGATGCTTGAAAAAGGAGAAGTAATAACCTCTGTGAACAACGAGCAAGTAAATAGCGTGTTTGATTTGGTTACTGTGTTGCAAAACGCTTCGCCGGGGGACACGGTTTTGCTTCAGACAAATCTTGGCGAGAAAGAAATGGTTTTGGACTCTCATCCGAACAACGAATCCTTGCCGTACATCGGCATAAACTTAGGCCATCAAATAACTCCTAGGCAGGAGGCTGGTTTCGTGTTCCCTGATTGGGCAAAAAATGCTTGGTTATGGTTTTTTGGAAACCCTTTTGGGTTAACTTTCAACCAAACCCTTGGGTTGTTCGGCTGGATATTCGTCTTAAGCCTCGGCATAGGCATTGTAAACCTTCTTCCGGCTGGCCCGGTTGATGGAGGCAAGATGTACTTGTTAGTCCTAGAAAAACATTTTAAGAAGCCGGTGGCAAAGCGGATTTGGATGCGGACATTTCAATTAATTCTTATAATTGTAGCTGTGCTGATACTCACGCCTATATTCCGGGCGTTGTTCTTCTAGGCAAACTTTAAAAACATGCCTTTTCTCCTTATGCGTATGAACAATGAATTCCAGGAAATTAGGAAGAAGGCGTTGCAGTCTGTTAAGGAAAAGGTAAGAAGCTCTGTGTCTAAGGACCAGATGATAATTAATGCGATAAGCAGCGCTGAAGAAATTGAAAAAACTATAAACAGTTATGCTTCCAGGCTAAGGGAATGGTTCTCCTTAAAAAACCCTGAGCTAGAAAGAAAAATTGAGGACAACGAGGAATTTATAAAAATAGTCTTGGCCTCAGATAAAGAGCCAACAAAGATGGGTGCAGAATTTGGCCGGGAAGACGAGCAAGCACTTAAGGCTTTGGCTGCGATAAGCCAGGGATTGGTCGAAACAAAAACGTTCCTTTTGCTATACCTTGAAAAAACGATGAATGATTATTGCAGGAACCTCTGCGTATTAGCTGGGGTGACTACTGGCGCAAAGCTCATACGGGAAGCAAAGTCGTTGAAGCGGCTGGCTGAGCTGCAGAGCGGCACCATACAATTATTTGGCGCTGAGAAAGCTTTGTTCCGCCACTTAAAAAGTGGTGCTAAGCCGCCTAAGTACGGGTTCATAATAAGCCATCCCGTGGTTGCAGGTGCCTCTCAGAATGGCAAGGGAAAAGCAGCTAGGGCTTTAGCGGACAAGATTAGCCTTGCAGCCCGCCTGGATTATTTTAAAGGAGAGTTCTTAGCTGACAAAATGTTGCTTGACCTCCAAAATAAGTTCAATAAAGGTGTTTGATTTGCAGGAAATAAACAAGTTAAGGGTTTTTAAGAGCAAGGCTAAGAGGAACGATTCGTTTTATACGAAGAGCATTTACCCTGGGTATAATGGTTTTAGAGAAGCAATTATTAAATTTAAGGGGGGTGAATACCGCGAGATTGACCCTAAGAGGAGTAAGTTCGCAGCTGCGATAGCTAAAGGATTGTCGCAGTCAGGTATTCGGGAGGGCTCAGCCGTATTATACTTGGGTGCGAGCCATGGATATACTGCTTCTTTTATTTCAGATATTGTTGGGAAGCAGGGCTATGTGTTTGCATTGGATTTCGCACCCAGTGTTGTTAGGGACTTGGTGTTTGTATGCGAAAAAAGGGATAACATGGCTCCGCTTCTTGAGGACGCGAATCATCCTGAGCGTTACAAAGATGTTGTTCCATTGGTTGATGTTGTCTTTCAGGATGTGGCGCAGCGCGACCAGCTAAATCTTTTTTTGAAGAACTGCGGTGCTTACCTGAAAAAAGATGGTTTTGGGTTGCTTGCGTTAAAGGCAAGGAGCGTCGATGTTACTAGGAAGCCCAAGGAAATTTTTAGGGAGGTCAAGAATTTTTTTGACAATCAGCAGGATTTTGTAGTAGTGGACTACAGGGAGCTCGATCCTTTCGAAAAGGACCATGCGTTCTTCGTAGTAAAAAAGAAGTGATAATCATGGATCGTTATGTTAGGCAAAGGTCTCTAAGGCAACTAGGGGATGCTGGCCAGGAAAAATTGAAGGATTCCAAAGTAGCGATAATCGGGGTTGGAGCTCTTGGGACTCTTACAGCCGAGCTCCTCGCGCGCGCTGGAGTGGGAAAAATTCTTTTGGTTGACAAGGACGTTGTGGATATGGTTAATCTTCAGCGCCAGGTTTTATTTGAGGAAAAGGATATTGGGCAGAAAAAAGTGTTGGTTGCTAAGGAAAAGCTTCAAAGGATTAATAGGAATGTTGAATTCGAGGTGATTGATGACTTTCTCCGCGATGGGAACTCAGTGGTGCTTAATGAGTACGGCTTGATTCTTGACTGCACTGACAATATGAATGCTAGGCGCTCCATTAATAATTTCTGTGCTTCTTCCGGCAAGATATGGGTTCATGCTGCTGGCTCAGGCGTAAAAGGAAATGTTTTGGTTGTGGATAACCCTGATTTATTTGAGAAAATATTTGGTAATTCAGCCAGCTTTGATGCTTGCGAAGAAATCGGCGTTATTAATTCATTAACAGCAATGGTTTCTTCATTGCAAGTCACAGAAGCCTTAAAGATTCTGACAGGCAATGATTACTGCAAAGACCTTATAAGGGTGGATGCTTGGGAGAATAAGTATGAATTAATAAGTGTCTAATCGAAACATATAAAAAAATAAGTGTATAGGTGCGCTGTATGGCATTGAAAGTTTATAATACGCTGGCAAGGAAGAAAGAGGAGCTTAAGCCGTTGAAAGGCGATAAGATTAACATGTTTGTCTGCGGGCCCACGGTTTATAATTATATTCATATTGGGAACGCGAAGACTTTTACGCAGTTCGATATGATTGCGAAATACATTCGCTACAAGGGATTTAAGCTTCACTATATCATGAACATCACTGATGTTGATGATAAGATAATTAAGGCTGCTAAAGAAGCAGGTATTTCTGAGTCTGAGCATGCTGTGAAGTTCGAGGCCGAGTTCCATAAAGACATGAAGTCCTTGAAGAATGATGCTGTCAATGATTATCCTCGCGCTACTGCTCATATGGATGCTATTATTAAGCAGGTTCAGGACTTGTTGGATAAGGGCTTTGCTTATGAGACGAGTGACGGTGTTTATTTTGAGATTGACAAGTTCTCTGAGTATGGAAAGCTGTCCAAGCAGCCTTTAGATCAAATCAAGGAGGGTGCACGTGTTGATGTTAATGAGGATAAGAAGAATCCTGCTGATTTCGTGTTGTGGAAGAAGC
>SLQZ01000020.1 GCA_007131205.1 Candidatus Woesearchaeota archaeon | reverse complement strand
TTAGAGTACGCCGTGGAGATGAACCGTTTAATAGAACTTGAAATGGAAGGTAGCCTGGGATGAAAGAAACAATCACAATAGGAATAAAGGATGTTGAAATAAGCGATGCCATAAAAAGAAAAATGGATGGTAAAGGATTTGGAAATGAAAGGGTTGAAAGCTTCAAAAAATATTTTGAAACAGAAACACCTATACTGAAGCATGGATTGGGCGTGACCACAGACCTTAGCTGGCTGGAATTAGGAGATGACCGGGTTTTCAGGGAAGGAAAAACAATAGTTGAAAGTGACAATAAAAAATTAAAAGTTTATACCTGGAATGAATTCCTGGAAACGACTGATTTCAGTGAAGAACAAAAAAATTCTATGAAAAAAAAGCTTGATGTAAGCATAAGTAATGAAAAAATAGGTTATTTACACAGGTCTATGAGCAACATAATAATCTGCTCTATGCCTGAAAACACATCGTTGAAAGAGCCTGTCAAGATTAAAAACGAAGTAAGCAATAATTCTTATACTCATCTGGCGTTGTTCATCGGAAAAAATACGAATGCAGAAATACTACTTGAGATAAATAGCGGGGAAGAAAGCTTTTTCACACACCAAACAGATGTAATAATAAGCGAGAACTCTAAAGTTTCAGTTATACAGCTTAAGAAGCCTGTAAAGAACTCGGTTTGCTATTCAAGGATAAACCCGGTAGTCCTGGATGATTCCGAGTTCAGGTTATTAGCATGCGACTCAAACCAAAGATTGTTGTTGCAAGAGGTTTTTGCAAGGCTGAAAGGAAATAATAGCAGTGCAAGGCTTAGCAACATGTACTTAGCAGGGAAAGGTGAAGAAATAAACTCTTATTCTATAGCGCAGCATGAAGGCACTAATACTTTCTCATTAATGCAAACAAAAGGTTCTTTGCTTTCTTCAAAGACTATTAATAGAGGTCTTGTAAGGATTAAGGAAGATGCTTCTGACTCTAACGGGTACCAGAAGCTTGAAAGCCTTATGCTTGATGATAACGCCCGCTCAATCTCAATTCCAGATTTAGAGATTCATAACGACAAGGTTAAATGCACTCATGGCGCGACTACGACTCGTATTGATGAGGAAAAAGTATTTTATATGATGAGCAGGGGCATTTCTAAGAGAAAAGCCGAAGAACAGCTAGTGGAAGGCTTCTATTATCCTGCCATAAACGAAATAAAAGATGAGGAAACCAAGGAATTGCTTCTCAACACTTTAATGGGGAGGCTTAGAGAGGAATAAAGATGAAGAATTTCAAGGAGGATTTTCCATTGCTAGAAAAACAACCAGGATTAACGTACTTAGATAGTGCTGCAACCACGCAGAAACCAGGCATAGTAATAGATACTTTGAAAAGTTTTTATGAGGAAAGCAATGCTAACGTTCACCGAGGAGTCTATTCTTTATCGGAGAAGGCTACGGAGATGCTTGAAGGCGCAAGGAAAAAGATTGCTTCAATGCTTAATGCTGGTGAACAAGAGATAATTTTTGTGAAAAGCGCCACAGAAGGGCTTAACCAACTTGCTAATGCTTTGGGAGAAGAGCTTCCTAGTGAAAATAATGTTGTTGTAACGGAGATGGAGCATCATAGCAATTTCGTGCCATGGCAACAGGTTTCAAAGAAGAAAAACGCTTCGTTCAGGGTTGTTAAATACGCTGACTTAATGAACAAGGGTGTTGAGGCAATAAGCGAATTGGTTGATAAAAAAACAAAGGTTGTTGCTTTCACGTATATGTCTAATGTAACTGGGAAGATTCTTGATGTTAAGAAAGCCGTTGAATTAATAAGGAAGAAGAATAAGGATGCTTTTATTGTCGTAGATGCTTGCCAGGCAGCTGCACACCTAAAAATAGATGTTAAAGATACAGATGCTGATTTTATTTGCTTGTCCTCGCACAAGGTTTATGGGCCGATGGGAACAGGGATAGTTTACGGTAAAAAAGAAGTGCTTGAAAGAATCAACCCGTTTTTCTATGGGGGAAACATGATTAGCAGGGTAAGCATAGAAAAAAGTGAGTGGGCAAAGCCTCCTTTCAAGTTTGAAGCAGGAACAATTGACGCTGCAGGAATACTTGCTTCCGCTACAGGCCTGGAATTTTTTTACAGGAACTACGAAGAAATAAAAAAATTCGAGGAGTTATTAAAAGAAAAACTTTTGTTAAAACTGCGCGAAATAGAAAGCGTGAATATACTAGGGCATGAGGACAATAATTATGGGCCAATAGTAAGCTTTACAATAAAAGGAATACACCCTCATGATTTTGCGACTATCGCTGACAGAGAAAAAGTTTGCGTGAGGGCAGGGCACCATTGCGCCCAGCCATTAATGAACGCGCTCGGAATTGCAGCAACAAACAGGGCAAGCATAGCCTGCTATAACACAGAAGAAGACATAGAAAAATTAATTGAAAGCATAAAGAAAGCGGAACAGATAATATTGAGGTAAAAACAATGGATTTCGACGAATACCAAGAAGAAGCATTGAAGACAGCAGTATATCCTGATAAAGGGAAAAATTTTGTTTACCCTACCCTTGGATTGGCAGGGGAATCAGGCGAAGTAGCTGAGAAAGTGAAGAAAATAATACGCGACAAAAAAGGAGTTATAGGAGAAGAAGAAAAGCTTGCACTCAAGAAAGAGCTTGGAGACATACTATGGTATATCGCAACGCTTTCCAAGGAACTCGGGTTAACTATGAATGAAGTAGCAGTCATGAACGTTGAAAAGCTCAAGAGCAGGCATGAAAGGAATATGATCCACGGAAAAGGAGATAATAGATAATGGAAGAAATATACAAAGAAAATTTACTGGACCATTATAAGAACCCAAAAAATTATGGGAAGATGATGAACCCGCATATCCACAAAGAAGATTCAAACCCTTTGTGCGGCGACGTCATAGAAATATTTATTCGTGTTAAAGATGGGAAAGCGGAAAGCGTTTCGTTTGACGGGAAAGGCTGTGTGATAAGCCAAGCCACGGCTTCGATGCTTACAGATGAACTTAAAGGTAAACCGCTTTCAGAAATCCAAGGCATGGAACGAGAAGACATATTAGATTTAATTGGTTTGAACTTAACTCCTTCAAGGATTAAATGCGCGATGCTCCCGCTTATAACGATAAAGAAAGGAATAATAGAATACGAATCAAAAAAAGTGAGTTGAAAATGAGCGATAAAATACTGGAACTGAAAGATTTCACGGTCAAGATTGAAGACAAAGACATAGTAAAGAAGGCAGACTTTTCTTTGAAGAAAGGAGAAGTAGCTGTGATAATGGGGCCGAACGGGAGTGGTAAAAGCACTTTAGCGTATGGTTTAATGGGCCACCCAAAATATGAAGCAGAAGGAAAAGCTTTGTATGAAGGAGAAAACTTGCTTGAAATGGAGCCTGATGAAAGAAGCAAGAAAGGAATCTTTTTGTCATTCCAATACCCATCTGAGATACCTGGTGTGACTGTTTCAAGCTTTTTAAGGACTGCTATTAATGCGAGGCGCCCAAAAGAAGACCCGGTCAAAGTACAGGAATACATCAAGTTGCTTAACGAAAAAATGAAGTTGTTGCATATACGCAAAGATTTCGCTGGGCGCTACTTGAACGAAGGATTCAGCGGAGGAGAAAAAAAGAAAATGGAGATACTGCAATTAGCGGTTTTGAATCCTAAGCTCGCGATTTTAGATGAAACAGATTCCGGGCTGGATATAGACTCTCTTAGAAGGGTTTGCGAGAGCATAAACAAACTAAAAGAAGAAAACCCAGACATGACTGTTTTGGTAATAACGCATTATCAGCGCATGCTTAATCATTTAAAGCCAGACAAAGTCATGATAATGCTGGACGGGCAACTTGTAAAAGAAGGTGGCGCGGAATTAGCGGAAGACTTAGAAAAAAATGGTTATGAGGCTTACAGGAAATGAAATTTGACTTTAGCAAGATAAAGGTAAAGAAACCAGACCGGTTAAGGTTTGGGACTGCAGGAATACCGATAAGCACTCCTGATAACGGGAAAACATTGGGAGGTGTGCGCCAGGTTAAGAAGCTAGGATTGGAAGCAATGGAACTCGAATTCGTGCATAGCGTTAATTTGAATCCGGAGACTGCCTTTGAAGTTAATAAAGCAAGAACTGAAGAAGATGTTTTGATGACGACGCACGGCTCATACTATATTAACTTGAATGCCAAAGAGCCCGTGAAGAGAGGCGCAAGCCGGTCAAGGATATTGCAAGCCGCGAATATAGCGAGGCAAGCCGGTTCGTGGAGCCTGACGTTTCACGCAGCGTTTTACCAAGGCATGGAGAAAGAGCAAACTTACAATAACGTAAAAGAACAACTCAAAAAAATATTGGATGAATTAAAAGAGAACGGGAATGACATATGGCTTAGGCCGGAGACGACTGGCAAGCCAACACAGTTCGGAGACCTAAAAGAAATCATAAGGCTAAGCCAGGAATTAGAAGGAGTAATGCCCTGCGTTGACTTTGCGCACTTACACGCAAGGACGAACGGGAAGAATAATACTCCTGAAGAGTTTCACTCAATACTAACAGAGATTGAGAAATGCCTTGGAAGGGAAGGACTAGACAACATGCACATCCACATGTCCGGAATCGCATACGGAGAAAAAGGAGAGAAAAACCACTTATTCCTAGAAGATTCAGACTTCAACTACAAAGACTTGTTGAAAAAATGGAAGGAATTCAAGATAAAAGGAGCGGTAATCAGCGAGAGCCCAAACATAGAAGAAGACGGGTTATTAATGAAAAAAATATATGAAAAAATATGAGGGTGGTTAAAATGAGAGAAGAAATAAAAGAAGAAGTTAATGAAAGCATAGATGAAACAAATTTTTACGATAAAAAAGAAATCGATGACTTAAGAAAAAACGATGAAATTGACGTAGAGGAAGAAGCATTCATGAAAGGATACTTGGAAGCAGATGAAGAATACGAAGAACAACAATAAAAAAAACAATTTTTATGAGGTGAAATTATGGCGAACAACATATTACCAGAACTAGGATACGAGTACAACGCATTAGAACCATATATAGATGAAGAAACGATGAAGATACACCACAAGAAACACCACCAGGCATACATAGACAAGCTAAATGCTGCCCTAGAAAAACATCCTGAGCTACATGAAAGAAGAGTTAGGGAGTTGGTGGCTAATTTGGAGGAAGTGCCTGAAGACATAAGGACTGCTGTCAGAAACCACGGCGGAGGCCATGTTAATCACGCGTTCTTCTGGCAAATCCTAAAGAAAAACGGGGGGAAGCCTCCCGAGGGAAAAATAGGGGATGCTATAAACAAAAAATTCGGAAGCTACGAAGAGTTCAAAAAGAAATTCACAGATGCCGCGCTTACCAGGTTTGGAAGCGGATGGGCTTGGCTAGTAGTAAACAAGGATAAAGAATTAGAAGTTATGAGTACTGCGAACCAGGACAGCCCTTTAAGCGAAGAAAAGAAACCAGTACTAGGAATAGATGTATGGGAACATAGTTACTATCTTAAGTACCAGAACAAGAGGCCGGAGTACGTAGAAAACTTTTTCAACGTGATAAACTGGGAGAAAGTAAACGAAAAATACGAGGAAGCAACGAAGTGAAACTAATGTTAAAGGAACTTAGTAAAGCACCAGGATTTGAACTTAAAGACCAGGACGGGAAAACACATAAACTTAGTGATTACGCTGGAAGAAAAGTTGTGTTGTTTTTTTACCCGAAAAACTTTACGCCTGGATGTACAAAAGAGGTTTGTAGTTTTAGGGATTCGTATGAATTGTTAAAGAAGAAAGGCGTAGTACTCCTGGGTGTTAGCGCTGATTCAGTTGAAAGCCACAAGAAGTTCAGGGAGAAATATTCGCTTCCGTTCCCTTTGCTTTCAGACCCAGAAAAAAAAGTGATTAAAGTATATGGTTCTTTAAAGGAGAAAAGCATGTTCGGAAATACTTTTCTTGGGGTGCAGAGAAGCACTTTTATCATAGATGAAAAAGGAAACTTGCAGAAAGTATTCCCTGAGGTAAACGTTTCAGGACACGTAGCAGAGGTGCTTGATGAACTCTGAAAATAAGTTGATGGGAAAAATGCTGAATACTAACATACGAATGTTTAAGATAAGGCTACTGGAAAAGAAATGGCTAACCCAAGATATTATGAAAATCTTATTCAGTGCTCCAGGAGACTTCAGTTTTAAGGCCGGCCAATTCATTAACGTTCACATAGTTAGGGGTGAAGAAAAAAAGTATAAGGCATACTCTATACTTAACCCGCCGAGCGGCAAGAAAGGAATAATAGAACTAGGAGTTAAAATAATACCAGGAGGATTCGCATCCGAAAAATTACTGGAAGCAAAGGAAGGGGATGAATTCTTAGTGAAAGGTCCGTTCGGCCATTTTACTTTTAATGAAGAAGTACACGGGAAAGAAATCTGCTTTATCGCGACAGGTATCGGGATAGCCCCGTTTTACGGCATTCTAAATGAACATCTTTCAAGCACAAAGAAGAATATTTGCTTGTTATTCGGGGTAAAAACCAGGAAAGACTTGTTGTTCCACGAGGAATTCCTTGAAATGGAAGAAAAATATACGCACTTCGAGTATAAGCCCGTCTTAAGCAGGGAGAAATGGGATGAAAGAACAGGCAGGGTGCAAGAACACTTAGGCAAGTGCTATAAATGTGGATTAGATGAAGAGTTTGAAAAGAAAACTTATTATATATGCGGCCAAAAAGAAATGGTGTTGGAAACAAAAGAATTGCTTCTTAGTAAAGGGACGAAGCAGGAAAACATAAAAGTTGAAAGATTCAGCTGAGGAGAAAACTAAGATGGATGTAACGATAAAAAAAGAGCTTGACACTAAACAAGAATTATTAGCATTAGGGTTGTTTGAAGACGAAAAAAATATGTACAAGGACGAGAACCCAGAATTAAATGATGAGTTGAAAGAAGCAATACAAAAAAGGTATTTCAAGCACGGCTTTGGGGAAATATATATTACGAAAATGCATAATTCTGCTTACAAGAAAATAATTGTGGTAAGCCTTGGCAAGAAAAAAGATTTCACAAATGAAAAGCTGAGGAGAACTATGAGCATAATAATAAAGCTGATGAAGAACAACAAGTACGACGGCTTTACATCTAATATATTGGTTCTTGCAAAAAAAGCAGGGCTGAAAGACATTGATATAGGGAGAAGTGCTGCGGAAGGCTTATTCCTGTCAAACTATGATTTTAGCAAATACGTTTCAGAAGAAAAAAGGAAGCACTTAGCAAAGAAAGCAGTCTTGTTATGGAACAAGGAAGATACTCTTCTAAAGAAAGGAATAAAAACTGGGATAATAATAGGAGATGCGACAAACCTCGCAAAAGACCTTGTTAACGAGTCACCGTCAATCGCGGATTCTGATTACTTGGTAAAAACCGCTAAAGGAATAGGCGTCCAGAACAAGAAAGTAAAAATAAAAGTCCTCGGCGAGAAAGAAATGAAGAAACTCGGGATGAACGCATTGCTAACAGTGAACAAAGGAAGCAGTAACCCACCAAAGCTGATAATAATAGAATACAAAAACGGAAAAGGCCCATTTACAGCAATCCTTGGCAAGGGAATCACGTTTGACACCGGCGGCATAAACATAAAGCCAACAGGCTACATAGAAGACATGAAAATGGATATGGGAGGCGCAGCCGCAGTCCTCGGAACGATGAAAGCAATAGCAGAAATGAACGTGAAGAAAAACGTGTTAGGCGTGATACCTATATGTGAGAACATGATAAACGGCTCCGCGACAAGGCCAGGTGATATAGTAACAGCGTATAACGGAAAAACCATAGAAGTAAAAAATACGGATGCAGAAGGACGCTTAATACTGGCGGACGCCTTGGCGTATACAGAAGACAAATACAAACCCAAGACAATGATAGACCTGGCTACTCTAACAGGCTCAGTAATAATAGGCTTGGGGTATTATGTTTCTGGAATGGTTACGAATAACGATGAGTTAGGAAGAAAACTCGAAGAATCAGGAAATGCTAGTTATGACCGCGTCTGGAAACTGCCTTTTTTCGAGGAATACCAGGATGACATGGATGGAGACATAACAGACCTAAAAAACTTGTCCGGGAAAGCAGACCCAAGAGCCGGCGGAGCCATAACAGCAGCAGTCTTCTTAAGCAAATTCGTAGAAAAATCTTCATGGGCACATATAGACATAGCCGGAACAGCTTATTTAAAAGAACCGAGGACATACCACCAAAAATATGCGACTGGAGCAGGAGTTCGCATATTGACATATTATCTCCTGAAATAAAAAACCAATTTGGGAAAAACTATATAAAACCACACTAAAATAAATAGCTTTAACCAATGAAAAAACACATAATAACAATAATACTCACATTCTTATTAATTCTAACGAGCTGCGCAACAGATGAAATTACTGGTGCTGTTGTTGGGGTTCAGCAAGTGCAGG
>SLQZ01000019.1 GCA_007131205.1 Candidatus Woesearchaeota archaeon | reverse complement strand
TGATGATACCAACAAGCAAGCCAGCAACTATTGCGATGAACACTCCAAGAAACTCTGCTCCGAGAAGCCATTGGGAGAGGAAGAACGCAGCTACAAGCACTACTATACTGCTAGCCCACAACCCATTCCTAAGCGCTGAATGAAGCTTCTTCTCGTTATTAGTCCGGACAAACAAAGTCCCTATTAAAGACGCTACGATACCCGCAGCAGCAATGAACAACGGGAGGACCATGTACTCAAATTCCATTCCGGTGAATAGCGCTGCTAATGCCATTGTTGCAATGATGCTTCCAACGTAGCTTTCGAATAAGTCCGCACCCATACCTGCAACGTCCCCGACGTTATCCCCGACGTTATCCGCGATTACTGCTGGGTTCCTGGGGTCGTCTTCAGGTATTCCGCTTTCGACTTTTCCAACAAGGTCCGCGCCGACGTCAGCGGCTTTCGTGTAAATCCCGCCTCCGACCCTTGCGAATAACGCAATGGTGGATGCGCCGAAGCTAAAACCGAATATCATTGGTACGAGTTCAGGGCTGTCAAATACTCCGAAAGCCCAGGCCAGGCTAAAGATTCCCAGCAAACCAAGTGTTACCACGGTTAAGCCCATAACGGCTCCACTGCTGAATGCAATTCGTAGAGCGCTTCCAATGCTTGTTCTTGCTGCTTCAGTTGTACGGACGTTGGCTTTCGTAGCTATTTTCATTCCAACCCAGCCAGCTAATGCGGAGAACAAAGCTCCTAAGATGTATGAGACAGCCATCTCCATTCCGAGGAAGATGTAAAGCAAAGCGAAAATTACAACTGCAAAAATTGCGAGGATTTTATACTCTCTCCTGAGGAAAGCCATGGCTCCAACGTGTATCTGCTCAGCAATATCCTGCATGGTCTTATTGCCTGAAGGCTTCCCAGTTATGAACTTGTAGAACGCGTAAATGCTTATCGCTGACGCCAATAACGCTATCAAAACGAAGTATATTTCTGTCAAACTATCAACCCCCAAAAATATGAATTAGTCTTGAAACAAACACACATGATATTTAAATATTTCTCCAGCGGAAAACATTCTTCGTGGGTAAACTTTTTAAACCATTTGCTATTTACAAAGGATTCTTGAAGATGAAAACCAATCCGGCAAAAAGCTATGACTTTACGGCAATAGAAAAAGAGATTAGCGCTCACTGGGATGCTAATGAGAAAGAAATAGTTAGCAAAACAATAGCCCATGATAAAAATAGGGAGTTGTTTTCATGGGTTGAAGGACCACCAACAGCTAATGCTCCACCGGGACTGCACCATGTTGAGGTTCGTGTGTTTAAGGACTTGTATTGCAGGTTCAAATACATGCAAGGGTACAGCGTCCCGAGAAAAGGAGGGTGGGACTGCCACGGCTTGCCCGTAGAGGTACAGGTTGAAAAAAAACTGGGCTTAAAAACAAAGAAAGATGTAATAAAATACGGCGAAGAAAAATTCATAGAGGCATGCAAGAAAGACGTGTTTACTTTTGTCAAGGACTGGGAGCGCGTAACAAAGAAGCTTGGGTTCTGGATAGATTTTGATAACGCGTATATGACTCTGAGCAAGGACTACATGGAGAGCGTTTGGTGGAGCCTAAAGGAGCTGCACAAAAAAGACTTGTTGTACAAAGGCCACAAAGTAGTTCCTTACTGCCCTAGATGCGAAACGCCTTTGAGCAGCCACGAAGTAGCCCTTGGCTACAAGGATGTTACGGATGACGCGATAACTGTCAAGTTCAAACTAAAAAACGAGGACAAACACTTATTGGCGTGGACAACAACTCCGTGGACGCTTCTCTCAAATTTAGCTCTCGCGGTGAACAAAGACATAGATTATGTGACTGTTGAGGTAAAAGGAGAAAAGCTTGTTCTTGCAAAGGACTTGAAAGATAAATACTTCAAGGACGAAAAAATCTTAGAAGAATTTAAGGGCGACAAACTTGTTGGAAAGGAATACGAGCCAATCTACAATTATATGAAAGAAGAATTAGCAGAGCAAAAAGACAAGAAGTCTTTCATAATAGTTCATGCAGATTATGTTTCTGTAGAAGACGGAACAGGGATAGTGCACCAAGCACCTGCTTTCGGAGAAGAAGACTACCAGACATGCAAAGAAAACAGTATTGCGTTCATAAACCCAGTGGAGAAAGACGGGAGCTTTAACGAAAAAGTAACATTGTACAAAGGAAGATTCGTAAAAGACGCGGATAAGGACATAATAAAAGAGCTTGAAAAAAGAAAGTTATTAATCAAGGAAGAAGAATACCTTCATGCATACCCTTTCTGCTGGAGATGCGACACTCCACTGCTTTATTACGCGATGGACTCATGGTTCGTTAGTGTGAACAAGCACGCAGATAAGCTAATAAAGCACAACGAAAAAATTAACTGGTACCCGAACCACATAAAAAAAGGAAGATTCGGGAACTGGCTTGAAGGCGCAAAAGACTGGGCTATTTCAAGAAACAAGTTCTGGGGTACGCCTCTGCCTATATGGGTGTGCGAGGAATGCGAAGCCCAAAAAGCCATAGGCTCCATAAAGGAATTAGAGGAATTAACAGGCAAAAAAGTTGATGACCTTCACAAGCCAATCGTAGATCCTCTAACATTTAAGTGCGAGAAATGCAAGGGCACGATGAGAAGAACTTCTGAAGTTATAGATTGCTGGTATGATTCAGGAGCCGCTCCTTTCGCACAGTACCATTATCCTTTCAGCAAAGAAGGAACTGAGATGTTCAAGAAAAGCGCTCCATATGATTTCATAGCTGAAGCAATAGACCAAACCAGGGGGTGGTTCTACACTTTGCACGTGATAGGCGTTTTGTTGTTTGACGATGTTGCGTATAAGAGCTGCGCAGTAGGAGGACTCTTATGTGATGATAAAGGAGAAAAGATGAGCAAGAGCAAAGGCAACGTCGTAGACCCCGAAGAGATGTTTGATAAAGTAGGCGTGGACGCCGTAAGAATGCTTATGTGCTCGTACCCGTTAGGGGAACAGATAAGGTTCGGGATGAAGCCCATGGAAGAAACGATTAACCCATTCTTCAACACGCTGTGGAACTCATATTACTTTGCATCCACGTACCTTATACAGCAAGGACTCACGGGAGAGGATAAAAGCTCATTGGAAACAGAAGATGAATGGATGATATCCAAGACCAATGAACTAATAAAAGAAGTGACAGAACACCTGGAGAAGCATGAGTACAACCAATGCGTTTCTAAACTCCAAGGATTCGTAGTTGAGGATTTCTCAAGGTGGTATATCAAGCTTGTAAGGGACAGGACTAACGATAAAGACAAAGCACTGGCTTACACTTTCAGGTATGTATTGGAGAATGTTGCGAAACTGCTTGCTCCATTCACACCTTACATCGCAGAGAAAATATACAAAGAGTTCACAGGCAAGTTCTCCGTTCACTTAGAAGAATGGCCGAAGCCAGGCAAGATAAACGAGAAGCTTAACACGGACATGAAGCTTGCCAGGGAAGTAGTACAGGGAATACTTTCTGCGAGAGACCAAGGCAACACCGGGGTCAGGTGGCCTTTAAGAGAAGTCTTAATTGAATTAGACGCAGACCTCGCAGCAAAAGAAACACTTGAAAACACAAAGAAAGCACTGGAAACCCTGAAAGAAACAATATACAAGCACACAAACATCAAAGGCGCTAAGATAATAGAAAGGTTTGACAAGGTAAAATACAAGGCCAAGCCAGACTACAGATCGATAGGCGAAGACTTCGGAACAAGCACCGGAGACATACTAAATGAACTAAAAAAATCCGAGGAAGAAAACATAATAAAGAACGTGATTCATGGAAAGCAGTACAAGGTAAAGGTAGCAGGAAAAACTTTTGGCTTAGAAAAAAAGCACTTCGTCGTTGAGAAAGAAGTAGAAAAACCATGGGTAGCCGCACCATTTAAGTTCGGAACAATATACATTAATACTGAGCTCGACAAAGAACTACTTCAGGAAGGTTATGCAAGAGAAATAGCAAGGAGGGTGCAAGCACTCAGAAAAGAAGCAGGCCTCGAAAAACAAGACAGGATACACCTTCATATACAGCCAAGCTCAGAACACGACGTAGACCTAGAAAAACATTTACAGGAAATGAAAGAAAAAATAGGGGCGGACACAATAACTATATCAATGAAATCCCCGGACAAAGAATACAAACATAGATCTGTAAGCAAGATAAAAGGCAACGAATACAGCATAATGCTGAATAAGAAATAATGTATGTTTAATTCTTTTTTATGCAAATTTTTACTTACCGAAACATTTAATAATAAAAATAAATGATTACTAGTATGAAATTGTATTTTATTAGACATGGAGAAATCGATGCTAACATAATTAAGGGTGGCTCTGAAAAACTTAACAAGACAGGCAAGAAACAACTAAAATACCTCTCAGATTACCTTAAAGACATACCAATAGACTTGATTATAACAAGCGACTTAGAACGCGCATTAGACACAGCGAAGCACCTGCACAAGTATTACCCTAAAGCAGAATTTATCGTAAGGCCTGAGCTAAGAGAAATATATCGCGTGCTCATAGGAGGCCCGCCGAAAGACCATGTAAGCAGTGAAACAAAAAAAGAAGACAAAAAAAGAATGGATTCTTTCTGGGAAGAACTTAAAAAAATGAAGTATGACAACATAGCAGTTGTATGCCACGCGCATGTGATAAGATATATGATAGGCAAAGTGGTTAAAATAACAAATAAGGACTTGTGGAAAGTAGTTATCGACAACTGCAGTTTAACCGAGATAGAAGTTGTCAAGGGTAAGGCGTTCTTGGTATCTGTAGATGAACATAGGCATGTCAAGGATAACTCCAGGATAGGCCATTACAACATGTACGCAGATTAAAAAAAAGATTCGATACAACACCTAATTCTCCTTGCAAGCCAAGACATACAATAAGTCTGAAAGCCTGTTAACATACTTGTAAACTTCGCCTCTAATTGTGTTTTCGAATAATGGCTTAGTCATCATCACTTCTAATTCACGGCACCTAAGCCTTGATTCGTTCAGCCTAACGCTTGGCTCTGAGCGAAACCTAACAAAGAACTTGTTATCCGGGTGATACTTGTCAATCCAACCCTCCATTTTATCAATATCTTCTTTTTCTATCGTGTTTTCGACTTTCTTGCCTTTCCCGCCCAGGCTTATCTCGCCAGCAGTCTGCCATAACTTGTCTTGAATTTCTTCAATAATCTTCTTTACTTCTTCATCTTCCAGGGAAACAATTGCAGTATCAAGAGAGCCGAGAAGTGAATCAATCTTGCTAACCAACACTATGACTGGGTCGTCCTTTCTGACTTTGCTACCATCATACTTCGTGGTGTAGCCTTCGTCCCCTTTCTTCGTGTAAACTTTCATGGTTGAACAGAAAGAGTTATGTTTTTAAAAATTTTTAGAAAAAAACTATTTTTTCTCCATGAACCTGCACTTGCCACAACTCCACCTATCCTGATGGTTAGCCATGTAAACGCCGGAACCACACTTAGGGCAAGACTTGTTCTTCCTCTTAAGAGAATCGCCTGAAACCTCGTAGATTTCATGGGGCTTCTTCCCGCTCTTCTTTTTCTCTGGTGCTTTCTTGTCAGCCATACTTATTCACCTTTCTCCTCTGCCTTCACTTCTTCCTTTTTTTCTTCAGCCTTTTCTTCCTGCTTCTCTGCCTCTTTTTCAGGCTTTGCCTCTTCCTTAGGCTTTTCTTCTTTCTTCTCTTCTGCCTTAGGAGGTTCTTCTTTCTTTTCTTCCTGCTTAGGAGCTTCTTCCTTAGGCTTTTCTTCTTTTGCAGGACTCTCTTCGGTTTTCTCTTCTTTCTTAGGCTCAGCGGACTTGTTCTTCTCAATTACTTTAGCATACTCAATATGTTTCAATGCGTCTTCGCTGTCATAAGCATAAGCTTTCACAAAAGCCTTTCTTTCCCCGTACTCAGTGTAAACATTCCTGACAATAACGAGTTCTTCCTTTACGCCGGCTTTCTTAGCCAAAGCCTTCTTTAGTTCTTTCCTTGAAGGCGTAACCTGGCCAAAAGAGACCGTTGCTGTAATGTCCTGCCTTGGCAAAACGCTTTTTTCCTGTGATTCAATTTTTAGTTCCATGGTTTATCTCACTTTTATCGCGTATTCCCCTTTTTCTTCCAAGCCCATAATCTTAGCAATATCCGACTTTTCAGGGTTCACAATGTAAATCCTGCCCTGCCAATTCGTCGTAGTGCCTGCTGGAGGCTTGAAATCCTTAAAATTAGGGTCGTCCAAGAATTTCTTGGTTTTCTTACAAACTTCTCTTTTAACAGCCATAATTAACACCTATTCATGCTTTTTTCTTAGCAGCTTTTTTCTTAGCCGCACCTTCTTTACTAGCTCCTTTATTGGTCTTGTCAAGGTCTACTTCAACCCATTCAAGCTTGCCCAATCCATCCTGTCGCATCGTCAACCCAATCCTTGGACTAGTAACATCCTTGTATGATACTGATATGATCCTCGCCCTGCAATTATCACCAACTTTCAAGACGCGCTTAGAGTCCTTGCCCAAAAGAGTTTTATCCTTGCTGAAGCTGACAAAATCGTTCATTGTTTGGCTGATATGAATCATGCCCTCGCTGGGCCCCATGCTCAGGAAAGCGCCGAAATCCGCGATGTCCTTAACCGTGCCCAGAACTACCTCTTGTAATTCAGGTATGAAAGTGATTAATTCAAATTCGGTCTCATAAAATGTTGCGCCGTCGCCGGGAATGATGATACCATCTTTTATGTTTTTGACACCTGAAACATCTATAACTGTTCCGAGGTCCTTAGAGATATGGCCTTCGTACTTATGCTTAATCTCCTGGACCATGGCATCTTCCAGCTTATCCTTGAACTTATCCGGCGGAATCCTTATATAGTCTTTTACTGTTGCTTTGTAAAACAAAGTGTTTTCACCCCAACGACAAATACTTCTTCTGTTTTAAGACGATTATCCTCACAGGAATCTTCTGAAGGGCTTTTTTAAGCTCCTTGTCCTGTGTGGCCACAACGGTTTTATCCGGGTTTTTCCGGGCAAACCCAGTTATGGCTTTGTCTGTGTAATCGTGAGCGGAACTCTTAATGGTTTTTAAGCTTTTTTGTTTTACCATTATGAATCCCAGCTTGGCATTAAACCCTTCTTTGCCCTTAGAACGGCTGATAATGGCTTGTAATTCGTCCAAAGTCTTATCCAGAACACAGATTTCGTAAGGCTCATCCATAATCCTCTGAATCTCGGAGAATATGTCAATTCCGAGCTCACCCGGGATCAACAAGAAATTCGTATCCAGGATTATCTTTGTTTTTTTCTTCAGCAAGCCAAGCATGAAAACATGCTAGTAAGGCTTCTTTTAAAAATGTTCTTGCAAAACTTTTTTTAATAACCCATTAATCCTAAGCTGAATGGAAGCGAGCACCCAGCAAATGCTGACCGAATTGGCAAAGAAAGCCTTGGAGAAACAGCAGTACAGAGTCATAGGAAGCCATAGCGCAGTCAAAACATGTGGCTGGACGAAGAAAATGGTGAAAGGCGAAGGCGGGTGCTACAAGCTTAAGTTCTACGGGATAATGAGCCACCAATGCATGCAGATGACCACGAGTATTAGTTGCGCTAATAGGTGCACGTTTTGCTGGCGGGACTATAAGGCTCCTGTGGGGAAAGAATGGAAGTGGGAGACAGACGACCCCGAAATGATCCTCAAAGGAAGCCTAAAAGCACATCATGACTTACTCGTGGGCTTCAAGGGGAATCCTAATGCTAACAAAGCCTTGTTCAAGGCCTCGAATGATGTGAAACACGTTGCCTTGTCATTGACAGGGGAGCCCATAATTTATCCGAAGATGAACGAATTACTGGATTTATTCAACAAAGAAGGAATCTCTACTTTCATGGTTACAAATGCGCAATACCCCGACCAGATACGAGACCTGAACCCCGTCACGCAGCTATACATCAGCCTTGACGCCCCAAACAAAGCGCTATTGAAAGAAGTAGACGTTCCACTATTCAAGGACTACTGGGAGAAACTACTCTTAAGCCTGGACTACATGGCAGGGAAAAAGGAAAGGACGTGCATACGACTAACAATAGTAAAAGGCGTCAACGATGTCGAACCTGAAAATTACGCTTCCCTGATAAAACGAGGAAACCCTGACTTCTTAGAAGTAAAAGCGTATATGTTCGTCGGCGCATCCATGGGACGCTTGAAGAAGGAGAACATGCCCTGGCACGAAGAAATAGTTGACTTCACAAAAAAACTAATGGAACACCTGCCTGAATACGAAATCGTATCTGAACATATACCTTCGAGGGTGGTAATGGTGGCCAAGAAAAAATTTAAGCAAAATGGTTCATGGAATACATGGATAGACTTCCCCAAATACCACGAACTCGTAAATTCAGATGAAGGATTCACCGCTATGGATTACTTAAAGAAAACCCCTCAAGTCGGACTGAGTGGCAGGAAAATAAAAGAAGAAGTCGAAGCAAAGAAAAAAGCAGAGCAAGAAAAAGTATTTGTTAACGAGGATACGGAAGAACTCGAATTCTGGAAAGAAGAAGCAAAGCCAAACGATGATGGCTGCTAGATCTCTATGATTAATCCTTCAGGGCCTGGATTGATAACAATTGTCCTTCCAATCCTATCCGTTTCCCCCC
>SLQZ01000007.1 GCA_007131205.1 Candidatus Woesearchaeota archaeon | reverse complement strand
GTTCCTCGCAATATCCTTCTGCTTAGAAACATTCCTGCTAATCATATCCAAGACAAGGTTTTCATCCTTGGAAAGAACTCCTCTAACAGATTCCCAAGACTTCCTCTTATATAATACAAATCCTGTAATGGTACCTGCTAATACAAAAACCAATAAGAGTATTAACCAAAAAAAATTATCCTCGTCTCCTTCATAGAACAGGAAAATAGTTGCTTCTTCAACATCACCAAGTTTCCAATCCAAGAAAATCCTTCTGCCATCACTAGAAACACTGCTGGGATTAGGAGAAACACTTGGATCTGAGGATATTCGAAAGCCTTCAGGCAAAAAAACTCTTACGTTTAAGTCTTCAACTCCAGGGAATAAAAGCCTAAGCCTCAACACCCTACCACTCCTAGTCCTATCAACCAAATCATCATAAATAAGGCCAAAAGACAACTCATTAACCCCCGGGGAAATATCTTTGTAAAACCTGATGATATAATACTCCTCCATATCCAACAATTCGTAATCACCATCAAAAACAACGCTTAAAGGCCTTGATGCGACTAAGAACTCAAAGGAATCAGAAAACTCATCCAAATCCAATAAAATCCTGAAATCTTCTACAACTACATCGTTACGATTCACACTAACAACTAAGTCGACCTCGTACGCAAAAGACAAAACAGGCAAAAATAATGCGAAAACCGCAAAAAAAGCAATGAGTTTCATAAAGCAACGAGAAGCCGAACCAATTTAAAAATATTCTTAATCCAAACACTCCCCACGACAGCATTCATCGACATTAACCCCGCAATCAACGCATTGGCCATGACCATGAACCCAAACCAATCCATTACCGGAACGACAATAAACACATCTCTCCATAAGAAATTACTCTTAACCAAAATATAAAAAGCTTACGAAATAAAAAACCTTTAAAAACAGCTCAATATTCTAGGGTTACGCGCGGGGGTAGCAAAGCCTGGTCAAATGCGCAGGACTTAAGATCCTGTCCCTTAGTGGGTTCGAGGGTTCGAATCCCTTCCCCCGCACATCTTTTTACAAAAGCTGTACCAAAACTGCGCCATACTCCAAGTATTCGTATAGCGCGATAATGTGCTGTTGAGCTATAAGTGAAAACAGCACTCTTTGATTAAACTTTAGAAAAGTTTAGTGAGAATCCCTTCCTCTGCATACGGCTTCGCTCGTATAGCGCAAGAGAGGTTTCCTTTTAGTCAATCCCCTGATATTTGTTTTTTAGAAAAAACTTTAAAAACTCGGGTCCCCAGAAAGAGTGTTATGCATGAATCCGCGTACGCAAACAAGATTATCTACGAGGCTAATAAGCACGGGGATGTTAAAGGAATTACATTAGAAGTAGGAGAATTAGCGCCTGTTCCCGGCAAAGACTTAGTAGATTATATGAGGAGAACTGTTTCTTGGCAGATAAAATTTGAAGAAAAAGAGAACATAGTTGAATGTGACTGCGGATTTAAAGGAAGGGCAAAAATAACAGAGAGAGGACATGATTATTACTTTATTGAATGCCCTAAGTGCGGCAACAATTCCCCTGATATAGTTAGCGGTGAGCAGATAAAGCTTGTAAGTGTGGATGTGGAATGAGATGTGTCTAGCTGTGCCTGGCAGGATAAAGAAGATAACAGATGGGGAGGCTGTAGTTGATTACGATGTAGAGGAAAGGACTGCTAAGCTGCTCGAAGAGGGATATAAAGAAGGAGATTATGTCGTGGTACAAGGCGGTTTCGTTATGATGAAGATTCCGGAGAAAGAGGCTAAAGAGGCTTTGGAGCAATACAAGGAATCACTTAGAGGAACTTAACGCTTCTAATATTTTATTAGTGTATTTTTCTATGTTTTCTGCTTGTTCTTCAGACAGTTTTTTGAATGCTCTCCCCCAATGCAGGGCTACATAATCTCCTATTCTGGGTGGTTCAGGCAAGAATTCCTTTGAATAAACAGCAGTCTTAGGCTCTTCATAATCGCCAATCTTTAAAATCCCGTTGTCATTTACTAAGGGTTTTACTGATACAATCATTTCTTCCAAAGAATTGACATCAACAACTCTTCCTACGCTTACCCTGCACAAGTCTGTGTTTTTAAGTGTTGCTTCTACTTTACCTGCAATGCTGCCAATACCTATGTATAGGACGTGGAAGTTGTGATGGGGCACCATTCCTTCAGGAAGGTTGTTAAGCCTAGGTATCTTGATTGTATCTGGAAGGCCTTTTGTTCCCAGGTATTCAATTAAATCTTTCATATCTGAGTGATTAAAGGATTTTAGTAAATCATTTCCAATTATGTATGCTTCAACTACTTCAGGGTCAAACATATCTTTTCCAGCTTTTCCAGCTATAAAATTGAGGTAGTGTGGAAGGCCTTGGAATTTCATCAACGCTTCTTTTGTCTCATCCACTGGGGATTCTCCACTAAGATAGCTCAGGATTTTTTGATAGGAGTTTTGAGGGCCACAATTACCTAGAGAATTAGGGGTATACACGAATCTTGCTGCAAGCTTTATACCTTCTTCCATTTTCAAATCCACTTCTTGATAATTTCAGCCGTTGCTTTCGGGTTTCCTTTCTCTGGTATTCCGATTATCTTTATATCTTTTTCCAAGCCGATTTCCTTTAGGAGCTTTAAGAAGAAGTTTAAATCGAAATCGTGAAGGCTTACCATTTTCCTGTCTTTTAACACTGATAAGTCTTCTATTAAGACAGGCTCTTCCAGGCTTTTCACAACGTCCAAGATAAGTATGCTTCCTTCTTCTTCCAGTAAATCTTCCGGTGAGCGGCACTTAGTTATTTCAACGTTTTCCAAGTGGTTTATTACTTCGTGTGCGTACTTGTCGTTTTCAAGGTATTCGTTGCCGAACACGAACAATTTCTTCATAACCAGTTAACCTCTAAGAAGTGAGCAGAGCACGAGAAGCACGGGTCGTAGCTCCTAATCAATTTTTCCATTTCTAGAATTATTTCTTGCTTTGGCTTATCAAGGATTCCCGGCACCATGAGCCTTATGTCTTCCTGCATATTCAAGAGGTTTTGGGCTGTAGGAGTAATAATATTAGCGTACTTAATTATTCCTTTTTCGTCTACTTCGTATTCATGCCATAAGGTACCTCTTGGCACTTCTATAGCTGCTACGCCCCTTCCAGGCTTAACTTTTATTTCAGGGATTTTTTCTTCTTTTATTTTTAGTTCTGAACATATTTTTATTGCGTGATCCAGGCAATGTATTAGTTCTATTGCCTGCGCTAAGTTGTTAAGGTAAGGGTTCTTTGAAGGAAGCTTCATTTTTGATTCTTTTAAGGCCTTCTTTGCATCAACGCTTAGCTTTTCTCGGTTGTTGTTAAGCCTTGGCAAAGCTCCAACCATGTATCTCTTCCCATCCTTTACAACGAAGTTAGCAGTGGACCTGGATTCGTGGTACTCAGAGATGAATTTTTTGTAATCATTTTTATTAAAGGATTCTGTCTCTGATGAGAAAACCCCGTTGAGCATTGCGTATTCATCATTATCCTTGAGAGAGAAGTATTCGCATTTGCTTTCAAATTCAGGGTAGTTCAGGGAGGAGAATAACTTGAATGTTTTCCACGCATCTTCTTTCACTTCTTTGAGAGTTTCTTTTAGTGTTTCTAGTGTTTCCTGTTCGGGGAGCTTAAGCCATCCGCCTACTGTTGCTGATACTGGATGAAGGTCTCTCGCCGCGATTAGTGTTATTACTTTGTTGCCTGCTTTTACGAGGCTTAACGCTGTTTTTAGTTCATTCTTGTATTTCTTAGCCATTGCAAGAGCTGATTCATATCCCAGGTAATCAGGAAGGGCGAGGAAGTAAAGGTGGGTTGCGTGGCTTCTAATCCTTTCGCCTAGCATGATAAGTTTTCTTAGTTCAACTGTTTGAGTGCTCGGCTTTACGCCTACCGCGTCTTCTATAGCCATTAACGCTGCTGTTACATGTGCTGTGCTGCAAATACCGCAAATCCTAGATGTTATTTCATGTGCCTCAAAGTACTTTCTTCCTATTACTAAGCCTTCGAAGTACCTTGAACCCTCTGTGGCCGATAACTCGCACTTCTCAACAACTCCTTCCTTTATTCCTAAGTCTAATTTAGCGTGGCCTTCAATCTTGGTGATGTGGTTAAGGGTTATGGTTTTCATTTTTTCATTATCTTCTCAAGCATAGGAAGCTTTAAGCCGGCGAACGTTGTTAGGCGGTCCTGTATGAATTTGTCGTCGAAGCCTTTGCTTTTCAATATTTTTATCATTAAGTCAAGGTTCATATCGGTTGTTGGCCCTCTGCAACCCCAGCACTCGAATCCTCCGTTAATACAGACAGAGTTGCATCCACCTGCAGTTATAGGACCAAGGCACGGCTTGCCATGCTCTAGTAAGCATTCATTTCCATTTCTGCGGCATTCTACGCATACAGGGTTATCATTGGGCTTAGGCTGTAATCCTCTCACAATTTTTTTTATGAATGTTTTTATTTCTTCTTTGCTAGGCGGGCATCCTGGGATGTAGTAATCAACTTTTACGTGCATGTCGACCGGAGTGGGATTAACGTCTTCTAATTCTTTTATTTTCTTGTAGAGCAAGTGCTCATAGTTCTCCTTTAAAGTGTAATGCCTGTACGCCGGGACGCAACCCGTGGAGGCACACGCGCCTAGGGAAACAAGAAATTTAGAGTTCTCCCTTAGCTCTTTAAGAACTTTTAAGTCTTCGTTAGAGGCAACAAGTCCTTCTACGAAAACATAGTCGAAGCTGTCTGAAGGGTTTACTTCTTTTACGAAAGGGAAAGCCTTTAAATCGACGAGCTTGACAAGGTCTAATAATTCATCCTCATTAAAAATAAATGATAATAAGCAGCCTGCACAGCCAGTTATACCGTAAAATCCGACTTTTAGTTTTTCTTCACTCATCTTTAATCATTCTTGTAATTTTTTACTTCATCATACCTAAATACAGGACCGTCAATGCACGTGTATTTTCCGCGAATCATGCAGTGGCAACACGCACCGAAAGCGCAATACATCAATCTTTCAGCACTGATAAATATTTGGTCGTCGTTAAAGCCTTTATCTTTCAAGACTTGTATAACATAATTCATCATCACAGGGGGGCCACAGACGAATACTACTTTGTTCTCATTGTTAATATCAGAATTCTTTAACGCGTCAGTTATGAAGCCTGTCTTAGCGTTATAGCAGAATTCCCCGTGCGCGTTTTCATCAATGGTTACAGTTAAATGATACTTGTTCCTCCACTCTTCTAATTCTTCTTTGAACAAGATATTGTCAGGGGACCTGTAACCAAGGAATAAGTGAACGTTTTTGTAATCATCCCTGTGCCTTTCAACGTATTCAATTACTCCTTTCAAAGGGGCTACGCCGCACCCCCCACCGATAATTATCAGGTTGTTATTCTTGAATTGCTCCATTTTGTAGCCGTTGCCATACGGGCCTCTTACAAATAAAGAATCCCCTTTTCTTAGCTTCGCCAATGCGTTAGTCATGCTTCCTACTTCGCGTATGTTAAGCTTTAATTGCTCTTCGGGGTAAGAACAAATAGATATCGGGCACTCACCGATTCCAGGCAAGGACACCTGGACGAATTGGCCTGGCTCATGCTTAAGCCTTAAATCAAGGGTAATCGTGAAATTATCAGGTGACTCCCTCTTATAATCAACAACCTTACACGGTAAAGGAATATAAGGATTTTCTTTTTCCACAAATATTGCTTTAGTCATTGTTTAGCCTTGTCCTGTTTCATCCTGTTAATTATATCCACGAAATCGATACGGGTAGGGCAACCTTCAATGCACCTACCACAACCAGTGCATAAATCAACATCATATTTTTCCCTGAAATAATCTAGTTGGTGGTATATGCGATGCTTAAACCTCTCCTCTCTTTTCTCACGGAATACGTGGCTTCCTGCTACCATAGTAAATTCTTTTAACTGGCAAGAACTCCAGTTCCTGACCCGTTCACCCTCGCTTAAGTTTCTTGCTTTAACCTCGTCTTTTAAGTCAAAGCAGTAACAAGTCGGGCAAAGAGCAGTGCAGGCCGTGCAGGATAAGCACTTGTCAACGCCTTCCTGCCAGCCAGGGTTATCATAAAGGTCTTTAATATTCGAGTCAGGGAGCCTATCGGCGCCTGGTATCTTTTTTTCTTCTAGTGATACTTTGTTATCAGTTCTCTTAAGGTATTTCCCGAATTTTTTCGCAAGAGTTTTTCCTTTTTCCGAGCCTACTTCAACTAAGAAGAAATCTTTGTGCTTGTCATAAAGCATTAAGTCAAAGAAATCCTTTAAGCGCATAGATTCGCAAAAGCAATATTTGGATGGGGCTTCGTTGCAATGATAGCCGATAAGATAAGAATTTTTTCTCTGTGAAATGTAATAAGGATCTTTCACAGTTTCCATGAAGACTTTGTCTTGGTGGCTTATAGCGTTTAAATCACATTTTCTTAAGCCGAAAAAGATTCTTTTCGGAGATTCAAGTTTTGGAATGCTTATCTTGTTGTTCTTGAACTTAAATATAGTTTCTTTTTTTCTAAAGAAGAATTCTTTTACTGGAAAGAAAGAGTTCTTGCCAAGATAAACATCTGAAGGATTCTTGATTTTCTTGAAGCGAACCACTTCTTTCTTGACAGGGCTTATCACCTCACACCAATTTATCAGGGCTGTGATGAAGGCTTCATAATCTTTTTTTTCTAATAGCAAAGTTTCCATTGTTGTCCTAAACCGTATTAATTGCTTATTATTTTTTCGGGGTGAATATGTGAACGCTTTGGTTCATTGCCGCTTCAGCCGCTTCCATCAGGCTTTCTGGTATGGTTGGGTGTGGGTGGATGGTACTTACTATGTCTTCCAGTGTTGCATTCATTTCAATCGCAAGAGCTGCCTCACTTATCATATCTGAGACATTAGGCCCTACAGCGTGCACACCTAAGACAATTTTTGTTTTCTTATCAGCAATTACTTCTACGAAGCCATCAGTCTGGTTTAAAGTCATCGCCCTGCCTAAGGCTGTGAACGGGAATTTACCTTTTATTATTTCATGCCCTTTTTTCTTCGCTTCCTCTTCTGTCATTCCAACACTTGCAATTTCAGGGTCATTAAATACGACGAAAGGAATAACCTTATTGTCAAATGCTGAAGGCAGGCCACAAATTGCTTCCACAGCAACTTTTCCCTCTCTGGACGCCTTATGCGCAAGCATTGGCTGCCCCACCACATCTCCTACCGCGTAAATATTATCAGAAGAAGTCTTCATAGTTTCATCCACCGCTATGAAACCTTTCTCGTCAAGCTTTACATTAACCGCTTCCAAGCCAATACCTTCCGTGTTAGGCTTCCTGCCCACTACAACCAGAATCTTGTCTGCTTCTACCTCTGATTCTTTTCCATCAACACTTATTTTCACGTATGCTTTTCCATCTCTGGATTCGTAGCTCAAAGCTTTTGCGTTAAAAATCGTTTTTACGTTGAACTCCTTCAACTTATTGGCAACAACGCTTACTATGCTTTCTTGAAGGGAAGGAATTAGACGATCCATTGCTTCTATTATAGTTACATTGCTTCCAAGCTTGCCGTAAACAGTACCCATCTCTGTACCAATATAGCCACCGCCTATGATAACAAGGTTCTTAGGAATTTCTTTTAAGTCTAAAGCGTCTTTTGAAGATATAACCAGTTCATCTTTGAAGGGAAAGCCAGGTATTTCTATTTCGTGAGAGCCAGTGGCGATGATTGCGTTCTTGAACTTTACTTTGTTAACATCAGACTTTCCCTCTATGCGCAATTCATTCTTTGACACAAAGATAGCTCTTCCCTCTAAGACTTCCACGCCGTGCTTCTTGCAAAGCATTGAAACTCCACCAGCCAACTTTTGCACAATGCCATTCTTCCACTCACGCATTTTTTCTATGTTTACAGAGTAATCCTTAATGCTTATACCCATAGATTCCATTTCTTTAATCGTATGGAAGAAATCCGAAGCGTGAATCATCGCCTTAGTAGGGATACAGCCTGTGTTTAAGCATACACCACCCAATGACTTATTTTCATCTACCAGCATAACATCCTTGCCGAGCTGCGCAGCCCTTATCGCAGCAACATAACCACCAGGACCTCCGCCTATTACAACGACATCCGTTTCAACCGTTAAAGATCCAACAACCATTTTTTATCCCTCTAATAGCATTAAGTCAGGGTCTTCTAAATACTTTATTATTTTTCCCAGGAACCTAGCTGCTTCCGCTCCGTCAACTACACGGTGGTCGTATGACAGGGAAAGCATCACCATTTTCCTTATTACAACTTCGTTGTTCTTCGCTACTGGCTTGTCAATTATCTTGCCGACTCCAAGGATCGCAGCTTGAGGATAATTTATGATTGGCGTAAAGACTTGTCCTCCAAGGCTTCCCACGTTAGTTATTGTAAAAGATCCGTTGCTCATATCAGCCAAGGTTAGTACTTTATCCCTTGCTTTAACCGCTAATCCAACAATTTCTTTTGCGAGGCCTGCAATGCTTTTCTTATCAGCATCCTTGATGACAGGAACCATTAATCCTTTTTCAGTGTCCACAGCAATTCCAATGTTATAATATTTTTTTAGTGTTATCTCCTTTATTTCTTCGTCTAATTCAGAGTTTAGGTAAGGATGCTCTTTCAATGCCAGGATGCTTGCTTTTATGAAGAAAGGGAGGAAAGTAAGCTTAACACCCTCTT
>SLQZ01000046.1 GCA_007131205.1 Candidatus Woesearchaeota archaeon | reverse complement strand
GAAATCAGGTATAAGGACTTCTATTCTAGTTTTAGGATGCGCTTTCTTTATCTCAACAATGCACCTGGCAAAGTGCCCTGAGCCTTCGTCCGGCAAGTCATCCCTGTCAACGCTCGTGATGACAGCGTAATCAAGCTTCATTTCTTTTATTGCATCAGCAAGTTTCTTTGGCTCGAAAGGGTCAACAGGCTTTCCTTTCATGGCTGTTTTTACAGCGCAAAACTTGCATCCCCTCGTGCAAGTATCACCTAAGACCATGAATGTGGCTGTTCCTTCGTTATGCCAGCACTCAGCCATGTTCGGGCAATTGGCTTCCTCGCAGACGCTTACCAATCCACGCTTTCTTAAAGCATTCTTTATCCTGGAGAAATCAGTGTTATGCGCAGGCCTTATCTTAAGCCAATCCGGCTTTCTTTGCTCAATCAAATAAATACACCCTCTTTTTAAATTAGTATATTCTACGTTTTACCTCGCTAGTATTTAAAGTTTTGGTTGGTTTTACCAAAATCTTTATATACAAATCTCACAGGATGAATTGCATGGGTACTCTATCTTTCAAAAATATGATTGTGAAACGTGCAAAAGCATCACCTAAAAAAATTGTTTTCCCGGAAAGCGGTGATGAAAGAATTCTGGAAGCAGCCAGTATACTAGCGAAAAAAAAGATTTGCACACCCATTCTGTTGGGCAGTCCCAAGAAGATAGTTGAGGGAATGAAAAAATTGGGTTTTAACATGAAGGGTGTTGAAGTGCTTGACCCGTCCAGGCCCTTGGTTGATTATTCAGGAAAGCTTTATGCTTTAAGGAAGAATAAGGGGTTAACCATGAAAGAGGCTGGAAAAATTGTGAAAGAGCCCATTTATTACGGGGCGATGCTTTTAAGAGAAGGAAAAGCAGATGGATTGGTGAGCGGTGCTTCGCATCCTACAGCGCATACTTTCAGGGCTGCGCTACGCGTCGTAGGATTGAAGAAGGGTTTTAAGGTTGCTTCAACTTTTTTTGTGATGATTGGTAAGGGGAAAACTTTGTTTTTCGCGGATTGCGCATTGAATATTAATCCTGATTCCGAGCAGCTCGCTGAAATTGCCCTTAGCACAGCTGATAGTGTTAAGAGTTTTGGCTTTAAGCCAAGGGTTGCATTGCTTTCATTTTCTACTAAGGGTTCTGCAAAGCATGAAATGGTTGACAAGGTTGCCAGAGCAGCACTGATTGCTAAGAAGAAGGGAAAAGGCTTGGTTGTTGATGGAGAGTTACAGGTTGACGCTGCTTTAATCCCTGGAATTGCAAAGGGGAAATCACCAGGCTCAATAGTTGGGGGGAATGCGAATTTGTTAGTTTTTCCTGATTTGAATTCAGGTAATATAGGTTATAAGCTGGTGGAAAGGCTTGGAGGGTTCCAGGCTATAGGCCCGATTTCGCAGGGCTTTGCGAGACCGGTTAATGACTTGAGCAGGGGCTGCTCGGTTGAGGACATTGTTTTAGTAGCAGCGATGACTGCGGTACAGGCGAGGAGAAAATGAAGCGTGATGTCCTTGTTATGAATGTTGGAAGTTCTTCTGTTAAGTATTCTGTGTTTAAGAATAATAAGTTGGTGGAAAAGTCTAATTTTGAGAGAGTTTTTACGAGGAAGGAAAGGGAGAAAACTGTTAGCAAGATATTTGAAAGGATTGATGTTTCCGGGATTGGATGCGTTGCACATAGAGTGGTGCATGGTGGGAGTATTACAGGGGCGAAGAAAGTTACAAAGAATTTGCTTGTTGAACTGAGAAAGATATCTGAGCTTGCGCCTTTGCATGAGATACCTGAAATAGAGGTTATAGAGGCGTGCATGAAAAAATTGAATGTTCCCCAGATCGCTGTGTTCGACACTGCTTTCCACCAGACGATGCCTTTGAAAGCTAAGGCTTACGGGTTGCCGTACAAGTATTACCTGAAAGGTATCAGGAAGTACGGGTTTCACGGTGTGAGCCACGAATATGTTTCTCGTGGTTTAAAAGGAAAAGTTATTACTTGCCATTTAGGGAATGGGTGCTCAGTTACTGCTGTTAAGGATGGGAAAAGCGTTGATACAAGCATGGGCTTTACCCCTTTAGAAGGATTAGTTATGAGCACTCGGTCTGGCTCTTTGGACCCTTCTGTTATTCCTTACATGGTTAAGCACGAAAAAATATCTTTAGAAAAGATTAGTAACTTGCTTAACAAGGAATCAGGGCTGCTAGGAGTTTCGGGAAAGAGCCACGACTTAAGGGACTTAACTAAAAGCAAGAACAAAAGGTCTTTGTTGGCAGCAGAAATGTTTTTTTACAGTGTTGCCAAGCAAATAGGTGCTTTTGCTGCTGCGATGAACGGAGTAAACACGATTGTTTTCACAGCAGGCATAGGGCAGAATAACGCTGATGTTAGGAAGAGAATACTTGGATATTTTGGATACCTAGGCGTTAAGCTGGATAATGCTAAGAACAAGAAAAATTCAAGGGTTATTTCTTCTAAGAACTCCAAGGTTAAGGTAATGGTTATACCTACAGATGAGGAGAAGGCAATAGCATCTCAGGCAATAAAGGTGATTGAAAAATGATAAATGAGAATAAAAGGAAGGTTGAAGGCGGGAAGTTTGCAAGGATAGGGATAGAAATAACTGATAATTCTATAAGCAGTGTTAAGATTACAGGAGACTTTTTTTTGCACCCTGAAAACGTGCTAGAAAAAATCGAAGACGCTCTCAAAGGAACAAAGCTTCCTTTCAACGCTGTTGAAGCTGAGAAGAAAATTGTTGAAGTGCTTGAAGCAGAGAAAGCCAAGCTTGTAGGCGTATCCGCCAAGGATATCGCTGAGATGATAGATGAGTGCGTAAAGTGAAATACCGTCTTATTAGATTGGAAGAGTTTGATGCTTATACAAATATGGCCTTGGATGAAATAATACTTGAGAGGGTTATACAAGGGAAGGCTTTGCCAACTATAAGGTTTTTTACGTGGAATCCTAGCAGCGTAAGCATAGGAAATTTTCAGGGAGCAGAACAAGAAGTAAATATTCCTGTATGCAAGAATAATGGAATAAGCGTTGTGCGAAGAATCACTGGAGGAGGAAGTGTTTACCACGACAGGAACGGAGAAATAACGTATAGTGTGATAGCGCCAGAGGAATGGTTTCCTAAGGATATCGTAAAATCATATGAAGTGATTTGCGGCTGGATTGTGAATGCCTTAAATGAGCTCGGGATTAATGCAGAGTTTAAGCCAATTAACGACGTACACATAAATGGAAGAAAGGTTTCTGGGAGCGCACAGACAAGGCGCAAAGGAGTATTGCTGCAGCACGGAACAGTCCTTTATGATGCGAATGAGGAAAAAATAGCGTTGCTGCTAAAAGGAAGGGCTGATAAGTACGATGAAAGGCTTACCAAGAGTATTAAGAAAAGAATAACGAGTGTGAAGGAAAACTGCGATGCCTCAAGAGGCGAACTCGCAAAGGCTCTTGAAAAGGCATTCGGAAACGGAAAAGAAATAGCCTATTCAGGCTACGAAACACAGGAATTAAATGAAGCGAAAAAGCTCGCAAAAGAGAAATACTTGAAGGAAGACTGGAATTATAAAAGATAAAGTGAAGATTTATAAACAATCAAAGTTTTTCCGAAAACATGGACTTAAAGCAAGTCATAGTTGTAAGGCAGGACTTAAAGCTTCCTAAAGGAAAGCTCGCTGTCCAGGTAGCGCACGGCAGCGTAGAAGCGATGCTGAAAACAGAAAAAAAAATCTTGGATGCGTGGCTTTCACAAGGCATGAAAAAAGCAGTATTAAAAGTGCCAGGTGAAAAAGAATTAATGGACTTGTTCAGGAAAGCAAAGAGCGAAGGCTTAAAAACAGGACTTATAAATGACGCTGGAAAAACATTTCTTTCCCCTGGAACAACTACTGTGCTTGGAATCGGACCCGACAAAGAAGAAAAAATTGATAGGGTAACAGGGCACCTAGGAATGCTTTAACCCAAAATTTTTATAAACAATTTGCGAATACACGGAACAGAAGATGAATCCAGGACAAGAAAAAACACATACAATAATTGGCTTAGTAGAGCCTGTAACGGTTAAAGGAAAAACTGGGAAGGAAACACACCTTGCAAGAATAGATACAGGAGCAGCAAAAAGCTCTATTGACTCAAAGCTTGTTTATAAGCTCAAGCTTGGGCCTGTACTAAGCGTTAACAAAGTCAGCAACGCCCACGGCACAACCCTAAGGCCTGTCATAGAAGCTGAGATAAAAATAAAGAGAAGAAAAATAAAAAGCCTTTTCACAGTCGCAGACAGGAGTAACATGAAATATGCTATACTCATCGGGAGGAACGTCCTGAAGCAGGAATTCCTGATAGATCCCGCTAAGAAAAACCCTTCAACAGATAAGGAGGCAAAGAAATGAAAGCCGCAGTAGTAAGCCTTAATAGCACTAGTTCAAAATGGACAGCGGAAGCAATGAGGAAATACTTCGATGAAGTAGATGAGCTAAAAATTTCTGATCTCGAAATAAATATCACAGGGAGAACCGCTGAAGCATTCTATAAAGGAGTTCCCTTATCAGAATACGACTGTATTTACTGCAAGGGATCATTTAGGTATGCTCAACTGCTAAGATCTCTTACAACGATAATGCAAGGCAAATGCTATATGCCTATAAGCCCTGAAGCATACACCGTAGCGCACGACAAGCTTTTGACACAGCTAATGCTTCAGCAGCACAATATACCCATGCCAAAAACATATATTAGCTCAACGGTGAAAGCAGCCAGAGAAATACTCTCAAATATGAACTACCCAATAATCATGAAGTTCCCACAAGGCACACAAGGAAAAGGCGTCCTTTTCGCCGATTCTTTTGGCTCAGCATCATCCATACTTGATGCTCTTTCAGAGCTCAAACAATCTTTTATAATACAAGAATACATAGATACAGACAGTTGTGACATAAGAGCTATAGTTGTTGGCGATAAAGTTGTCGGCTCCATGATGAGAAAGGGAAGCCCAGAAGAAAAAAGGTCTAATATTCATGCTGGAGGAGTTGGCGAGCCCATTAATCTTGATGAAACATCCAAAGAAATCGCTGTTAAGGCTGCAAAAGCCACAGGCGCAGATATATGTGCAGTGGACATGCTTGAAAGCGTTAAAGGCCCACTGGTTATTGAAACAAATATCAGCCCAGGGCTTCAAGGAATTGTTAAGGCGACAAAGATAGACATACCTGACAAGATCGCAAAGTTTCTCGCAAAAAAGACAGCTGAATGGCTTGACAACAAAAAGAAGAAGAAGAACAAGGACTTGATGAAAGAAGTCCAAATAAATGGTGTTGACAGCAACATAATAACAAGCCTTGACTACAGAGGCTCAAGGATTTTGCTACCTGAAATAGTCTCTAAGGCGGCTGTCCTTAAGGGTGCAGACCAAGTAGAAATAGTTATCAACAAAGATAAGGTTACCTTGAGAAAGCTGAACATATCATAACGATTTGTGCCTTGCCTCGTGCTCTAAGAGCCATTTCTTTCTCCAAAGCCCTGCACTGTAACCACCAATATCTCCATTGCTTTTAATCACCCTGTGGCATGGAATAATAATGGGGATGCAATTCTTTTTGTTCGCGTTGCCAACCGCTCTTGACGCATAATTATTATTTATAGAAACGCTTATTTCCTTATACGATTTAGTTTTCCCGTAAGGGATCCTTTTTAATTCCCCCCATACTTTTTTCTCAAAGGTTGAACCTGATAAATCAAGCGGCAAATCAAAACTCTTCCTTTTTCCGCTGAAATAATCTTTAAGCTGGCTCTCACATTTCAACAATACTTTGTTGTAAGAAGGCACTTTTTTCTTTTTCACAAAATTAATGTTTGTCAAACCTTTTGCAGAACAAACAACTTCTAGCACTCCAACTGGTGAATCTATATACGCCTTAAACATTATTTTTTTACAACCTTCTCACTTATTATCGCAGAATTACCAGTAGGGTCATCAAGGTTAACAACTATTTTTTCCTGGCCCCACAGCACTTTATTAAGCTTCTTAAGCATATTCTTAGCCTTTTTCTTCTCAGAATCCTCTTCAGCATTATCCCTTAAGAATTCAACCTGTTTCTTAATCCTGTTAATAATGCCCTCTATATTAGTAATGTATCCGTTGCTTGCCTCTCCAGGCTCTATGGTTCCAACGTGAGGAATCTTAATAGTTGCAAAAGAAGACTTGACAACCCTGGCTTTTAGATCTTCTTCTGACTCCACCTGGAATGAGTGCTTAACTGGAGGCCTGTCCTCTGTTGTTTCAACATCAGCCTTGTGGTACCCGCATTCTTCTCCCTCACAGTCCATAGAGAAAATAAGAACATTGCCATAATAAGGTATCTCCCTTTCAGCCTGCCTAAGCGTAAGCGTCTTCTTCCTGCAAAAAGGACATTCCTCTCCTTCAATAACTTCGATATTAAAATCTTGTTCGCCCATAACAAGCTTACAAAATATGAGTCCATATAAAAATATTGTTGTTAGAAAAAACAAGGGTAACAAAAAAAAATTATTCTTCGGGGTCCCTGGACATGCCTGAAGACTTATAGATCTCTGCGAAACTAGGCACAACAACGATGTAATCCTCTCCGAATCCTGCGATTTCGCCGCCTATAGCTTCACAAGTCTTCTTAAGCTTATTAATCGCGCGCTTTAGCTCAACCATATCCTTTTCCCTTAAAGGCTTTATGTTAAGCAAGCAAATAGTGCTCCCTTCACGCAAAACATCCAAAACATCTTTTACATCGGAAAAATCATCAAGCACGAAAGGCCTCACAATAACCTTGGACGAACCCAAACTGTCTGAGTCAGTGTTAAGCTCGACGTATTCGTCCTCGGCCTCAACCATTTCTTCTTCGTCATAACCTTTTTTCTTAAATCTTTTCAGCGAAAAGAAATTCATTACCATAATACAACCCTCCTTGCCTAAAATCTTTTTACTCGTATAAACACATTTTTAAAGCCAACAGGCCTTTTTCTCTTAACAAGCAGAATACCCCTCACAGGTATATAAAGGTTTCGATTATTTTGGTCGGGGAAGAAACTTAGCCATATAAGGGCCTTCAAGCTCGTAGCCTAGCTTCCGATAATAATTTCTCACACCTATTCCTGATATTACAAGAATTTTGTCTTTCCGATGCATTAATGCAATCTCTTCAGCTTTCGCCATTAAACTCCTGCCAAAACCCCTATGCTGAGCGTTGCTGTCCGAACTTGCAATCCTTGCAGCTTCCCCGTAAACATGAAGCTCCCTTACTATGCAAGTGCCATTCGTAAATTCTTTTCTTAACGCCTTGCTCGGAAACCTTAAGCGTGCAAATCCCAACAAAGCGTCTTTCTCATCCTTCAGGCTTATGAAGAAATCCTTTCCATTACTAGAATCATAATCGATTATTTCAAAATTTACTTCTCCTGAGATATTCCTAGACCTAATCTCCCTCGTGCTAATGTCCACGGATTTGTAGCCTTTTCGCTCAACCGCCTCTTCCACTAATTGCCTCAAATTATTCTTATCTACACCCCCCTCAGAGTATTTGGTTGGAATATCCCTTTGAACGCGCATAATCCTGCAGTACCTAGGAATAAATCGGAATGACTCTGAGATTATATCAGCGGATTCCATAGTTGTTAAGGGTGTATACTTTGATTTTTTGTAATCAACGTAAAGCTTTGTGCCAGGCATAACCATTGTTGGATAAATCTTTAGCATGTCAGGCCGATAATCCTGATTATTGAATAGTTCCTTAAAGCACCACACATCCTGGTCCCGCGAAACCCCTGGAAGCCCAGGCATCATATGAAAGTTTAGCTTAAAGCCAAGGTCTTTAAGCTCATTTATGCTCCTAATAGAATCTTTCAAGTCATGGCCTCTGTGAGTTTCTCTTAGCACATTATCAAAAAGTGTTTGTATGCCAAGCTCAACCCTCGTACAACCAAGCTTAAGCATCTTTTCTCCGTGCTCTCTGAACCCCCAGTCTGGCTTTGTCTCAATTGTTAAGCCCACGCATCTTATTGCTGAGTCTTCATTTTTCTTTTGTTCATCCATAATACTTGAAACGCCTGATTTTTTTAGAAGCAAAAGCTTTTCTTTTATGAGCCTCGTCCTGTTGGCGTCGCTTATGCTTCCGGGAAGCATGAAGAATTCCCTGAACTTCTCAATATCCAATTCGCCTTCTTTGTAGAATTCCCTTGAGAAATCATTCATTGCCTGGAATGCACCCCTGACAAATTCTTCTTGGTACTCATAAGCGTAGCTTGGAAACGTGCCACCCATTATTATAAGCTCTACTTTGTCAGGGTTCTGCCCTATGGCGATGTACTGCTCTAATCGGTTCATCACTTGGAGGTAAGCGTCATAATCATTTCGTATTCCTCTCATTGTTGCAGGCTCGTGGCCTGTATATGATTGGGGAACGTCACCAAAATAGCTGTTCGGCCCCCCAGGGCAATAAGTGCATTTACCGTGAGGGCAACGAAAGGGAGCGCTCATTATTGCTATTACAGCGACGCCTGAACCTGTGCGCACAGGCTTTGTCTTCAAGTATTTTCTTAGGAAAGCAACATCCTTTTTTTCTGCGCTAAGCAACACTTCGATATCTGTAGGAAGCCCGTTGGACTCGTATTTTTTGCTTAGCCTAATTTTTTCGTTTGCAATCTCTTTCTTTGCTGGCTTAAATTCTTTTATGAAACTTATCAGGTCTTCAAAGTACTGAGACGGAAAACCAGTGCTTAAACTTTTCGGGATTGCCTCAACGTATTGCTTTGATATTTTAGCCATGGCAAACCGAACTCGTAATTATTTTAAATATGTTGGGGTGAAAAAG
>SLQZ01000072.1 GCA_007131205.1 Candidatus Woesearchaeota archaeon | reverse complement strand
GGATACGTCTGGCTTATGATCATGTATTTGTCTGAGGGCAGCCTTATTTTTCCAGGCCTGTATCTTAAGGTGCCAGCTTTTACTCTCTTAGTGTTAGGATAGTAAGCCCATCCTTCTTCGCTGAAGTGCTGCGAGTAGAAATCTATGCTTTCATCCACGTGGAATGTTAACTTGTTTGCTCTTGCAAATGACATGACGTCGTTGCTTTCTGTTTCTTGCATTACCATTTCTGGCAGTGTTGAAAAAGCTGTTTTTGGAATGAGTTCTTTGGTGTAAATGTCGAATCTTGCCATATATCCGTCTCCCCCACCCCTCAGAGTCACGTAACTCAGCGTATATTTATATTGTTTTCCCCTAATTTTTTTTATTCCTTGAAGAGAGCCAGTTTCGGAAGTTTCCACAGGACACTTCGTAATGTTTCCGGCGTCGACAAAAAGAGCCCTGGACAACGACAGAATCAGTTTTTATGAGCAATTGTCGTTTTTTTAACGAAAAACATTATAAATGAAATATTTATACCTGACGATGGAAGAACCTGTAGCGCAGCCTGGATAGCGCGACAGCCTCCTACGCCGATGAAGAGCTAAAAAAACTTGTACCGTTATGGTAGGAAGAGAGTTAGCTGAGGCAGAAGAAAGCTGTAGGTCGGGGGTTCGAATCCCCCCAGGTTCGGTTCAATGGTTTCGCTTTAATCAATCAAAAAATACTTGTTTTTTTTAGCTTATTTTTTTATGATGAATAGCCAAGGATTAATAATGGATAAAAAGCAAAAAAGAAATTTATTCCTAATACTGAGCATAATAATAGGATTAGCAGCCTTAGCGTACATATTCTCAATAGTATCTTGGAGCGATGTCAAAAACGCTTTGAGTGGAGCAACATTTAGACTAGTGGTTTTATTCCTAATAATACAGCTATTGATATTCCTTACGCTAACATGGCGATGGAAGATAGTACTTGAAAGCCAAGGCTACAAAGACATAAACATATTCAGCTTGTTAAGCTACAGGCTTGCAGGATACGCAATTAGCTTCATTACCCCTGCGGCAAAACTTGGTGGTGAGCCTGTGAGAGCATGGCTGCTTTCAAAAAAACAGGAGATACCGTTCAGGAAAGCGCTTTCAGGAGTGGTAATTGACAAGACAATAGACTTAAGCACTTCAGGAACATTTTTTATCCTCGGAGCATTATTAGTACTGATAAGCTATGCTATCTCGCCAGGAGTCAGGCAAGTCCTGATAATAGCTGCACTAGTATTCTTTGTGCTAGTAACAATTTTCAATTACCGGATGATGCGGGGCAAGAACTTTTTCTATAAGATTTTCACGTTCACAGGACTTTCAAAGTTTAAGAGGCTTGATGGATTCAAGAAAAAGCTTATAGACTTTGAGAAGCCAATAATAAAATTCTACCATGAGGATAAAAAACACTTTTTCCAGACAATAATGATATCTGCGCTTAGCTGGATACTTATGTTCATAGAATACAGCATCCTGGGTGACATGGTTGGGGTAAACTTAAGCCTAATAGAAATATTCCTAATAGTAAGCTTTGTAGGAGTAGCAATAATAATCCCTGTTCCGATGGCTCTCGGTACTCTCGAAGCAGGCCAAATAGGGGCATTTGGCATAATAGGATTGACCGCAGCAACAGGCCTTGCATTAGCAATACTAGTAAGAATAAAAGATATAGTATTCGTTGTAGCAGGCCTAATAATACTAGCAGTTCACGGGCTAAAATTTAAGGATGCGGTTAAGCAAACCAAATACTTATCTGCCAAGAAAAGAAAATGAATATCCATGTAATACTAGATGGGATTAGGATATCCTTAAGGGTTCAGAAAGCCAGGATTACGGGCATAAATAAGTATGTGGGAAACACAGAAGGAATATGCCGCCGAATAATACGAGATTCTTACAACAAAAAAAAAGAGTACTTCATGGTAAGCCCTGGCAACTTTAAGGAATTCTACGCGAGAGACTTCGGAATATGCTGCGAATCATTGATCGAACTAGGTTACAAGGAACAGGTTAGGAAAACATTAGAATACGCGATGAAAAAATACTCGGAGCACGGCAGGATAACCACGCATATAACTCCTTGGGGCAAGCCAGTAGATTTCCCGTACTATACGCCTGAGTCTGCTTCTTACATGCTAAACTCACTAATAATACTAAACGATAAGTCGTTGCTTGAAAAATACAAGGCTTTCTTCGAAAAAGAAACAAGAAAAATATATGAGGAAGACATAGACAAAGAAACGGGCTTGCTAAGAAAAGACAAGCATTTCTCCTCGATGAAAGACTACTCAAAAAGAAAAAGCGACTGCTACAACAACTGCTTCCTCGCCCTCCTTGCAAGAAACCTGAAAAAAATAAATGTAAAAACACCTCTGGAAAAATATGACTACCCTGGAACAATCAAGAAATATTTCTGGAAAAAAAACTATTTCACAGACGACTTATCAGGCAAAGACATAATAAGCGGGGACGCCAACGTATTCCCGTTCTGGACAAAAACCTTCACGGACAAAGAAATGCTAAGAAAAGCATTAAAGTCAATACAGGATAAGGGATTAGACAAGCCTTTCCCCTTAAAGTACACGGTTAAAGAAGACACCCCAAAAGATTTTCATTTTGCAGACAAGCTCGTTCCCGGATACGAAGCGAATAACATCTGGATGCACTTGGGATTATGCTACCTGGAAATACTCAGAGGCCATGATGAAAAGAGACTAGGCCAACACTTAAAGCAATACGAATACTTATTGCAAAAACATAAGACGTTTTACGAAGTCTACAACGAAGAAGGAAAGCCATTCAACACCTTGCTATACAAGTCTGATGATGCAATGATATGGGCAAGCATATTCCTAAAATTATACGAAGAACTCAAACCTTAAGCTTTACCTTTACTTTCTTCTTGCTCTTAACTAAGCGTATCTTATTTCTCATAATCACGCCAAGGGAAGACAACTCAGACATGAAATTGCTAGTCTGCCCAACAACCCTGTTCTTTTTCTTTCTTATGCTCTCAATGAACCCTTCAACCGTTGTAGCAGTACTTAAAGTTACGCTGTCACCTATAGTCTTAATTATATGTGAGTCGCTTCCTCCAGTAACAGGCTTTCTCTCAAGCCCCGCCCAAGTCAATCCCCGGATATTGTGCTTTAGCTTCTGCCCAGAATTAATAGCCTCTATCCCATCAATATGTTTCAGGACAGAAAAATCTTTTTTTCTCTTAAGCCTCCTAAATATTCCTTTTCCCCTCATCAATGGATGCGGTAGAACCCTGAAAGCATTATAATCACTGGCAATATCAAGTATGTAATCGTAAGGAAGCCTTGTCTTATTAGTAAAAGCGTTAGTCCTATGCTTTTTTATGTTTGGCTTAATATGCCTATTATAAAAAACTCTTAAGTCATCAAATGAGTTAAAGTACAATAGCAAGTCCTTGTCCTCAAGAGATGTTGCCTCTATGCCAGGTACTACGAATATCTTAGGATACCTTTTTTTCAAGGCCAAAGTGCCGCTTATCTCGTTATGGTCTGTTACTGCTGCACCTACCCCGAGGCTTTTAAGCCTTCCAGCAAACTTTTTAATGCTTGTATTGCAGTCATGGCTCGCCCTGGTATGCGTGTGCATGTCAACAACAGTGTATCTTTTTATAAGGTTGCTTAGATCCGGCTTTTCAAAGACAACGTTCTCCATTTAACCCATGTTTTTTCCTCAGAATTATATAAATATTGCGGAAACTATTTTAGGTGCTTGGAAACCAATTCGTTAACCTTCTTACCGTCAGCACGGCCTTTTAATTCCTGCATAACCTTGCCCATGACAAGGCCTCTGGGCGCGCCTTTATTCTCAGAAATAATTTTTTTAACTATCTTCTCCGTTTCCGAGTCAATTAATAATTCGTACTTCTTAAAATCAACCTTTCCCTTAACAGCGAATTCTTTTAAGACGTCGTTCACAGCGCTCAAAGCAATCTTTCCGTTGCTTAGCTCTGAAAACAACGCATCCTTAACCTTAAGCACATCAAAGTCCTCTGATTCCTTCTTCGCAACCCCTGGTGCCTTAATCAAAACAATATCTGCCATAGTGGTAGGGCTAAGGCTCTTAGAAGAATACTTCTTGAAATCTTTTTCGAACGAATAATCGTTCTTCTCCTCAAACCTTAATGCGAGGCGTGCAAGATCTTCGCTTAAGCCATGTTTTTTTACGAGCTTCGATTTTTTCTCTTCAAGCGTCTCCGGAACATCAAGCTCCACCCTTCCAGGAATGATAACCTCGACATCTGTTTCAGGGTACATCCTGTCCGCGCCAGGCATCGGCCTAAGGTAACTCGTTGTATGGTTTGGCTCTGCTTTCCTCACGCTTTCCTCAACTTTCTTCTTATCCTTAATCAGCTTTAACTGGCGTTCAATCTCGTAATCAACAACTTTTGGTATGTTCTTGTAATCCTGAAAGCCCTTAATCTCAGTCCTCGCACCGCCTTTAATGCTTATGTTCACGTCCTGCCTTATGCTCCCAATGCCCCTCATAACCCTTCCAGTGCTCCTGAGAAGCATGCCTATGTGCCCTGCTACTTCCCTGCACTCATCCGGAGACATTATATCAGGCGCAGTCGCGATTTCGAGCAAGGGTATTCCAAGCCTTGAAATATTATAAGAATCCTTATCCTTCCCGCGCTTAACCACCTGCGCTGCTTCCTCTTCAAGGCAAAGTGAATCCACGCGTATCTTCCTTCCGTTAACTTCTACGAAGCCATCATAGCCAATCAGTGCAGTCCTCTGAAAACCAGAAACATTGCTTCCGTCAATAACAGTTTTTCTCATGAACTGGATGCCGTCAACGATTTTCATGTTAAGAAGCTTTGCCATTACCAGAGCAGCCTCAAGAGCTTCCCTGTTAACAGGGTGAGGGGGTTCCTCGTCCATCTCCACCAAACAACAAGTATCAAAGTATCCTTGGTACTCAAAAGACTTCTTTTTTCCGTGCTCGTGCAACGCAGCCAGGTCAACTTTTCCGGTTTCACCAGCGCTCGCTCTCAGCTTTCTCTCAAAGACAAAATCCGGAGTTCCTTTCTTAATCAAAGCAGGGCAGCCGCAGAAAAGCTTTTCACCGGACAATTGCTGGTGTATCTCCAACCCGCACTTAAACCCTTGTGCTTTGTAATCATGCTTCATTTTAAACATCGCTCCTCGTGCTTATCTCCCCGCGAAGGTTTTCATGGTAAAGCTTTCTTGCTTTTTCTTTATCATAATTGCTTAGCAGCCAAGCCAGCTTAACATACGCGGTCTCCGTAGTCATGTCAAGATTATGCCCTAGCACACCTGCTTCTTTCAAAATCCTTCCCGGTGAATAAACGTTAAGGTTAACCCTTCCGTGAATCGTCTGCGTCGTCATGCACGCAGCCTTTGATGATGCAAACTTCTTTATGAAACCAAGAATTTCCTTGTTCTTCTCAGTGCTCTTATCAATACTGCCTATAGGGAAATGACCCAAGCCGGTACCCTCAAGTATTAACCCGTCAAACTCTTCGTAAGGCTTTAATTCCTCAGGCGTAAGACCTGGCCTTGAACGAATAATCCCAACGCTTACCTTTTCGTTGAAAGGCTTAAAAGAAAAACTCTCAGAACTACTCCTGGTTTCTTCTTTGTAATCAATCTTTTCCCTGTTAAAATCAACGAATGCAAAAGGCTTAGTATTCACTGATTCGAAAGCATCTCTGCGCGTGCTATGCATCTTCCTCGCATTCACGCCTTTAAGCAAGGCACAAGCAGAATCATTAACGTTATCGTGCATGCAAACAAAAACCCCTTTTGCCTTAGTGTTTGCTATGAAGTAAGCCGCACTCAAAAGGTTCAAAGCCGCGTCACTGCTCGGCCTGTCACTGCTCCTCTGGCTTCCCACCAATACAACAGGTATAGGAAGCCCTTCCAGTGCAAAGCTAAGAGCCGCACTCGTATAATGCAATGTATCCGTGCCATGCGTCAGTATTATTCCTTTCAAACCCTTTTCTTTTACGGCTTTGCTTATCTCTCTTCCAAGCAAATTATAATGATGGAAATTCATGTCATCACTCGGAATGTTGCTTACAAGCCTGCTCTCAATCCGTGCAATACCCGAAAGCTCAGGGTACATCCCAATGATTTCTTCAGGTGAAAACCTCGGGGTTACAGCTCCCGTAGCGTAATCTACTTTGCTTGCGATAGTACCCCCTGTGTGAAGAATTACTATTTTTGGCTTTCCACCAACGGATTTGGCAGGTGAAAGCTTTGCTTCTTGTCTCTTCACGCTTCCAACTTCTTTTCTTTCCCTTATTTTTTCTTTGCTAAAACCTGCGTTGTAACCCGATTTAAGCTTTAGGAAAACATGCTTGCTTGTTTCCGAGACAAAAACACCTTCCATAACAGAGTTGTCTTTAAGCGTTAAAGAATACTTTTTCCCCTGTTCAAACCCTTTTCCCTTCATAACCATGAGGCCGGGAATTTTATATATAAAGGTTTTGTATTTTGGGTTAGATTTGTTTATTTGTGTTTTTTTAGGAATTCTTCTCTTGTTATTTGCAAGTCGTGTTTTATGATTTTGTTTAGCAAGCCCCTATCGACGTTTTCTCCTGGGTGGTTCGGAACAGTTGTGGTTCTACCGTCTTGGTGTTCGAAGAACATATGGCTCCCTTTTTGTCTTTTGAATTCGAATCCAAGTTTTTCTAGTGTTTTTGCTAGTTCTTTTGCTTTTAGGAGTGGCAGTTTCGGCATTTTTATGCTTCTACGTCTAGTTGTTGCAGGCTTAAGAATTTGGTTTTTTGTGGTGCTTGTTTCTTTGTCTCCAGGTTTAGGAGTATTGCTTCTTTTGTTCTTTTGAGTAGTTCATCGTAGTTTTTTGCTTGTGTCCGGCAGCCTGGCAGTTCGAGGACTTCTGATATTAGGTATCCGTCTTCCCCTTGTTCTATTAGTATTGTGAATTTGGTCATGTTCATCCCTTTTCTGACGGATGTTTACGGCCTATAAATATTTTTTTATTCCAATAAATGTTTTCTGTATGGAAGTTAAATAAGCACGCAAATACAAAAAGTTTAGTGCCTATCGTCGAAATTGCAAAAGCCTCGGCGTTGAGAAACATTTATATATATGGCTAGGGGCTTTAAAACCAGGTTCTAAAAAGGAGAGGTGTTTTGTTGAACGATAAGAGCAGTAAAGCCAGCGAAAACGAAAGGTATTGGTTTGTAAGGACTGTTGATGAAGCGCTAAGCGAGACTAATTCAAACACTCAGGGGCTTTCTGATAGTGAAGCAGAAAAAAGGCTGAAAGAATACGGGCTTAATACTATTGCGAAGGAAGACGGGTTTAAGTGGTGGAAGAGCCTTCTCGAAAAGTTTAACAGCATGATAATATACGTGTTGTTTGCAGCAGCTATTATTTCTTTTATATTCGATGAAATGATAGAGTTCTTTGTAATCCTGGTAATCATATTTATTACTGCAATAATGGGGTTCGTCCAGGAGTACAGCGCGAACAGGTCTATGCAGGCATTGTCTAAGCTAACAGCCAAGAAAGTCGAAGTCCTGAGGAATGGGAAAAGAAAGGAAATCCCCTCAGAAGAACTCGTGGTAGGAGATGTAGTGTTGCTGAAACGAGGCATGATCATCCCGGCTGACTTAAGGATTATAGAATCTTCAAACCTATCAGTTGACGAATCCATATTAACAGGGGAATCAGTGCAGAAGCACAAGGTAATAAGTCAGATCGCTGATAAAGACGTTACGCTAAGCGACCAGGACAACATGGCTTTCAGCGGTACAAGCATTACAGGAGGCTCAGGGAAAGGCCTCGTAGTGGAAACAGGTCTTAAGTCCGAGCTAGGAAAGATTTCAGAGGAACTAAAAGAGATAGGGGATACGAAGAGCCCGTTGCAGAAAAAAGTTGACGGTATGAGCAAAGTAATATCTTACATCGTTATAGCAATCGCCCTTGGTTTCTTCGTAGTACTCCAGTTAAAGCAATTCGAAATGTACGAAGCCCTGCTATTAGTTGCAGCAGTAGTAGTAGGAGGAATCCCTGAAAGCTTCCCATTAGTCCTTACCCTCGCGCTTTCAAGCGGTGTTAAACGCATGGCTAAAAAGAACGCCATAGTAAAAGACCTTAGCTCCGTAGAAACACTTGGCACAACCACCGTTATATGCACTGACAAGACAGGCACTCTTACCGAGAACAAGATGAGGGCTGTAAAGCTCTTCATACCCCACGACGCAGAATTCAGCATTGACGGCAAAGGATACGACCCTGTAAGTGTGTTCACTTCCAATAACAAAGTTGTAAGCCCTGAATCAATGAAGAAGCATAACGATTTCTTCGAAGCATGCATATTGTGCAATAACTCAGACTTATACCTGGAAGACGGGGAATGGGTTCTTAAAGGAGAACCCACCGAAGGAGCACTTCTCACCCTTGCAAAAAGCGCGGAGTACGACGACGTTGTACTACGAGAGAACTTCAAGAAAGTCTACGAAATACCTTTCGACCCAGCCCACAAGTTCATGGTAACAGTGAACAAGTACAGGAAATCAGGAAAGGAACACCAAAAAGCGTACCTGAAAGGCGCGCTTGAAAAAGTATTAGAAAAATGCACTGAGTACAGGGCGAAGAACGGGAAAGCAGTAAAGCTAACACCCAAAGAAAAAAAGAAAATACTTGCAAAAGCAGACCAGTATTCCTCCAAAGCCCTAAGAGTTCTCGGAGTTGCAACAAAAAACGTTACAAAGAAAATAATCCCTGACAAAGACGGCAAGATTTCAAAGAAAGAAACAAGCAGGATTACAACACAGTACACATTTGAAGGACTCATAGGCATTGAAGACCCGATAAGAAAAGATGTCTTCCAAGCCGTAAAGGAATGCCATACGGCAGGCGTAGACGTAAAAATAGTTACAGGAGACCATAAAGCCACGGCTCACGCAATAG
>SLQZ01000052.1 GCA_007131205.1 Candidatus Woesearchaeota archaeon | reverse complement strand
ATAATATGACGCTTCGTTGAAAGACCTTGGAAAAAAATGGTTCGCTTTCTCAAAACTAGGAAAAGAATCAGTAAACATACTAGAAAAAATTAAATAAGGCAATTGAACCCAATAGAACAAAAAAATGCTATCTTACAATAAACTAAAAAAAATAATAGAAGAAAAACAAAACTATTTGTTAATAGATGTACGGGAGGAAGACGAACTAAAATATGGTGTTATACCAACATCTAAGCATTTGCCGTTATCAGAGTTTCAGGAAGCACTCGAAATGGATAAAAAAGAATTCAAAAAAAGATACGGCTTCAACCTTGACAAGAATCATCGGATAATACTTTATTGCAGGAGCGGCTCAAGAAGCGGCCAAGCAGCAGAATACCTGAAAAGCCTGGGCTACAAAGCAGAGAACTACCCTGGAAGCATCCTGGAATGGAGTAAATATGACGATAACGTAGAAGGATACTAGAAATAATTTCTGGAAAAGCCGGACGTTGTTCGGATAAATAAAGAGAATCAATATTATAATAAATTGCCAAATCTCAAAATAGTTTCTTTATAACATTTATCCGATCTTCCGTAAAACTAGCATCTAGGAATTCCTTGATTTGCCCTATCTTCTCAGGATTAAGAGATATGTGCAGTTCCCCTGTAGATTTCTTTGTAAGGAACCAACCAGATTTTTTTATGAACCTATCCATAAATTTTTTGGTATTTGAAGATGCGTGCTTATACCTTTTTTGCACATTCTTGATTTCTGTGTGAGAGCCTCCTATCTTACGCATGTTGAATAAACGTTCAACAACAACCCTTAAGGAAATCGTGCATTCTTCATCTATATTCATAATCTAATGAAAAAACAGCTATTTTTATGATTATTTGCCCTGAAACCGGAATATTTTCGTTTAAATAACCGAAAAGTATAAAAAAGATGAGTTATTTTTATTTTACATATAAGTTAAATTTGCATTACACATGTTTGTGGGAGATTATTGGATTATGACAGAAAAAACTGCTTTCCTGAAAAAAATCGGGGACAACGCCAGGAACAGAGTGCTGGAGTTCTTCATAGAAGGAAGAGGATTGGACTACGCAAAGCAAGACGTAGCAGAAGAAACAAAGGTATCCAGACAAACAATATACAAAATAATTGAAGAATTCATAGAAAACGATTTCATCGTGTTTTCAAGAAAAGCAGGGAAAACAAATCTCTACAAGCTCAACGAAAAAAGCAGAATTGTGAAAAGCTTCATAGATATATTTGAAGCCGCAATAAGAGAGGAAATCAACAAAGCCACAAATAATAAAACGCTGAAACCAATTACGCAACACGCATAAAAAAATGAGAAAAGCATTGCTAGAGCTAGAAAAGCTTAAGGGAAGCGGGAAAAACAAACACATAAAGAGAACCAAGAGAGAAATAGAAGAATACATAAGGAAAGAATTCTGAAACCTAGCAAAATACATTTAAATGTTTGACCATTTCCCAGTGGTATGAAACAATACATTGTCTACCCTGAAGCAGAAGAGATAATTAGAAAATCAGGGCTTGACAAAAGAATAAAAGAAACAAACCTGGGATATCTTGGAGGCTACGTTTTCAAAGATGAATTTCCTAGAATAGTAAAAGAATTGAAAGAAGAAGGTTACTACCAACATATTCCTGAAAACTTTAAACAACAGTTCTATCATACACTCAACCAAGTGTTCAGCGAGACAAAAGACCATTACTGGACGATACACAGGCATACAGGCCTGGAAAAAGATAAAGCAGATAACAGCGATATAGACATCTTCATCGGGAACATCGCTTCTTGTGTGCTGGAGCCTGAAGAATTATGGGACCATGAAAAATTTGGCTTTAACAACCCGACAGAACTAATAGGGGCTCTAAGCGTTTACATGATGAACGAATCAAGGCCAACTGACTGCAGGGAAGGATATGTATGGATTACGAACAGGGCTAACGGAGAAATAATAAAAAACAATATAACAGGAAACTCTGATTCAGATCTCTTAATAGAACAAAAAAACATAGCGCCATACAAAACAATAGACATATTTGGAAACGAAACAAGGATGCGACCTTTAATGAGAGATGATTTCTACTATTTAGCAGGAAGCCACTCCGTAGAAGACTACTTCCTTGCATCAATCCTAAAATACATTGACCAAGAAGGAATAGAAACAGAAACATACAAAGATAATGCAAAAAGCGTGATTGAATGGGCAAAAAGCCTAGGACAAAGAGGAGGATCCACAACTGAACACCTTTCCCCGAACATAGAACGTCCAGAGATCGTATTCACAACGAGCTACACACCCATGCCTCGCCTAGACAAGGATTACCAAGCAAAAACAGAGTCCAGAACGATGTACTCTGGGAATCATGGAGGATACAAATCCATGTACATTGGTCCTGACAAAGAACTAATATTCTCCGGAAAAAAAGAAGAAGGAAAAATAATCCCATCCGCGTACTTCCTGCCAGAAGAAGCAGACCACTTAATCAAAGGACTTCTATACCAGGCAGCCAGAGGGCTGGGAAGGACTCCTGCAAGGCAACTAATCAACATCTTAGAATACAGGTTCTCAGAAAGGTTCGATAAATCAAAAGAAGAATACAACCAATACGAAAAATACGTTTTCTAAAAAAAATTAATATTAAAAAAATAAGGTACTGACTTTCTTGTAAGAATTTGTTTAATCCTTGCTTACGTTTACTGCTTTTAATCCCCTGTCGCCTTCTTCGACGTCAAAGGTTACGCTATCGTTCTCAGTTATGCTTACGCCTTCATTCAAACCAGTTTGGTGTACGAAGTATTCTTTTTCATCTTCGCCTTTTATGAATCCAAATCCTTTTGAATTGTTAAAAAACTTTACACTTCCTTTCATCTTACTTTTTCACCCCGCCAAAGCCTATTTTCCTGGCCCATAACAGGCATTTAGAAAAAACATCCTGGGAATGTTGTTTCTAATACCATGGAAACGAACCTCTCTTTTTAAATGTTGTAGTTTGAAGGATAGGATTGCCAGAAAACTTCCGGTAAAAGCACTTGGTTCTCCGGTTTTAGGGCAGAAACACTTAAATTAAGGTTCTCACGCCAATGATTACATGAACGAAAAATACTTCATCAAAAAAATACACGAAACATCAACATTTCTGGAGAAAGAGTATGGAATAGAACTGGGAAACGCACAAGTTTATTTTGAAGATGAGGACATATGGAACGGCCACGTAGAACTGAACAGGCAGCGAGGGCTAGATCTCGTGCAGGACTTCTTTTTTGCCCCAAAGAATAATTCTGCGCATATACGCATACACTCTGATTGCCACCCTTCCACGCTGCACGCAGTTGCTGCAAACAAGGTTTTCTATCAAGATACAATAATAGGCAAGGAACTGAATAGACTGATAAACTCTAGCAAAAATAACAGCTTTAATTGTGATAGAATAGAAATTGAGAATACGCGCTTGCCTTTTAACGGGTACATCCAGCCCAATCTGCAAGGGTTCACAAATTGGCTTGGGGGAAAGATAAGCGAGAAAACAAAAAACTCAGATTCCTTCAAAAAAATAGTGGGCAGATACGATCAGAGCACAAGAGAATTAATAAAAAGCATGTACGCATTAGAAGAAAAATTTACGGATAAAGGACTCTTATGGGTAATGGGAGTGCGTGCCCGGCAAGACAAGGACTCTTTAGCCAAAATAATAAACACAGCATCCTATGAGGGAAACGAAAGCATAGACATATCTATGTTAATAGAAGAAGACCATAAAAATAAGAAGTACTCATTGCTTAACATAGTTCAAGGAGAAACAAGAGTAGAAGAATATCACAACATAACAATAGCAAGCATAAACAGGGATGAATACAGGAAGAATATGAAAGAAAACATGTACAAAACAGGGATAAGCCCGGACACAGTACACAACGTTAAATACTTAAAAGGAAGCCATAAAGACATGGCAACACTTCTTAAAGAATAATCTTACATAGCCTCCAATCTCTTAATCCTGTCCTCAACAGGAGGATGAGTTGTGAATAATCCTCTCAGCCAACCCCTTTTCTTCCTAAAAGGGCTGCTAATAAACAAATGCGCAGTAGCCTTATTAGTATTCCTCAGCTCATTAGGGTCCTGCGATATTTTCCTTAATGCATTCGCCAAGCCATTAGGGTTACGGGTGAGAACAGCTGCACCGGCATCCGCGGCATACTCCCTCCTTCGGCTAATGCTAAGCTTAATCACCTCGCCAATCAACGGAGCAAGAATGGCAAGAGCAATACCTATCAAAATGAATATTAGCTGGCCACCACCACGATTCCCACCGCCGCGGCTCATACCACCCCAAAGAAAACTCCTAAGCAAAAAATCAGATAACAAAATAACGATTCCAACCATTACTGCTGCTATCATCATAGAGCGAATATCATAATTCCTAATGTGAGCCATTTCGTGCGCTACAACACCCTCTAATTCTTCACGGTTCATCTTCTCGAGCAACCCTGTAGTCACAGCTATAGCACTATTGTTAGGATCCCTGCCCGTTGCAAAAGCATTAGGAGCAGGGTCGTGGATAACATAAGCCTTAGGAGTAGGAACGCCTGCTGCCAGGGCAAGGCCTTCCACGGTGTGATATAAGTGAGGGTATTCCTTCTTCGTGACAGGCTTCGCACCAGACAAAGCCATTAACATATTGCCCCCCGCGAAATACGCTATTAGCGCATAAGCAAAACCAAAAACCAAAGCCAGGATTAAGCCAAAGTACAAGTTGCCCCAAATCAAGCCTATAAGCAATCCAAGGCCTCCGATTAACAACATGAAAACCACGAATAAGAAAAAAGACTTCCAATTATTATTCCTTATCTCATCGAAATGAACTAATTTGCTTTGCACCATCATCCTCACCTAAAAATAATAAAAAAAAAAATCAGAACTTAACCTTAACGTTCTTCTTCTCCTCCTCAGGAGTCTCAAACATAGCCCTCTTAGTAAAGCTGAACATTCCAGCGAAGACATTATTCGGAAAAACCTGGATCTTCGTATTGAAGCGCATAACCATATCATTATAATGCTGCCTTGAATACGCAATCTTGTTCTCAGTACCAGATAATTCTTCCTGCAACTGCAAGAAATTCTGGTTAGCCTTCAAATCAGGGTAGTTCTCAGCAACCGCGAACAAGGATTTCAAGGTATCGGAAAGCATATTGCTCGCTTCTGCCTTATCCTCCACGCTCTTAGCACGCATAACACTAGTCCTCGCCTGGGTTACCTCGTTAAGGACGCCTCGTTCATGCTTCGCATACCCTTTAACCGTCTCCACCAAGTTAGGAATTAAGTCATTCCTCCTCTTCAGCTGCACATCAATCTGCGCCCAGGCATTCTCAACCTGGTTTTTCAGCCTTATCAAGGAGTTATAAATAAGAATCACTACAAATACTAAGAATAATACAACTCCAAGCACTATCCAAGCCGTCGCCATACTCTAACCACCCCCTAAAATAATTACATTGAGATATACATGGTTTCTTATAAAGCTTGCGATTTTTAACAAAAAACATTAAAAACCAATGAATAAGCACATAATTCATGGTGAGCAGTTATAGGAATAGGAAAGCCAAAGGAAGCCAAGCTGAAAGGGAACTCGTCAAGAAATTCTGGGAGATAAACTGGGCGTGCATCAGGAGCGCGGGGAGCGGGAGCCAGCACTACCCGAGCCCGGACATCCTCGTAGGAAACGGATCGAGAAGGCTGGCAATAGAAGTAAAAACCACTTCCGCTAACAAGAAATACTTCTCCGCAGAAGAAATCCGGGGCCTTAACTACTTTTCAGCGAAGTTCGGAGCTGAACCATGGGTCGCCATCAAGTTTCAGGGAGAAGAATGGGTTTTTCTTACATTGGAAGACCTGGAAGAAACCGGGAAGAGCAAAGCTGTAAGCAAAGAACTCGCAAGTAGAAGGGGCTTAAGCTTTGAAGACCTCACAGAACCCTAGAATTTGACTTAGTCTTCTTCGTAACAATCAGCACTACTAACACGAACGTTATTAGCATAACCGCGATGAACAATGTTAAAATCATATCAAAGCCTTCGCTTTCTTCTGCTCCTGAAGGGTTAACATTGACAATAGAGCCTTTTTCAAACGTTATCTTCTGGTTATAATGAACTCTCCCGCTTATCTTGTACTGGCCTGGCTCTTCAGATGAGAAAAACATTTCCAGGTTTGTGAGCTCTCCAGGGGGAACATCTATAATGGATGATTCTAACACTTCAACGATGCGCCCATCCCTGCTAACAATACCCTTAAATTGCGCGCTAACAGTTCTCTCACCCCGATTCCTGAAACTCGCAGAAACAGGCACAATTTCTCCTGTGGACGCCCAAGCATCATTGTTCAGCCTGACGAATTCGCCCAAATCACTAATGCCTCCTCTCTCAAGCACGCTAAAAGTAACCAATGAAGACTGGCCGCAAACAGGCTCCGAGATTTCTGCCCAATACTGTCCTGGCTGCAAGCCAAGATCAAGGCTTGCTTCAGCATTCAAAGTCCTTGTGGGAAGCACTTCAGAAGAATGCCTGTACTCATACTCCAAAACCTTGGTTTCCTGGAACTGGTCGTAAACACTTATTTCAAAAGAAGGCCTAACCCTGACATTGCCAGTATTCCTCACCGAAGCACTCAGAGTTACAGGATCTGTTATCTCAGCGTCCCTTAAGCTAAAGCCACCTGCGTTACAGGAAAGAATCTGGGTATCTGTTATGTTAACGGTAATCTTAACTTCAAAAGCAACCACTACATTAGTGCCCATAGAAGAAGTTATCTCGCCAAGAGGCCCTGTCATTATCATTACAGTGCCTTCATAAACATCAACCCTTGCATCACTTGGAGGCTCAACAACCACGTTAATAGTGCCTGGATTATCCTCGTTAACAATTAAGAAATCTTCATCTGGCTCAAAGCGAATCCAATCAGCAATATCCCCTCTTGCCTCATAAAAAACCTGGACGTTGCGAGGAGTCCCCGCAGACACCACTATAGGCTGCTCAGCGTAACCCCCTCGTAAAACAGCTTCATAATTAAGATTGGCGCGATTAACACCTAATAGCGTAGCTTCAGCACTTATGCTAAAGGCGAAAAAAGCCAATAGCACGATTGCCGGCAAAACAAATCTTTTATCCATAAAAACCCTCATAAACCTCAAAGGACTCCGGCGTATAAAAAACTTTCCCTACAACCCAAGAGCCATATCCTTGAGTATGTCATAACTTATGCTTTCAATATCTTCCACGTATTTCTTGCTCATATCTATACCTCCATTTAATTATGGTAATGTAGCGGTAAACCTTATTGTGCCTGTGCACTCACCCATCGGGTTAGGTGGGACGTATAACTGCCAAAAAGTATCCCATGTTACTGGGACACTGGCCTCTGTGGGCTGCAGCAAAGTAATATTCATATCCTGGTTCGTTGCAGCTAAAGGCGTCTTGTCATCCCAAGGAACGCTTGTCACAGAGAACCTTTGGTGTTCAATGTCTATGTTATCACCGTACTGGCAAATTAATCCTAAACCGTCTCCTTGAACAGCGCCGTAACCAAGGACACTTACATTAATATTCATATTTCCTAAGTTAGTAATGGTAGCAGTAATATTATCACTGGTATCAAATACAGCCATATCTCCGTAATCAATCACGTCAGTTACATTCAAGGCATACAAAGCGTTTATCGTGGTGTCGTTAACAGCGGAATCTGAAAACCCTGATGATTCATTAACGGACACATTGCAAAACCAAGTACCGTTGTTTGCATAATATAATACTTGGAAAGAGCAAGAATAATTTGCTATGAACTCACCGTCATTGCTAATTTGTGTGCAACTACTATTGGTATAATGAACATTGTTATCATCAGGATCACTGCTTTCGTTCAAATAATAATAAAACGTCCCATTAACATTTTCTAAGTTATTATATCCTCCCCAGTTTCTAATCGTTGCGTTACAGGTAACTGTTTTTGTGCTGCCAACGTTAAGCGTAATATCTTGGTCAACTGCGAAGTCAATTATTACAGGCAGCGCGTTTGTTATGTTTACAGTTGTAGTAACGTTAACATTATCGAAAGGCCCTAGTTGAGCATTTGATTGAAGGGAGAACACTAGTGCAATAATTAAAAGCAACAAAGATATTCTTATTGTTTTACGTGAAATTTTCATTTTTGTTCATCCTAACTCTACATAAAAATAGTATGGAGTTGTGCTTAACGGATCATTTGCAAGTATCATTTGGAAGTCGAATAATGATGCGCCGTCATAACCTGTTGTCTCCGGGCTTATGGGTGATACGTATACAAGGTTTTCGGAGGGGTCTTCTAGTAGGATTAATGGGAAATCCGCTGAACCCTGTGATTGTCTTGCGCTGTCCACAAAGGTGCTTGTTGAGCTGCACGTATCTACGGCTATGTTAGATGTCCCTACTGATAAGGCTGGGTGTGTTGTTTCGTTGAAAGTGTTGGATAAGCTGTCTACAGTTGTGCCCGACATTCCAAGGAATGATTCTTCTGCAGTTATTGTTCCTACAGCTGCGCATTGAATATCTACCCAGCTCACGCTGCTATTCCTGCTCGCGTATACCTCACCAGTTATCGCTGAAGGGTCTAATGCCCAGCTGAAAATGGTGTTTTCGTTTGAATCGTCAAGTGTTAGGCTTCCCGTGATGTTTCCTACGTATGCTTTCCATCGAGGGTTTTGCTGTAACGCGTCAACAACCATTGTTGTTATTGTTCCGCCATCATCAGTCCTTGAGTCTGGAGGCGTTACACCCGGAGAATCTGTTTCATTGAATTCAATGGTAGTCCCTGTGGGCTGCGCGTGCACTTGTACTGCCAGTAGTGTTAATGCTATTGCCAGGGAGGCTATCCACCTTGTTCTTCCGTTCATCTTTTTTTTCCTCGTGACTTTTCTTGATTTTTGTGATCGTGATATTAT
>SLQZ01000075.1 GCA_007131205.1 Candidatus Woesearchaeota archaeon | reverse complement strand
TTCTTTTGTATGCCTTTCACCATTTTAATGTTCTCTAACACTGAATCCTCTTTCCTGATTATTTAAAACTTACTGTTTTTTCATATTATCCTGTTAATACGGACTTCTTTGCTGATTTCTTCCCGGTAAAAATAATCCACTTCAACGCTTAAAGTATCTATGTAATTGGATACTACCACTATGCTCTCATTTCTTGGCACAAAGCACCGTGCTTGGCCTCTTCCTCCAATCATGGAGACTGTTTCAGGCTGGCATGTAAGTTTAATATTGCCAAGCCAAGCGTTAACATTCAAACCGTTTATGTCGCCCATGGTTAAGGCGTCGCTTCCAGCTCCGCAAACGCTATTTACTGGTTGGTCTTCTTTTCTTGTAAGCACAATTCCCCTTCCTGCATTCCTTAAATGAATGGTGAAGCTAGGCTGCACAGCCATAAGAGATGTGTCTTGCTGCTCCCGCCCAATCCCTGTAAGCCACCCATCAGGGTCGGCTATTGGCCTTCCTGCAATCTCGCTTTGAGTTACGGTTCCAGCAGGAAGCATTTCAGAATCCAGCCTTTCAATTACAACTGGCGCTCCCTGGCTTGAATAAGAATGCCTAGGCTGGTTCCTGCAAACAGGCCTGTGAGCAATGTTGTATATGTCTGCATCCATGCAAACTGTCTCTGTTAGAAAGGTCCTGTAAGGATAGCACACATTAGCCTTAATATTTGTTATGGGGGTTTCCCTTGTGCCAGGCACATCCCTAACTTCAAGGACTGCGATATTTGCAAGTGTTCTTTCACCAGTTGGCCAACCAATGCTTTTGCCTTGAAGAAAAGTGCTTATCTGCGCATACCCTGTTGTCCTATCCGGCGTTACATCCCTGAAATACAAAGGGTCATAGCTAAGGCCTATTATTGCGTGCTCTTCTTGGCTTACCAGGCTGTACGCTCCTTTGTTCCAGGCCTCTACTGTTATCAAGACCTCGTTTCTTTCATAAAGGTCTCTTTGAGGTGCAGAATCCATGAAACTTATTTCCACACCAGAAGTTCCCCGGTATATCTCCAGAGGCCCTGGCCTGTTGCAACCAGCTATAACTAATAATAAGAACAAAGCAGTTATGAAAAAATATTTCTTACTCATTTTGGTTTACCTGCGCAGTCGGGTCTTGCCTTACAGTTATAAATTCCCTACCTCTTAATAAATAATCGTATTTTGCAACGCCTACAAGTGTAACTTCCATTGCGCTCTGCAAATTATTTCTCATTAATGAAACCACGTTATCCCTTGGAAGATGCATGTTGCAGCTTACAGTCATATAATACTGGACTAGTTCAGGAGTTGGATTCTCAAATACGTATACTTTGTATCCTTCTAATTCTGCGCTTCTCTCTTCCTTTATTTCCCTGGTGCACATTGTCAGCGAGAACTCTTCAGGCAACTTAAACATGTATCTTTCAACGCTCTGAATATTTCCGAATCCACCCATCCTGTTATCCAATGTTATTCCAACAGGCACATTGCTGTCAGCATTAGTATTTATTAGTATAGGGAGCTCGATTCTATCAGCCATTCCTAGCATAACCGGGCCTGCTGTATAAATCGTTTCTGGTCTTCTGTCAATATTAAATTTTCTGTTAACATCTTCGTCAGCAGTTACAAGGCTTGACATATACTCTCTAGTCATAAATGTGTACGTCGTATAAGCCCAGGTCTCATAGCTAAACTCAGCTTTCAAGGTAACTTCGGGTCTTCCTGCAGGGAGGCTGTTGTTGAACGTGCAAAACACTGCTTGCTGGTCTTGGCCATAGATAATTATTTCACTGGGCGTAGCCACACCTTGCCATATTTCACCCCTATTATCCCTTGCTTCACAGGAAAGCCTTACTGTTACATTATCCACAAAGCTCCTAGCTCTCAAGGTGCCGCTTATGATTATAGGATAATTTTCATAAAAAGTTTCTGTCGTCCTAAAATTTTCTATAAATACACCTGTACGCTCCACGTTTTCTTCCACTCTCCCAGTGTAATACTCTCCAAGGGTTTGCCTTAAAAACAGGTCTGTAGTATTGCCAAACCAAGGCCCTATTCCTATTATGCTGGAATATATAGTGCTGAGAATTCCCCCTAAGAACTCTCCCGCGCCCAAAATAGCTTCCCTTGGAGTAAACCAGTCTTGCTGGTCTTCAATAATTCCTGTTGCGGTAAACGCTTGTGCGAATAAGTAAAAGAAGTATAGTATGGTTAAGAATATTAGCGCGCTTAATGTAATATTAGCCAAGTTTGCCAGCTTCCCGCTTGAAGCCTTCACACCTTTTAGCTTCACCAAGTAAAACAGCCATAACGGAAATAATAAAAGGGCGCCTGAAAAGATTCTTAAGTGATCAGCGTTTCCAATTATGCTTATTCCATGGCCCAGCGCAGGTATTAGGATAACAATCACTACCCACATCCTCCAAGCCTCTAATCCTGGTGCTTGATCTTTTAGAACGCTCTTTACAGCGAACAATATAAGCAAATGCAAAGCTCCCCGAATAAACAACGCATCAGTGTTGGTTATGTTAAGGTTAAGCCAAACAATTTCCAAGGCGTGTACCACTAGTATTAGGATGATCAAGAAATCCGTTCCGCTTATCTCCCTGTCTTCAGGCACTCTCTTAAAATTGAAGCTTAGAAGGCTTCCTATGCCAGACGCTGCCTTGCCTACACCTCTCCCAGCGGCCGATGCCCCTCTACCCATGACTCTGCCGAAGTCCTTAAGCTCATCGTACGCTTCCTGCCTCCTAGCCCTTCGGTCATCGTAAGAATTGCGTGGAGGCTCCCTATAATATCTTTGATTGCCCCTTGGCTGTTCCGGATTGTTGGGCTGCCTGCTAGGCGCTGCCTCTTGATTTATCGTTATCCTTGGGGTTGACGGATCTATTTGCTGCTGCCTCATTATCTTCGGAGGTTCTTGTCTTTTCATTTCAGCCTCTATTCTTTGCTGCGCTTCTCTCGCAATCTTTTCTTCTTCAGCACGCCTTTCCATTCCTGCTTCGGACTGTGTTTTAAGCTTTTTTGGTTCGCTGAACCTTTTTTCTGCAGCTTCACTTCCATATATATTGGCGTATCTTTCTGCGGTTTCTCTGCTAATATATCTGTTACTATCGGTTTCTCCTCCTCTTCGCATGCCTTTCTTAAAGGAGAAGCCTTCTCCTCTTGGTCTTTTTAAAGCAGGATTTTTTTCTTCTTCGTTTTTTATTGCTCGGTCTATTTCTGCCAGTTCTTCTTGAAGCCTTTCTCTGGCTGCACCACTCTGGTAGTTTATCTTACTTGCTATGGCTTCTCTATCTTTTTTCAGACTATCTATATTGGCCATTGCTTAAAGGCACCGCTTAATTATTTTATCTTACTCTCACTCGCATCTCTGTAATTGTTAAGTCGTGCTGAGGTCTTATCTCAATTGAATTCGTGCCGGGTCTCACAAAGTGGTTTATATTCCTAGAATCCTGTGTTCTCGCAGTGTTTATTCCGAGCAAGTAGCCGTTTATGAAAACTTCAAATCGTTTTTGGTCTGTGTTTGGGAAGCTGAATTCTAATATCACGTCACGGTTTGGCTTTAATTTGTATTCATCATCGTCATCTTCGAAAAATTCATCCTTGAGGAAGAAATAGTACACGGGGTGTTCTGGGTCTTTCAGGTTGGTTGTTACTCTTAGGCTGTCTACGAGCACATGCCCTTCCCCGACCCTGAATTCAAATGTGTTTCTTCCTTCCCTGAAATCTTCTTTTGATATTGTTTGGGTATTAAGTACGTTGCAGTCAGGTATGCCGCTGAATATTCTCCTGTTGTTAAGCCTTACTTCAAAGTCCCTGATATCTCTCTGCTCGCATAACGGGGTGTATCGTATCCTCGCGGTTTCCATATTCTCATATTCTTTGTCTGTTAAAACTATTTCTTGGATGTTTTCGCTTAGCGAGATATCTTTTACGTCTCCGAGAACTCTTATGTTTCTTAGGTCGTACTGGTTATACCTCCAAAAGGCCAGCCCTGGGCTGTTCACCGCGAATCTCAAAGTATTCCTGCTTTCCAGCAATCCAGCATCTATGTGTATCGGAGGCGAATTCCCTTCCCTTAATTCCCCCCTGTATATTGTTTGGTCGTTAAGCGTTATATGCAAGATCCCCCTAGGGTTCCTTTCTACATTAAATGAAATGAGCATGTTATGTGTTAAGCCTGGGCTAATCTCGAAATCCATCCTGTCAGATATGTCGTCAAACATAGAGTTTTTTACGTAGATGCTCGTCTTGCTTGCGATAACGCGTGCATGCGTATCCGTGCTTACCGTGAAGCTAGACAAGTCATAGATTCGCTCATCGAACCCTATGTATTCAATCCTTCCGACTTGCTCCCTTAGAATTACTCCTGTTGCAGGGGTTACGCCGTTGTCCGGGTCTGTTACATTAGGCCTTAATAATTGGTCTCGGTCCTCAGGCGGCAAGAATAATATGTAAAGTATTATGAGCACGGTTATTACAATTACGAGTATTGCTGAGCTGCTCGCGGCTTGCGCTTTCCTATTCATAATAACTACCTATATAATATCAGTATTTAAACGTTTTGATTTAATGCCGAGAAAAAACAGTTTTTTTTATTCTAGCCAGTCCTTGTTATTCTTTAGTTTTTCAGGAAGGTAATCACTTATAACAAAGTTTAATCCGTGCTTTGCTAGTGCTTGCTGCTCAGCCCTATTCTTAGATTTTAATAATTTGTCAAGGGCATCCTGCCAAGTCTTATACGTTTTTACAAACGGATCGTTTTTCAACCCGTCTTTTATCCTTTTTATGTCTACCTCTTCAAGGGGATGAGTTGGCAGTTTGTACGATTCAATGTCTTTCGGGGTTATTCCAATAAACCTTGCTCTTGGAACACAGAAAAACTCGTTTATATGCGCAGCGTTGCCCGAGCCGACTTTTAAAGTCCTGTAAATGTTAAGGTAGCCATACGGGTCTCCATCCGTGAACACATACACTGGCTTATTTGTATGGTCGCTGAGCCTCCTTATGAATCTCCTGCACGCCCTTGTTGGGACTCCGCCCATGCTCACGAGTATGCACTTTGATTTCTTCCAGAACATGTGCTTGTTAAGCCTTTCAAACATGCCGTTTGTTTCTATTGCCAGTATGAACTCTGCTTTTGTCTCAAACCTAAGGCTTTCTACGTCTGAAGGAATGCTATACGAGCCGCTCCCAAACTTAGTACAGTCAATCCTGACATCTCTTCCCGTGCTGGAATCCTTGTCTATTACTATGAGTTCGCCTGCAACGCTGCCTCCATGCTCATCAGCTATGAAGCCAAGCTGCTCCCTGTTCACTTGGAACATTGCCTCAATATCATCCATTACTGAATCAGACTCTGGCTGTTCCTTAAACCTGGCAGCATCCCAGTTCTTGCTTACGTAATAAGCTTCCCTCTTCGTCGCGATATCATTGCTTTCAATCAATGCCTTTGACAAAGTCATCAGGCGAAGGGTTTGCGCGAACGTCTTCACGGTATTCGCTGAAAGCGTCCTTTTCTTCATGTTGCCTTTCAATGAAAAGAATCCTTGTTTCTCGTTATAAGTAACATTGCTAAGGCTTCTAATAGGAGACTCTACTTCGGCCTTCTTGCCTTTCTTGATATCAGAGTATATTCTCTTAGCTGTTTCCGTTATTTGCTTGGACGCATCACTCAATTTGCTCACCTTGCTCAGCATCGTCCCTGCCTATCTTGGCGAATTCTTCATCGTACTCCTTGTTCTTTGAAGGGTCGAATTCCATAGCTTCAAGCGCGCCTCTTTTCTTTTCAAGAAGGCTTGCAAGCAAAACTCTTACTTTTTCTTCTTCCTTAGAATCAAAGCCCACTAGTTCCTTTAGCGCCTCTGCGATATGAGGGATATATGTTTCTATGTAACTCCTTTTTTTCATCTCTTCCCCGACACGCTTCTTCTTTCCAATATACTTAGAGAGGCTCCTGCCTATTTCCTGCAGTGCTAGCCTGACCTCTTTTATTATCTCCGGGTAATGCGCAATGGCTTCTTTAGCTTCGCTAGTAAAAGGCACCCATACGCTTGCTATGTGAACCACTAAAACTATAGGCCCGACAGGAAGGTTTTTCCCGGATTGCTGCAAGCCATACTGCTTCCAATTAGTGCTGGTAACGGATTCAGTGAATGCGCACCCGCCTTGCTGGTACAACAAAGGAACTCTGTTAGCAAACCTCATTAAGTCAAGGGTGCCTTCCTTAGGCAATGAGCCCCCATAAGCCAAGCCTGCCTCAACCAAGAAAGGATTCCCTCGGTAAACATTTGGTGGCCTGCTAATGCTTGTGTAGAACTCAGCGTTAACCTCTTTCTTCAGGCCTTTCTCAAGCAATTCTGCCCCTATCGGCACTATGCAGTCAGTAGGCGGCATCATTATCTTAGTATTCCTAATTCCGTGGATGAGCTTCTCAGCCATATCCCTAGACATGTCTTTTGGCTTGGTATTGTTCATCAACCCAGCGTTTTCAAGTATTTCCTCGCTTGCCTTATCGCCTATCCTAGAAAAATCTTGCCGCAAAAACTGTTTTATTGTCTTAGCCTCAGTAGCCTGAAGCATCTTGATAAGCATGCCGAGCTCCACGCCGTAAGGATGAGGTTTTATCTCCTCAGGAAGCCTTGGCTTTTTATCTGAAGCCCGAACAAGCATTAATTGCTCTCCTTTAGGAGGCTGGTATATTACGGTGACATGAGGATTGATAATCGCGGTTTGCTTAACATATTCATCAACGGACTGCCTGCCCTTGAAATATGTGGCTTCCAAGTCCATTTCTATCCTTGTGCCGTGGTCTTTAGACCATTCTTTTTCGCTTTCATTAATAATTTCAGGCCTGTTCTTTTGCGTATCAATTTTTAGCTCGTAATAGTGAGCGGGCTCATTAGGATGTATTTTGCTCGTTATCCTCGCTGGCTTCCCTGTTGTGAGCTGGGCGTACATAACTGCTGCGCTAATACCTATTCCTTGCTGGCCTCGCTGCATCTTCAGCTTATGGAACTTGCTCCCGTACAATAACTGGGCGAATATCTTAGGAATTTGCTCTCTTACAATGCCTGGCCCGTTATCCTCAACGATGACTCTGTATTTGTCCGTGCCCATTTCCATTATTTCAATGTTGATATCGGGAAGTATATCTGCTTCTTCACACGCATCCAGGCTGTTATCAACAGCTTCCTTAATGGTTGTAAGCAACGCCTTCCTCTTATTGTCAAAGCCTAGCAAATGCCTGTTTTTCTCAAAGAATTCAGCTATGCTAATCTCTCTTTGGCTCTTCGCAAGCTCATGAGCCTTATATTTAGACTCTGCTATGGGGGCTTTATGGCTTTCCTTTAATTCTTCCTGAACATCTGTGAAAGAAGATATCTTGCTGTCTTTCATGAAATCAACGTTATAGACATTTATTTAATAAGTTTTCGGGTCGAATATTTTTGCTTATTTTTTTAAAGGGACAAGCATTACCAGAGTTGTCATGGTTAGGAAATCCAGGAAGTCAAGGGAAGATTGGAAGATTTACAAGAACGTATTTGATTCGTTTACCGAGAGGAATCTTCACAAGTTGGCCGGCCAAGGGCATTTTGATGAATTAGAATTTCCAATAGCTCTAGGAAAGGAAGCTAACGTTTTTGCTGCCAGGAAGAAAACAGGGGAGTTAATAGCTGTCAAGATTTACCGGTTAGAGAACTGCAATTTCAACACAATGTATTATTATATTAATTCAGATCCCCGATTCCAAGGCTTGGAGAACAATAAGAGGAAGATAATATTCAGCTGGGTCCAGCGAGAATACAGGAATCTCTTGATTGCAAGAGAGAAGGTTTTTGTGCCTACACCAATAGCCTTTAAGGATAATGTGCTCTTAATGGAATTTATAGGGAATAACAACGATCCATCTCCTAAGCTAAAGGATGCCTTGCCTGAAAGCCCGGAGGAGTTCTTTAATAAAACAATAAGCTCTGTGAAAGGCCTTATTGATGCAGGTATAATTCATGCAGACCTCTCGGATTTTAACATATTAAATCATGAGGAAGAGCCAGTGTTCATAGACCTTAGCCAAGGCACAGTCTTGGATGCGTATAACGCAAAAGAGTTACTGGAAAGAGACCTTAAGAACTTACTATCAGCCTTTAGGAAATCTCTTGATATAGACCAAGAAAAGATAATGGGGGAGCTGCTCGACTACTATGATAAGGCGCTTCACAGGCAAGGTTTAAAAAAACAAAGGGTTTACTGACGAAAATGGAATTTGCATATGAGCTAAAAATACCCAGGGAACGGATAGCTGTACTAATAGGCACTGATGGAGAGGTAAAAAAAGAGCTGGAAGAGCTTACAGGGTCTCAAATTAATGTGGATTCTAAGGAAGGAGATATAAGGATTACAGGAGAAGACTCATTAAGCCTTTACGCTATACGTGAAGTAGTAAGGGCTATAGGGAGAGGGTTTAACCCTGATATCGCAAGGCTTCTCCTCAAGCCGGATTACGTCCTTGAAATAATACAACTCCAAGAATTCGTCAAGAATAAGAAAAACCATTTTGACCGCGTAAGAGGAAGAGTTATTGGGAGCGGAGGCAAGGCAAGAGAGCAAATCGAGCAGCTAACAGAGTCGTTTATTTGCGTGTATGGGAAAACTGTGAGCATAATAGGCGATAATGAAAGCGTTGTAATTGCAAAGAAAGCCGTTGAGAGCCTGCTTAACGGAAGCCCTCATAGCAATGTTTACAGGTTCTTAGAGAAAAACAGGAAGAACATAAAAAAACATAGAATGCTTGATATCTAAGCTGAATTCATCAGCGAAATAAAGTAAGATTCAAGTGCCCTGTAGCAAAAACCCTTTTCTACAGTATCATTCAATGCTTTGCAATCAATTCCGTCAACTGCCAAGTCCAGATAACAATAATGCTTTTCAATGCTGTCTATGATGCCCTTGCATTCATCCACGCCTTCTAGGTTGGGAGGTGGTTGCGTGGTAATGTTGTTTCCGTTGTTGGGAGGTGGAGGAATTGAAGGTGGCTCACCAGGGCTAGTCAACGCTATCAGCAAAGCCACGCTAATAGTAACCACGCCGATAATCATGCCGAGAACCAATATACCCTTAGAATTGCCAGACTTTGCAGCCCTTAAAGCATCATCAACATCCTCTTCAGGCCATCCAGCATTTATAAGGTTATATCTTAGGGCTCGAGGGCTGACCCTGTTCTTAAGCTCGTTTCGCACATATTTTTTCAAGTCTTCATTCATAATTGAATAATTCAGAGCGATAACTATTTATATTTTTTTGCATTTACCCTGTGCAATGGAACACAAGAAATTCAAAAGGCGTCTCAGGCACATATTATCTGTTCCTTTCATATGGTTGATGTTAATACCTTTGCTTGTACTTGATTTATTCATGTTCTTATACCACCAAATATGCTTTAGGCTGTACGGGATACCTTTAGTGAAAAGAAAAGAATACGTAAAGATTGACAGGCACAAGCTCAAATACCTGAGGGCATTAGAAAAGATTAACTGCGCTTACTGCGGGTACGCTAATGGCTTGCTTCACTACGCTTCAAGAATTGCAGGGGACACAGAGAAATACTGGTGTGGCATCAAGCACGAGAAAACCCGTGGCTTTAAAGAGCCGAAGCACCACGAAGAATTCTTAGAATACGGTGATGAGGCTTCTTTCAGGGGGAAATACAGGCAAAATTAATAAATAAAAGGCTTTATTCTCATTGTTTATGATAACTATTGATGAAATGGCAAGCTTTTGCAAGCGGAAAGGCTTAATTTATCCTTCATCAGAGATTTACGGGGGGATGAGTGGTTTCTTTGATTACGGGCCTTACGGTTCGGAGATGAAGAAGAACCTTAAGGATGAATGGTGGAAATTCCATGTGAGGAGCAGGGAAGACATAGTTGGAATAGATGGCTCTATTATTACTAATCCTTTGGTGTGGAAGGCGTCAGGGCACGTTGAGGGGTTCGAGGATTTAATGCTTGTTGCAGAGGATGGCTCTTTTGAGATTCGTGCAGACCAATTCTTAGAGGAAAAGCTCGGCAAGAATTTTGATGGGGTAACTGCTGAACAGGTAAACGAGTTAGTTCAAAAGCACAAGTTGAAAGCTCCAAACGGCAAAAGTTTCAGGAAGTGCGAATCTTTCAATTTAATGTTTACAACGAATGTAGGCCCGAAGGCTAACGAGAAATCCAAAGCTTACCTTAGGCCGGAGACCGCGCAGATAATCTTCGCGGATTTTAAGCTCATACAGGAAAATGCTCGCATGAAGCTTCCTTTTGGGATAGCACAGATGGGAAGGGCGTTTAGGAATGAGATAAGCCCAAGGAATTTCTTGTTCAGGTGCCGTGAATTCGAGCAACTCGAAATTGAGTACTTTGTGCATCCAAAACAGAAGAAATGCCCGTACATGAAAGAGTACGAGGATTTTGAATTAAATGTTTTTAGCGCTGACATGCAAGAAAAAAACCTGAAGCCTAAGAAGATGAAAGTGAAAGAGGCTGTTAAGAATAATTTAATGAATGAATGGCATGCTTACTTCCTCGCATTAGAAACAGACTGGTTTGTGCGCTTAGGCTGCAACCCGGACAATTTTAGGGCGAGGCAGCACTTAAAAGACGAATTAGCTCATTACTCAACGGATTGCTGGGACTTAGAATATAAGTTCCCCTTTGGGTGGAAAGAGCTTGAGGGAATAGCTGACCGTTCAGATTACGACTTGAAAAGGCATATGGAGTACAGCAAGAAAGACTTATCGTTGTTTGACGAGGCTTCAAAGGAAAAGATTGTCCCGCATGTAATAGCAGAGCCCAGCCTCGGAGTGGACAGGGCGTTCCTTGTATTCCTTTACGAAGCGTATCATGATGATAAGAAGCGCGGGAACATAGTGTTAAAGCTTCACCCGAAGATAGCTCCTGTCAATGTAGCGGTGTTGCCACTTGTTTCAAACAAGGAAAACGTTCTTGGGAATGCAAGAGAAGTATTTAACGAGTTGAAAAAAGACTATGTTTGTTTTTTTGATACAGGTGGAAGTATAGGGCGAAGGTACGCGCGGCAGGATGAAATTGGGACTCCTTACTGCGTCACAATAGACTTCGAAACATTGGAAGACGGCAAAGTAACAATCCGGGACAGGGACACGACGAAGCAGGAACGAGTTAAAATAGAAGATATTGGGAAGCACTTAAGGTTTTAATCATTTTTTCTACAAGTATTTTGTTGCCCAGTCTGTTAGTTTGCCTCTCTTCACCAAGTAATTAAGATTAACAACTGATAAACCTGACCTGAATTCCACGTTATCAGTTTTTGTTATGGATTTGATTGTGTGTATTAGTCCTGAGTATCCGTCTTTTATCAAAGGGTTGTCTAGTTGCATTGGGTCTGGGTCTCCTGCGAGTATAAGCCGCCCATCTCCAATTCTTGTTATTATGGTTTTCATAGTTCTCGCAGGAACGTTTTGAGTTTCATCTAAGATGAGGGTTTCGTGTGGTTCCATAGTAAAACCTCTCAAATGCCCTATGGGTATCATTTGAATAATAGGGGTTTCCGGTGGCTCATCTTCGTAGCTTGGATCAGAATACGCTAATTGGTCTCTGAAGGATGCAATAGTATTTTTTTTACCCATTTTGTTTCTTATTAAGTTGAAATTTTTCTCTATACCTATATAATTCATCATATTTTTCTGAGTCATGCTTCCCTTATAAAAACCGTATTCTTCTCCTACGTTTACGAATGGCTTCGTAATGTAAATCACAGCATCTTTTTTTTCCTCTCTAAGTTTTAATGCTTTGTTAAGGCTGGCAAGCAATGCTAGAAATGTCTTCCCTGTGCCTGCGCGCCCTGTCAGGACTGATAGTAAAGAAGTATCATTTTGCAATGTGTCAATAGCTAAGTGTTGCTCGAAGTTTGCGGGCTCAAAGCCTCCTGTAAGTGCGCCATGCTTATAAGTTGTGGTTATAAGGCTTTCTAGTTCTAAATCGTATCTTAAAGCTACTGCGTTGGATTTTGAAAGAAGAAGAGGATTGCGGTGGTGTTTCATCTTTATCTCCTCTTCTTTGGTGCTGAATATAACATATTCATTAGGCAAAACGTTCTTTATGAACGATTCATCTATCTCACTTATTTTCAGGAATCTGTTTGTTTCTTTTCCTCCACTGCCTGATTGTTGGTATTTTGCCAGAAGGTTTCCAATATTTGTGTCTTCAACATCTAGGAAATGGTATCCTTTAGGCAATTTCTTCCAATCTACTTCTCTTTTTCTTCTTGTCTCTGCTTTTTTTATTCCGTTAATCTTTGCTGTTGATCTTAGTATTGCATCATTGGTGATAAGTACAACTTCTTGGTCTGGATGTCTTTCTTGATATACCAGTGCTGCTTTAATGTATTCCATGTCTCTCTTGCTTATATCTGGTGAGAATAGCCTGCTAATTTCTGTTGTTTGTGAAACATCGTAGAATACAAATCTTGATCCTTCCCAATCATCCCCGTTATTCCTTTGTATCATTCTAGAGACTTTTTTGACACTGCTGTCATCTGAAAAGCTTTTATCAATTGGCGAGTCATTATCAATTATTTTTTCAAGCAGTGAGACTGTTTTTCTTGCTTCTTTGCCTTCTATTCCGCTCATTCTTTTGAGGCCGTCCAGTTCTGTAAATGTCGTTGTGGGTATTACTACGATATCTTCAGGGTCCGCCCCTATTTCGAACAAGGAATCAGCGCCTGTATCTAAGTAGATGTTTGTGTCGATGAAGAAAGCTTTTTTTTTTTGTTCTTTTATTTTTCTCATTTTTGTGTTCTCACTGCTTTTTCTAATACGTGTTTCTTATAACTCTTGTGAAAAAAATGTATTCTCTTTGAAGTGCTCTATTAACATGGTTTTCAGGGACAATAATCCCATTAGAGTTTTCAGTGAAGGGCACGCCTTGGTCGTTGTATAACATTTTTATTTCTTTGATAATTGTTTTTCCTGATTCTAGTATTGCTGCGTTTAGATCTTCCAGATTTTTTGAATTCTTAACAAGCCTTAGGCTTATAATGTACAGGTCTGCGTGGCCTTTTCTTTTTCTTCTTAAATTCCCTTCTAATTCTTCAATTGCAAAGTTTGATTCTTCAAAAAATTCTTGTAATGAAGAATTATAGTCTGTTGTTTTGTTTATAGACGCATTGCTTATTTCCCGAGCGGATAATTTTGCTACATCCTTCATGTATTCAGGAGAAACTTTTTGTTGTGCTAAGTATATTGTGTTTTTCTTTAAAAGCTTTGAAGGTGCAGAAACAGCGTTTAAGCCGACAATACTCTCTTTCTCATTTTTTTCATATACGTTGTTGGCGCATAAGCCTGCTATTGCTTCAAGATTGGTATTTGCTGCTATTCTCACAACCCCCTGCAAAGGAAAGCATTGAAGAAACTATATAAATATTTCTATTGGTTAATAGTAACGTCTCGAACTTCAATCTAAGGGCTTTAATCCTTCTATGTGGCTTAGCCTGGTGGTTGCCCAGAACTTCTTCCTCAGATTTACGTTTTCCTCTACGCCGTTAGCAGAAAAAGCTTCTTTTAGTTTCTTCCTGATAATTTCGCCTTCTTCGTCGAAATCCGTTAAGAGCAAGACTTGTTTTGTGTCGCTGTTCTTCTCCGCGAACAAATAATTATTTCCGTTCAGCTCCTTGCTTTTCACGCCGAGCGCTTTGAGGGCTGCTACGTCTTTTTTTCCTTCGACAACTATAAGGTTTTCCTCTGAAAACTGTTTCAATGAATCCACGAGTTCTAAGAATTCTTCTTCATCTCTCATTTTATTTTTTTGTAGTCTTCAGGTGCGTCTTCAGAAAATTTTTTCATGCCTTCAATGGTTTTTGGGTGCATTACGAGTTCTTTTAAGACTTTGAAAGGAATGGTTGCTGCGTGGCAGCCTACTAGCGCGGCTTCCCTGACCTGCCTCTTATTCCTTAAGGATGCAGCGAGAACCTCTGTTTTTAAGCCATGCTGTTTCAGGAGTTCTACTGTTTGCGCTACTAAGTCCATGCCTGAAACGATTCCATCATCTTCGAGGATTCTGCCTTTCTCGTTTATTCCTTCCATTGGGTAGTACTCTTCTTTTTTTGCCTTTAACCCATGCTTTTCTTTTAAGTAGTCATCCATGCGCCCTGCGAACATGCTCACGTAAGTAGCGCCTGCTTTCGCTGCAAGCAATGCTTGTTCAGGCGTAAATACGAGTGTGGCGTTCACCAGCATTTTTCTTTCAGATAAGCCTTTTATTGCTTTGATTCCTTCGTAGTCATTCTTGGATTCCTCTTTCATCGCAGGGCTTACAGGTATTTTTATTACGATATTCTTAGAATATGACTTGAAAGTCCTGTAAAGCATTATTCCTTGGGGAATCATGTCTTTCGCTTTTTTCTCAGTGACCTCAAGGCTTACAGGCGTGCTCCTGGCAATCTTCAGTATCTCAGATATGTGTGTTTTCACGTCTATGTTTTCGCCTTTTTCCTTTCTTTTTTCCAATGCTTGCTTTATGAGGCTTGGATTAGTTGTTACTCCGTTTACTATTCCCCATTCGTATGCTTCCTTAATTTCTTCTATGTCCGCGCTGTCTACGAATATTTTCATCATTGATTAAGAGTATTATTTGTTTTAAATTATTTTTCTTTAATAATTGCTAGGCACGCGCCTTTCAGGCTTATATCATAATTCAGCACTATGTAAACAGGTATTTCCTTTAGCATGCTTTTCATTTTCCTGTTGTCAATAAACTCTTTTTCGAACACGCCTTTGCTTATATTTTCCTTGTTGTTTATAGCAATCCCTCCTGCAAGGTAAACGCCTCCTGTGGAAACTGTTTCCAGTGCGTAGTTCTTCGCGCATCTCGCCAATAGCTTTGTGAGCCACTTGAATGTATCTGAGCATGCAGAATCCTTGTTATAGTACTTGGCTATAAGAAGCTCTTTCTTCGTTGATACGCTTATCTCTTGCCTGTACTTTGTATCAGGGTATTTTTTTTTATTAATTAAGTATTCGTATATCCTAATAACGCCTTGTCCTGATAAAAAATCTTCGTAGTCAGGAGTGTCTCTTAATTCTTGCCTTGTGCTTTCAAGTAATTCAAGATCATCGATGTCTTGGGCTGGGAAGCTTACATGCCCTCCTTCGCTTGCTATGGGTTTGTAAATGTTTTTGCTCTTGCTCTTTACAAGTATTGCTTTTCCAAGCCCAGTACCAGGTCCGATAACTGTTTTTGCGCCTTCCTTTTCCTTTCCTTTTTTCAAAGTCTTTATTTCTTTCTTTGTCAAAAGGTTTACGCCGTACCCTATTGCTTCAAAGTCATTTATCAGCATAACTTCTTTTAGAGGGGTATGCTTTTTTATTTCCTTAACATCCAAGTCCCATTCAGCGTTCGTAAGCTTGCAGTGCCCTCTTTCCTTGTTTACAGGACCTGCTCCTGCAATGCATGCTTTCACAGGCTTTTTCTTGTATTTCATCTCCGCGTAGCGTATGACTTCTTTTAACGGGTAGACTATTGTGCTTATAGTCTGAGTCCTGTAATGAAAAGAAAAAATGAGTTCTGGCTTGCCATTCTTTTCATATGCCACGCATATATTTGTGTTTGTCCCGCCTACGTCTGCGCCTATTATTAGTTCAGCGTTTTCTGGTATGTTATTAGAATATTTTTTTACGTCAGGAATCATTTTTTTCTCACCAGCTTTTTTGCTTCACGAATTATATCCTTATATGTCAAGCCGTATTTCTTGAACAATTCTTTGTACGGCCCTGATTCTCCGAATCCATTCAAACCCATAATCTTCATTTTTACAGGTTCTTCCTGTGAAATTGCTTCGGCAACAGCACCCCCCAGTCCCCCATGAACCTGGTGGTCTTCAACCGTTAATACTTTCTTTGTTTTCTTTGCGTATTTAATTATTGTCTTTTTATCCAAAGGCTTTATCGTGTGCATGTTTATGATTGTTACCTTAATTTTTTCTTTTTCAAGCTCTTTCGCTGCTAGCAAAGCTTCGTATACCATTGGCCCGCATGCTATTATTGTTAAATGCTTTCCTTCTTTCAGGACTTGCGCTTCGCCTATCTTGAAACCCGTCTTATTTGTGGTTATGAGTGGCGTTTTCTGCCTGTTCAGCCGGACATAGCAAGGCTTCTTCGTTCTTGAAACAGCCAAGACTGCTTTCTTTGCCTGCAACGCATCACAAGGCACTATAACATCAATGTTTGGCAAAGACCTCGTGATAGCAATGTCTTCCAAGGCTTGGTGCGTAGCCCCGTCTTCTCCCACGCCTAAGCCTGAATGCGTACTTGTTATCTTCACAGGCTGGTTGTTATAGCAAATAGTGGTTCTTATTTGCTCCCAATTCCTACCCGGGCTGAACACGCTAAAGCTTGTTATGAAAGGAATCTTTCCCATATGAGCTAATCCTGACGCGACTGTTGCAAGGTTTTGCTCAGCCACTCCTACTTGCACGAACCTTTCAGGAAACATTTCCTTAAACTTCGTTGTCTTAGTGCTTCCCCCTAAATCCGCTGTCAACACGTATACGTTCTTGTTTTTCTTTCCGGCTTCAGCTAATCCTTCTCCTAATCCGTCACGCGTGGCTTTCCATTCCTGCTTATCCGTAAACAAGTCTTTGTTCAAAATCATTCCAGGTGTCTCCTTTGCTCTTCGAGCTCTTCCAATGCCCTAACTGCTTCTTCTTCGCTTGGAGGCTTGCCATGCCACTCATACTTGTTTTCCATGAAGCTCACCCCTTTCCCAGGCGTTGTATGCGCAATTATGACTAAAGCATGCTTTCTTGGCTTCATCGAAATATGCAACGCGGTTAAAATGTCTTTCATGTTGTTCCCATTTATCTCAATTGTTCCCCATCCGAAAGATGCATATTTTTCTCTTAATGACTTTAGCGGCATGATTTCTTCAGTGAAGCCATCTATCTGGATTCTGTTCCTGTCAACTATTACTGTTAAGTTGTCCAGCGCGTATTTTTCTGCGAACATAACTGCTTCCCAGGTATTTCCTTCTTGGTGCTCCCCGTCACTAGTCACGCATACAACTTTGTTTTTCTTTCCATCTTTCTTTAGTGCTAAAGCCATTCCTGCTGCCTGGCTTAATCCGCTTCCAAGAGGGCCTGAACTTGTTTCGAGCCCAGGCAAAGATTCGCGGTGCGGGTGTCCTTGCAGCCTCGATCCTGTTTGCCTAAATGTTAAAAGCTCTTTTTTCGGGAAGAACCCTTTCTTCGCCATTGCTGCGTAAAGCACGGGGCAGATATGCCCGTTTGAAAGAACGAGCAAGTCCCTATCAGGATGTTTTGGCTTTTTAGGGTATACGTTTAAGTGGTGGAAGTATAGTGCTGTGAAGATATCTGCCATGCCAAGAGGGCCTGCGGTGTGCCCTGACTTGGCTTTGTATAGCATCTTTATGATGTTCTGCCTAAGAGTGTTCGCTATCAGCTTAAGCTCTTTTATGCTCGTTGTATGCAAAAAACACACCTCTCTTTTTTTTATTTAAAGGCTTCACTTATTTTTTTAAAAGCTTTTTCCGGGTTCTTGTTGCTGCTAATATATGAGCCTGAGTTAATGATATTCGCGCCTAATAATCTTAGTTTGCCTGCAACTTCTGGTGTAACTCCTCCGTCTACCTGTATTATTATTTTCTTGTTTTTTTCCCGTAGCTTCCTGATCTGGTTATAAACTACTAGCTTGAATTTTTGGTGTTCTCTTCCAGGTCTTACCCCTAGGAAAAGTATTTTCTTGAAATGTGAGAGGTAAGCATAAATGTTTTCTGCTCTTGTCCCTGGGTTTATTGCAAGGATTGGCTCCATGCCTTGGCGCTTTATTTTTCTGGCAAGTCTAATTATTTCTTTTTTCTTTACAGCTTCGTAATGGAAGATTATCCTTGAAAAGCCCTTTTCTTTTAAGGGCGTGACCCATTCATCAGGGTTTTCTACCATTAAGTGCGCTTCGAATACGTTCTTGTATCTATTAAGGCTTGGCACTTCTTCTAAGGCAACTGATTTTGTGGGAACAAATTTTTTGTCCATGAAGTCTATTTGTATTTCATTGCTTATTTTCCTGAGCTTTTCCAGCTTAGAACTAAATACTCTTTTGTTAAAGGACAAGATTGTGGGTATTACTTCCTCCATATGTCTTTGCTTGTTGATTATCATTTAAAAAGATTGTCCTGGTATACTTGTTTTTTTATGAGAGAATTGATATCCATGCAAATAATCCTATAGCTATCGTGATGAATTCTCCGACGGTGATAATCCAATATTCTTTGTTCGCAGCGGTTTTGTTTAGGTCTCTTTGCATGATAAATGGTATGATGAAAGCGAAGATTATGAATGTAGTTGATATCATTGCTATAATTCCTAATACTATTGTTAAACCCACGATTACTGGTGGCTGTACGTCTGGCTCTTTTTTCTTTTCCTTTAAGAGATCTTTTGTAAGGCTTTGCTGGTCGTACAGCATAGCCAGATTCACTAAAGGTATTGCGAGTAATATTGTGTCTAGCAAGGAACGATCAGGAGATTTTAATTGTTCCATTAATTATTTCCTGTTTTTGTAGAACCAAGGAAATATGTATAGCCCTGCAGACAGCAAGAAGAAAATTGTTACTTTTGACAGGGGTACGTATCCGCTTCTTTTGTGCATTGTTTGATTTGGGCGTTTTTATTTAAATAGTTTTTTGTGTTGTCTTGTCTCCAGGAAAAGCTTTTTAAAAAGAACTCTTTTACTCTGCGTTTATTGGGACCGTAGCTCAGACTGGGAGAGCGCCACGCTGAAGACGTGGGTGTCCTGGGTTCAAATCCCAGCGGTCCCACTTTTATTTTTGGGCTTTTGTTAATATTGGTCGCAGATAGTTTTTTTTGGGTGTTGGGTGCGAGTTTTTTTAACAAACAATTAACTTCCATATTGTAGTTATTTGTTTGGGGAAAAGTTTTTTAATGACAACAAAGAAATATTATGATATGGATTACAAAAAGAAAACAATAAAATCATATGACATATACGCAAAAGACTTCTCACAAAAATTCAAAGACCTGACAGACCTAGACAAAAGGCCAGAATTCCCAAGATTCATAGGGCTATTGTATGGAAGAAAAATCCTTGACCTGGGAAGCGGCTCAGGAGACCACGCCTTGTACTTTGAGCAAAAAGGCCTAGACGTAACAGCGGTAGACCTGTCAAGCGAAATGGTAAAGCTATCAAGGTACAAAGGAATAAACACAATACAAATGGACATAGAAAACCTCGAATTTAAAGACAACACATTCAACGGAATCTGGGCAGTAACATCCCTGCTCCACATACCAAAACGCAAGCTAAGAAAAGTCATAGACAAACTAGGCAAGATCCTCAAAAAAGATGGCTTGCTATACATATGCATGAAAGAAGGTGAAGGCGAAAGACTTGAAAAAGAGCCTAACGGAAGCGAAAGATTCTTCTCGTACTGGAAAGAAGAAGAGCTAAAAAAGCTTTTCAAAGACAAATTCTCACTAATAGACTCAGAAAAAGTATATGCGAACAACACAACCTTTATCCAGATGTTCCTAAGAAAAAAATAATTATTATTTCAATCTTGTTTCATACAAATCCTTTCTCATATCCATTAATTGCTTGACCGTGCCGCTCTTACGATTCCTCTTCAACACTTCCAAGTCAACATCTGCAATAACTACTGTCTCAATATTCGCCTCACACTCCCCGGCAATGCCATCCCTTGGAAACGGGAAGTCAGAAGGCGTATAAATACCGCTCTGCGCATACCTAATATCATCCATGTTCTTAACATGAGGCAAATTACCAACAATCCCCGCAGTTGCAACATAAACCTGGTTCTCAACAGCCCTCGCCTGAACACACCTCTGAATCCTGATAAAACCATGCCTGTCATCCGTAGAATAAGGCACGAATAAAATCTTAGCGCCTTTCAAAGTAACAATCCTTGCCAACTCCGGGAACTCAGAATCATAACAATTAAGAATCGCAATCCTCCCGCAATCCGTGTCAAAAGTAGTAAGCTTATTCCCTGGGCTAATACCCCAATACTTCCTCTCCGTAGGCGTTACGTGTATCTTCCTCTGAGTTTCAAACGTCCCATCCCTCCTAAAGAGATAAGCAGTGTTGTAAACATTCTTCTTCCCGTTCGTAAAATGCGAGCCCGCAATAATATTAATCTTATACCTCTTCGCCAGCTTTTTAAACAACTCAACGTACTTAGGAGTTAACTCAGTTAAAGCCTTAACCGCTGATTTAGGCTTCTTCTCCTTCATCGTCGAAATAAGCTGTGTAGTCAATAATTCCGGGAACAACACGAAGTCAGAATTATAATCCTCAGCAACATCAATAAAAAACTCGACTTGATTAGCAAAATCATCAAAATCCCTAATCTTCCTCAGCCTGTACTGTGCACAGCAAATCCTGACTGGGAAAGAACTCGTCTTCTTCTTAAGCTTAATCCTTTTCTTCTTCATACAACCAACATTTTTTAATATTATAAAAAACTATCGGGAATTCATTACAATAAAAATTATATTACAAAAAACAATTCTTCTCATATGGCATCATACGAAGAAACAAGAATTTATGCATCCGGATACGAGTCCGAAGACAAAAAGGAGTCCTACATCTACATAACGATTGTTAACGAAAAAGGCGAACTCGAAGAAATACGAAAGGAACGCTCCGAACTAGAAAAAATAATATATGACTTGATAGAAGAAAAAAAGAAAAGAAGGCCGACAACCACGAGTGAAATCGCGAGGCAAGGCCTGGACTACATCAAAAAGGACAGCAAAACCATAGAGGATTATATTTCTAGTACAAACGAGGATGTAACGCAAGAAGTAGACTACCTCGGCCCGAACATCCTCGGAATGTACGACCCTGTAAATGATAAGGTATACGTCCTCAAAGGACTCGACCCTTACCTAAAAGAATGGGTGAAAGCACATGAATACGCTCATAGAAGGCGGGCGTACACAGGAGAATCCCAGGATGAAAGGCTGGTTGACGCGGAAGCATCAGCAACAGTAGGCTATAACGCTCTTCCGGGAAGGAACTGAGTTTCTAAAAAGAAATATTTATAACAAATAAAAATAATTTTTTCTTAATGGACTGGCATAAGACAGAAAACCTTTTAGGCAAAAGCAGGGATGTATTGCTTGATTGCTGCCTCGAAAATGGCGCGATAGTAGCAGCTAATTCTGACAAGCCATACTACGACAGGCAAGCCAAATACTATAATTTCGTGTGGCCAAGAGATGCAAGCTTTACTTGCATCGCCGCAGACCTATTAGGTATTGAAGGAGTACAAGAAAAATACTTTGATTGGCTGATGAATCGCGCGGAGGGCTGGAAAGAAAAAGGGGTTTTCTACGAGAAGTATTATCCGAACGGCTTAAAGGCCAGGACTAATTTCCAGCCGGACCAGACAGGCGCTGTGCTGTATGCTGTCTGGCATCATTACAAGGACAAAAAAGAAGAAGCAATCAAGTACGAAGAATTAGTTGTAAGGTCTGCGAATTCTTTATGTGACTTATGGACTGGAACGCATTTTAAGGTTATTACCCAAGATTTATGGGAGGAACGCCACACGTTTCCTTTCTTAAAGGATAATTTTTCGTATTCCCTGGGCGCTTGCATTAAAGGCTTAAGGTGTGCAAATGAGATGTTTCCTAACGAAAGATACTTGGAAGTTGCTGGGCAGATGCAAGAAATCTTGTTAGGAAGCACAGCTGATACAGGATATTTTTACAGGTCTTTCGGGTTAATAGATGATCGAAGGATAGATGCAAGCCTTATAGGCCTTATTTGGCCTTTCGAGATAGTAAGCCCTGAGAGCAGCATTGCAAGGAACACTGTTAATATGGTAAAAGAAAAAATTGTGAAGGATTACAGTGTTTACAGGTATGAGCACGATGAATATGATGGTTGGATGCATGAGAAAATGGAGATAAAAAAGGGTGCGGGTTACTGGCCTTTGCTGAACTTCTGGTTGAGCACAGTACTATTGAAAATGGGGGAGGCTGATGAAGCACGGGAGTTCAGGGAGAAAGTATTATCGGATCTCAAAAACGATTTTATACCAGAACAGATATTCAATAATGATATACAAAGGTCTGTATCTCCTTTGTGTTGGAGTCATGTGATGCTGATATTTTTGTTGTATGAGCAGGGCTTGCAGGAAGTTAAAGCCTGAACTTTTTCTTCACAATATTTATTTCTTCAACCATATCAGAAGCAATGAAAGAATATCCTTTCTTTTTCTTTAACAACAAGTCCCCTATTGATTTGTTAACCTTGGATGCTGTTACCACGGCTTTTTCCTTGTCGTTTGTTTGTGCAAGGAAACCCGCTGTTAACCCTGCCAGTACATCTCCTGTCCCGGCTTTTGCCAGTCCAGGGTTTCCTCCTTTTATGTTAATTGTTTTTTTCCTTGTGAGGACTTTGTCAACGCTTCCCTTTAACAGGATAACATTATCCTTTAAGATTTCTTTGTCAGAGCTTTTTATGCCTGAATTTTCCAGGAGTACTTCGAATTCTTTCTTGTGAGGTGTTACCACAGAATTGTTTATTTCCTGCAAGGTTAATAGTTTTACAGCGTCTGCATCTATAACTTTTAGTTTTTCTTTTGTTTCCGTTGCTAATTGTTTGTAGAATTTAGCTGTGGCTTTGCTCGTCCCGGAGCCGTTGCCTATTAGTAACACATCTGCTTTTTCTATCAGGTTTTTTAGTTCTTTTAAGTGCTTAGGCTTTAACTCCTTTCCTCTGAGCTTCTTGGTTATCAAGTCCGGCGTGTACGTGTTTATCGCCCACGCGTTTTTCTCCGGGCACGCAATTGTTACTATATCGCAACCACTCCTCAAAGCAGCTAGTCCGGCTAGTATTAATGAGCCTGTGTAATCCTCGGAGCCTCCTATGATTAGTACGTGCCCGCTTTCTCCTTTATGCGTATTTTTCTTTCTTTTCATTAATTCTTTTGGTTTCATTTCCTGGCTCTGATTTAGAGTGTTTATATCGTGTTAAAAATATTTTGTGCTTCCAGTATTTATGTAGTGCGTGAATTGTATTGGTGTGTTCTTTTCTTTTGTTTCTTTGTCTGTTTTTAGGCTGAATATTATTGCTTTTGATACATTGTATTCTGTGATGAATGTTTTTATTGGTCTCGGAATTTTCTTGTCATTGGATTTGCATTCTATACCAATAATTTTTTCGTCTTTTTCCAGTACGAAGTCTATTTCAGATAGTTGGCGGTTCCAGAACTTGGGGGTTAGGCCTTTTTTGGTGAGTTCGTGCAGGACAAAGCTTTCCAGTATTTCTCCTTTGTCCACACGGTTTTCTATTCTTGAAAAGTTGTTTAGCAATGCATTTACAAATCCTATGTCTTGGAAATATGTTTTGGGGGTTTTTGTTATTTCCTTTGTTTTATTGCTGTAGAACGGCCTGACTGGTATTATTATGTTTGTTTTTTCCAGGATTGATATGTATTCTTGTATTTTGTTCCAGGAAACGCTTAGTGTGCTTGAAAGGGTTGTGTTTTTGGTTAGCTTTCCATTGTTTGTTGCGATGTTTCTTAGCAGTTTTTCGAATTCATGCGAGTTCTTGTATCCTAGCACATCTTTTATTTCTTTTAGAAGGTATATTTGTATTATGTCTTGCAGTATTTTCTTTTTTTCTTCGAAGTCTTGTTGTTTTACGACTTCAGGGTATCCTCCGAAGATTAGGTATTCTTCGAATTCGCTTTTTAACTGTTCTAATTCATTGGGTTTCCTTGGCTTTTCCAGCAAAACTTTTTTTTCTGGGGATTTGTATTGTACGAATTCCTCGAATGACAACGGGTGCATTTCTATTAGGGATACTCTTCCTACTAGGTATTGCAGGGATTGGATTGCTATTTCGGGGGCTGATGAGCCGGATATGAATAGTTTTTTCTTTGTCGTGTCAAATATATATTTGAGTATTTTTCCTCCTTGCTTGGCGTATTGGAATTCGTCTATGAATATGGTGTTGTATGGCTTTATGTGTTGCTCTATGAATAAGTCAGGGTTTTCTTCGAAGAGGTTTTTTATTGCTGTGTTGTCAAAAGTTATGAAGTGTGCTTTGTCTTTTATGCTTTCAAAGATGAAGTTCATCGCAGTGGTTTTCCCAACTTGTCTTGCCCCTGTTATTGCTGTGATTTTGTCTTTTTTTAGCTCTTTTTTGAGGGTTTCGAATATTTTTCTTTGTATCATGGTGTTGGGAAGAACAAATCATTTATAAATATTTTGAAAAATCCTAGTTTTTTCACTATTTTTTGTTGAAAATACCTAGTTTTTTCGTTTTCTAAGGCAAAAATATTTATTTGCTATATTGTAATTAATTGTTTCTATTACTAATAAAAAGATTCAGGTATTAGTTGGATTAAGCGTTTTTTAACAACTCCTTTACTGTTATCGTGGCGTAGCTTCCCTTGCCTAAGATAAACTTTACAGTCACTTTATTTTTTCCTGGGTGTTCTTCATCCTCTTCAAGCCTGCCTATTTCTAAGCCTTTAATTTCTTGGTATAATGGCCGGGTGTTTCCTTCCAAGCTTATCTCTCGGAATTCCCTTAAAATAAAATCCCTGTACGCAATGTTTTCTTCCAACATTATTATTTCCACAATTTTTTTTATTTCTTCGCTTTCTATCTCTGTGGCAAACCCGACAATCGGTATTTCCTCCTGCTCTCTTTCTTTCTCCAAATATTTTTCAACAGTTTTGTTCCATATCAGACTTTGGTATGCGTGCAAATAGATTTGTATAATCTTCCTGGGTATTGTTTTTATTGCGTTAATATAATCATTAGGGCTTTCTCGAAGCCTTTCCATTATTGTTTCCCCATATTTATAGTCTTCTTTTAATAGCTCTGCAGCTTCCCCGAATTCTTTTTTGATGAGGTGTTTCCCTATCCTTGCGTTGCTACCTGAGAACCTTTGCTCATCGTAATAATTAGGTATTTTTTCTTTTCCCTGTATTTTTTTTTCTTTATCCACGTTCCTTATGGTTATTATGAATTTGTTTCCTTCAAGGTCTCCTAGGGATACGGGTGCGTTGCTGTAACCTATGAATTCTAATGAGATGTCTTTTAATTCAAGTCCCAATATCCTTTCCTTGCTGCCTTTGTAGATGGAGATTAATTGCTTGGTTATAGCTCTCCTGTCTTTCGTTCCAGCATACCCTATGTTCTTCCTAGGCATGTTCAGCTTTTTGCTTATTAACTGGGCTGCGTCTTCCGTGTTGTAATTCTTCTTAACCAGCCGTAAAACAAGGTAATCTCCTCGTTCTTTGAATTCCCTGCCAGGTATTTCTTCTACTATGAAATCTTCTGGTTTAAACTTTATTTTTTCCTGCATTTAACGTACCAGTCCCATGGCTCTTCTTCTTTTGGGTAGTATTCCCTGCCTGCTTCTTCCCAGTCTTTCCAGTTATACTTCACTTTTTCTAGGCTTAGTATTTCGTATCCTGCTTTTTGCAAGCGATGCCGTATTTCGAATGCGTAGTAAGCTTTTTGTTTTGAGCCGTCGAACCCTACTATTCCCTGCAGTAATTCTTTCTTCGTTGTTTCCAATAATTCTGAAGATTCTTTCATCGCGTCTTTTTGCTCTTTTCCTTGTTTTATCTGCTTTTTGGTGTGAAGCATGCTTTCGTATATCATTGCTTCAATGGCTGGAACTATTATCAGCAAGTAACCGTTCTTCTTTGTTACCTTGCCCATTTGATTTAATGCGTTGTCCACATCTTTCAGCTCAGTGAATAAAACTGAGTTAACGCTGATGACAACATCATACTTTTCTTTTAAGGTGCTTGCTTTTAAGACATCTAAAACTTCACAAGTAACATTTTTTGATTCACCAATTTTTTCTTTGGCTTTCTCGATCATTCCAGGAGAGAAATCAGTTGCCAGTACCTCGCCGTAATTATCTGAGAGGACAGGTATTAGCTCCCCTACGCCGCAGCCAAGTTCCAACGCCTTCTTTTCTTCAGAGCCCAAATCTTCCAAGTCTTTTATTAAGCTGTTTTCCTTAGAATTCTTTAGCGGGCTTAATACTTCTTCGTAGTATTTGCTTGAAGTGTCGTTCCATTCCTGGAGGCTCATAATAATACCTTTTTTTTATTCTTTTTATATGTTTTTACTTGTTAACCAATATTTTTCCAGAACTGGTGTTGTTAGAATAATAATTTTGCCCGTTACCGCTATATTTTTCTAGCAGCCTACTTTCTATGGTTCTTATTGTTCCTTCGTATTCCTTGTTCAGTATTTCTATGCTTAACCCGTCGTACGCAAGGCCTATCATGGTTCCGTTGCGGTTTTTCAGGTGCTCGGGGTTGCTTGTTATCCTTGCTACTGGTTTCGAAACCGGGAAGTTTAGAAATCCGTTCAATAATTTATTATCCTGACTCGCATATATCACGATGTCTGAAGGGTAATTTTCTTCTCCGACTCTTGCCTCTATGCCAACGGTTAATTTGTTATCCTGGCACAACATAGCTATGTCTTCCTTGTATGCTTTGTATAGTTCTTCGGGGCTTCCGTCCACTTTGATTTCTCTGCAAAAAGCTGTTCTGCCTCTCCGTATTCCTCAGCCATTTTTATTTTTTACGAAAAAGTCTTTGGTTCTAGTAGTAATCACATGTCATTTGCAGGGCGAGTCCTATTTCTTTCATTATTTGTCTTGGCGTTTCTCCTATTTTTCCTGTTATCCTTTTTTTATCTATTGCTCTTATGTGCTCTGTTTTTATAGTTCCTCTGCTTTTCAGGCCGCATCCTTCTATCTGGACATGCATAGGGTACTTTTTTTCGTAAACAGTTGAGCTTATGGGGACAATTATTGTGGTCTTGCTTGTTTTGTTTAGAGCATCGTGTTGTATGATTATTGCCGGCCTTTTCTTTCCCTGCTCACTTCCAATAACAGGCTCTAAATTAACCCAGACTAGGTCTCCGCGTTTTACCATTCTAATTCTGTCGTTTCCCATTCTTTAAGCTCTTTTAATGATTCTTCGCCGTGTTCCTTTCCGTACTCTTCCATTTGTTCTGCAACAATCATTTTCTTGTTTCTTCTTAGAAGTTTCCTTATTACATCTTCATAAGTTTCGTCTTTCTTCAGTCTTGAAAGCTCCTCTTTCAGCTCGTTCGAAATTTGAATCGTGGTTGCCATAGTAAACACTATAGTTTTTACTATAATATAAATTTTTCTATTTATTTCTCATTCTTCCAGCTCCAGTAATTATCGTATCCTATGATTACGTGGTCTAATACTTTTATCGAGAGCAACTCGCCTGCTTTCACCAATATCTT
>SLQZ01000027.1 GCA_007131205.1 Candidatus Woesearchaeota archaeon | reverse complement strand
CTTGGAAGAAGGCGAATTAAAAGAAGAGGATGCAAGTGGAGAAGAAGTGGTTGAAGATGATGAGTAAATTATTTGTTTCAGTACTTGTATTTTTGGCGTTAATTTTAGGTGTGCAAGCCCAGTTTTTTGGTGGGGAGGCTAGGACTGTTTATGAGTATGATTTGAATGATTATTGTCTTGATGTTTATGTTAATGTTTCTTCTAGTTCGCAGATTGAGTTCACGCCTGATAATATTAGGGAGTATGATTTGTTGAATTGTGTTCATCAAGAAGCCCCAGACGAGTTTAATGATTTTTGGCTTTGTTCTTGTAGTAACGGTAGTTTTGATTTAGTTTTGAGTACCCTTCCTAATACTGTTAATTCGTATGAGTTCGTTTTATTTTTTGTTTTTGATGAGTTGATGGGTGGTGTAGGTAGTGTTAACGATTCTTTTTCTTTTGCTCGTTCTAGTGGTGGTTATTGTGGTACGCAGTGGAGTTGTTCGGAGTGGGGTGAGTGTGTTAATGGTTTTCAGTTTAGGGAGTGTTCTTTTCCTGAGAATTTTTGTGAGCCTGAATTTCCAAGGCCGGAAGAGTTCAGGGAGTGTGTTGTTGTTGAGCAAGTAGATGATGTTGCTTTGGTTGAGGATGATGTTCCTTTAGAGGTTTTGGCTGAGGAGGATGAGGTTGTTCGTGTTGCTCCTTTGGCGGGTGCTGTGGTTGGTCCTGGTGGTTCGGTTTCTTGGTTGTGGTTGGCTGCGTTTTTGTTGTTGGTTTTGGTTTTGTTGTCTGTGCATGTGGTGGTTAGGTATTCTCGTTCTTAGATGTATTTCGGTGTTTTTTCGGAGTATTCCTTCCATTTTCCCTTGAATTTTTTGGCTAGGTATTTTTCTTCTTTTTTTATGATTTGTTCATGCACGATTATTATGATTAACAAAAACGCTGCGTTTATTGTTGTTGGCGCGTAGAGTGCGCTTGCTAGTCCGAATAGGTATGCTCCTAGGTATATGGGGTGTCGAGTGTATTTGTATATGCCTTTTGTTTCTAGCGTTGTTTTTTCTTCAGGTATTCCTGGTTTTAGCCTTGTTCCAAGCTTATATTCTGCTGGATAGACTAGCACCCATGAAACTATGACTAGCATTATTATTATTGGGGTTGCCCATTCAGGTGTTGGGTTATTTGTTATTCTTGTGAGTTCTAGGAAGGCCGCTCCCCATGTTCCTACCAATGCTATTTTCCCTGCGTAGAACACCACTGGGTTCAGGAAGGGTTTTCCGAAGAATTTCAGGTTATTTTTTTTTAATAGCACAAGCAGCCTTATCCCTATGAGTGCCATGCTTAAAAGCCATATTCCGATCAGTATATCTACCATCATTTTTTCATTTCCGCTACGATTAGTGCGTGGTACTCGTTAAACTTTTTATAACTTTTTCTTAGTTTTTCTTGGAATATTCGTTGTATTTCTTCGTATTTTTCGTTTCCCGTAATTATTTTTTCTCTGTGCAGGAATTTCTTTGTGTATTTGTCTATTACGAATACGGGTTGCTTGTACGCGTATAATAGGATGGAGTCAGCTGTCTCTTTTCCTACGCCTTTTACTCTTAATAGTTCTTGCCTGGTTGGAATCCTGCCTTTTAGTTCTAGGTAAAGCTTTGTTATTTCTTTTGCGTATTTCGCTTTTTGGTTGTAGTATCCCGCGCTTCGGATTGTTTTTGCCAGTTCTTTTTCGTTTAGGCTTAGGATTCTTTCAGGCTTGACTAAATGGTTTTTCCTTAGGCTGTTTAGCGCTTTTTCCGCGTTCCCCCAGGTTGTGTTCTGCGTTAAGATTGTTCCGAGTATTATTTCGTATCTTTCCTTTTCATCCCTTGGAGCAGAGTAATCCTTTGGAGTGTAAGAGTTGTTTATCGGCCACCATCCTTGGTAGCCGTGCTTCTTTAATAGTTCTTCGTATAATTCTTTTATCTTGTTCATGTTTATCGGAAGTTTCCTGGATTTTTATAAATTCTTTTGCTAGAATTGCTTTTGGTTTTCATTTAGTTGGAGTGTGCTGCCAGCCCCAACCCAGTTCGTAGTAATCCACGATTAAAGGTTTTGTTATCCAGATATAGATGAAGTATGTCAGGGCAATACAAAGGGGTATTCCTATAACTGTCAATGCTTCATTCCACTTTTCTTCAGGGGTCTTTTGTTCAGTCATTTATATATCTTTGATGCGTTGTTAATATAAATTTTTTGAAAAATCCTCTCCCTTGTAATGATATTCTCCTGTTTTCGGATGTTTTCACTGGACACTTCGTAAAATTTTCAGGACGAGAAAATTTAGCACTGGACAAGTCCACTAGCAGGGTTTAAAAGCGAACAAATTTTTCTTTGATTATTGGCACTGGGACAAGGCAAGATTTATATATACGGGTTGACAAAAGAAGAAGTTAATATAATTGAAGATTCATTAAGATGTTAAAATGCCAAAAAAGTCGCTAACACTGGATATTGAGTTGGAAGTATTGAACTGGCTAATTAAGAGTTCTGGCTGGTCTGATGAAGAAATTGCAAAAAGAATCAATACAAGCCCGGAAAGCTTAAGGAAAATAAGGTCTAGGGATAAAAAACCAACTTTCAGGCAGTTAAGAGAGCTATCAATAATATTCAATAGGCCTGTTGCAGCCTTTCTCCTGTCTAAACCAATGGAAGAGAAGCCTAAGCCTAAGGACTACAGGATGATTCCAGGAAAACTGGATAAATTCGATAAAAAGACAATTTTGGTTTTGAGAAAGTCAAGAAGATTGCAGGAATTAACCAGGGAGCTGTCAAGAAACATAAATTATGAAGTCAAAACAAGATTGGAAAAGGCAAGTGTGCAAGATAATCCGGAAGAAATCGCTAATAAATACAGAGAAATATTCAATTTAACTGAAGAAAAGCAAAGAAAGTTTAAGACCTCTTATGAATTGTTTCATCACTTGAGAGATATTTTAGAAGATATGAATATTTATGTTTTCCAATTTTCTATGCCTGTTGAAGATGCAAGAGGGTTTGTTTTTGTAGATGAAACCCCGAATGTTATTGTAGTGAACACAAAAGACAGTATTGAAGCAAGATTATTTTCTTTAATGCACGAATTTGCACACATACTCCTGGGAGAGTCCGCAATTGATTTCCCAGATATAACTCTTTCAGCAAGAAATAATATTGAAAAATGGTGCAACAATTTTTCAGCTGCATTCTTGCTGCCTAAACCTCTTGCAAACACCCTATTTAAGGAAAGAGAATCAGAATTAACTAAAAAAGAAACCCTGAATTATTTGTCCAAGAAATACAAAGTCAGCAAAGCCATGCTTCTCATTACGATGAAGGAACTTGATTTTATCGCTCAACATGATTATGATAGCATAATCAATAGATTTAAGGCAGAACGCAAAAAAGAAGCAGAAAAAGGAGCAAAAGGGGGAGGCGTTTCATCTGACAAAAAAATATTATCAGAAAGAGGCAACAAATTCATATCTTTAGTTGCCAATAATTTTGACAAAGATTTTATCACATACACAGATGCGCTAAACTACTTATCCATAAAATCCAAGAATTTTGACAAAGTTCTGGCACAGGCGAAAAAATGACTTCGAATTGTTACATAATAGACACGTCTTCGTTAGTAAAGCTAAACAGGGAAAACCCAATAGATGTGTACCCTAGCGTTTGGAAAAAGCTAGAAGGGCTCATCGCTTCTGAAAGGCTGGTTGCTCCAAGAGAAGTTTTAAATGAAATAACTAAAATTGACGACCAGTTAACAAAATGGGCTAAAAAACATAGGGAGATGTTCATTGAGCCTACGCAAAATCAAATAGAGCTCGTTCAGCAAATCCTTAAAAGCCACCCTTCCCTGATTGATGTTGACAGGCAATTTGATGCGGATCCCTCTGGGTTATAGCCTTAGCAGCAGAAATGGTGAACAGTTCTCAACAAACCCTATTTAAAATTAAAAGAATTGTTGTTACAGAAGAAAAACTTAGAGGAAACAGGGAAAACATACCTTTTATTTCAAATGAGCTGGCTATTGAAGCAATAGACATAATCACAATGTTCAGGGCAGAAGGATGGAAATTCTGAGATTGCAATTCTTCCTTATCCAATCCCATAACAATTGCTTTTCTTTATTTCTTATTAACCGTTTCCCATCAAAACCCGTAAAACTTCCGGCAAACAGAAAAAGCTTCCATATGGTAAATAATTATTATGGCTCCCGTTAACTTTATAAAAGAAAAAGCATTCCCAGGTCTTAGGCGGGAGAAGAGAGCGACACAGATAAACCCTAAAAGTTTCTTCTCGGAGAATAAATAATATGCAGACAAAAGTTAAGGGTTTGGCACCATCACTAAAAGAAAAGAAAAGGTACATAAACATCGAAATAATCAGCCCTGAAGGCACCTCAACAAAGAAGGACGCTTACAAAAAAGCAGAATTAAAAGCACAAGAATTGCTAGGCGTATTCGACGCAGCAGGCGCAGGCATCCAACTAGTGGAATATTCAGAGAAACACGGCATCATCCGTGCCAACAACGAATACACAGACAAAGCCAAAGCCGCTTTAATGCTCATAAGGGAAATTAACGGAAAAAAAATTATAATACGGACAACGAACACCTCAGGGACGCTGAGGAAAGCAAGAGAAAAAATTAGCAGGTGAAAAAAACATGGAACCAGTACAGCACCAAATGATGGGATACGACAGGGCAATAACAATGTTCAGCCCGGACGGAAGGCTCCTACAAGTAGAATACGCAAAAAGAACCGTAAGGCTCGGAAACACAGCCATAGGAATGGTGTGCAAAGACGGCGTAATACTCGTAACGGACAAGCGCTTAGTAGACAAATTAGTAGTCCCAGAGTCAATAGAAAAAATATTCAAGATAGACCAGCACATCATGGCAACCGCAGCAGGAATCCTAAGCGATGCAAGAGTCCTAATTGAAAGGGCACAAGTCAAAGCCCAGCAGCACCGCGTTGATTTTGACTCCCCGATAGACAACTTAGCCATCGTAAAAGACATCTGCAACCTAAAACAATACACTACCCAATCAGGAGGCCTAAGGCCTTTCGGAGTATCACTACTAGTAGCAGGCACAGATGAAAAAGGCGCATCCCTGTACGAAACAGACCCAACCGGCATCTTTAACCAGTTCAAGGCAAGCGTCATCGGAGAAGGAGAAGCAGACCTTGAAGAAATGCTCCACAAAGAATACAAGGAAACCATGACCATGGACGAAGGCCTCCAGCTCGCAATCAAGATGCTCAAAAAAGTATTGAACGACAGCTTCAAAGCAGAAAGGATTGACGCAGCAATAATACCATTAAGCACAAAAGCCATGGAAAAAGTAAGCAAAGAAAAAATCGAGAAGCACCTAAAATGAGAAAGCCACACATCTTCAACGAGGAGCGCTTGAGCTTAAACCTTGTCAAGTACCACAAGCACGGCAAAACCTTTGAATTAGTGGTTGACCCGGACTTAGCAATTGCTTACAAGGACAAAAAGCAAAAAAACCTTGAAGGCCTCAAAGAGCTCCTGAAAGCCGAAAACATTTTCTTTGACGCAAAAAAAGGAGAATTAGTATCCGAGCAAGAAGTAAAAAGCGTGTTCGGAACAAATAACATCTTGGAAGCCGCTGACAAGATGCTCCACGAAGGAGAAATACAACTAACCGCGGAGCACAGGGAAAAACTGAGACAGGACAAAAAGAAAAAGATAATAGAACTAATACACAGGAGTGCGATAAACCCAAAAACCAGTACGCCTCACCCTGTTTCAAGGATAGAAAACGCTTTAGCAGAAGCAAAAATAAGAATTGACGAATTCAAAAAAGCTGAAGACCAAGTAACAGAAATACTATCAAAGCTAAAGCCCGTTATCCCCATAAAATTCGAACAGAAATCAATAAGCATAAAATTGCCATTACAGTACGCAGCCAAGCTAAGGAACATAATACTTTCTTACGGCAAGCTCGAAAGAGAGGAATGGCTTAGCGACGGCTCATACACCTGCAGGATAAAAATACCTGCGGGGATGCAGACACAGCTCATCGATGAGCTAAACAGCAAGACACATGGCAACGTAGACATAAACATAGAAAAATAAAAGGTGAAATAGAAAATGAGTGAATTATTAGCAAAAGACAAAGAAGTAGTAGTGCCAGGACAAGTACTCGCAAAAGGAATGGATTATATTCCAGGCCAAGGCACTTACAGGCTTAAGGATGACGTGCTCGCAAACAGGCTGGGCATGGTATCCGTAGAAGGCAAAGTCCTTAAGACAACGCCATTAGCCGGAAGGTACATACCAAGAAAAGACGACGTTATAATCGGAAGAGTTGATGACATACTTATGAGCGGCTGGCGCCTAGAGATAAACAGCCCGTACTCAGCAGTTCTTCCTTTGAAAGATGCAAGCTTTGACTTCATCGCGAAAGGAGCAGACCTCACAAAGTACTTCAAGCTAGACGATTTCGTCGTAATCAAGATAACACAGGTAACAAGCCAAAACCTCGTAGACGTAACCGCGAAAGGCCAAGGCCTAAGAAAGCTTAGGGGCGGCCGCGTAATAAAAGTAAACCCTCAAAAGGTTCCAAGGATAATCGGCAAGAAAGGAAGCATGGTTTCCATGCTAAAAAAAGCCACTGACTGCAAGGTTATCGTAGGGCAGAACGGCTTCGTATGGATAGAAGGCGCCCCTGAAATGGAAGTAATAATCGTCAGGGCGCTTAGAAAGATAGAAGAGGAAAGCCACCAATCCGGATTAACGGACAGGCTCAAAGGATTCCTCGAAAAAGAAACCGGCAAGAAAATAGAGGACGCACCGGAAAATAATGATCAGAAGGTGAATTAAGAATGGAAAAATTTGAGAGACCAAGCAAGAGAAAGCCAGAAGAGGCAAGGCCTATAGAGGCAGAAGCAGGAGTTATTAAGAAAGCAGATGGCTCCGCAAGGTTCAAGATTGGCGACACAGAAGCATACGCAGCTGTGTACGGCCCAAGGGATTTGCACCCAAAGTTTTTGCAAGACCCAAAAACAGGGATTTTAAGGTGCAATTACAGCATGCTCCCGTTCTCAGGTGACGGCACAAGGGTAAGGCCTGGGCCTAGCAGGAGGAGCAAGGAAATCAGCCTTGTAACAGAAAAAGCATTACTCCCCGTTCTAAACCTCGAAGATTATCCTAACACGGTTGTCGATGTTTTCATAGAGCTCCCTCAGACGGATGCTGGAAGCAGGTGCGCAGGCATTTGCGCAGCAGCAATTGCACTAGCAGACGCAGGCATTATCATGAAAGACATGGTTGCAGCAGTAAGCGTAGGTCAAGTCCGTGGGCACTTGCTCGTTGACCTTGATGGAGAGGAAGAGCACATGGATGAAAACGAAGCTGCAGATGTGCCTGTAGCCATGATTCCAAGCACTGAAGAAATAACATTGCTCCAGATGGACGGCATCGTAACAAAAGAAGACTTGTCAAAAGCTTTAGAAATGGTAAAGCCTGCCCTGAAAGATATAGCAGAGAAGCAGCGTGAAGCCCTAAAGAAAAAATATGAGAAGAAAGCATAATTAAAAAGGTGAAAATATGAATCAAGAAATACTAGAACACATAAAGAATTCCCTGAGGAAAGGAGTAAGGATAGACGGGAGAAAGCCCGATGAGATAAGGCCCGTAACCATACAAACAGGTTTCCTGACAACAGCCGAAGGCAGTGCAAGGGTAAAATTCGGCGACGCAGAAGTATTAGCAGGAGTTAAGATGGCATTGGAAAAGCCTTACCCTGACACCCCTGAAGACGGCGTATTAATGGTTAACTCCGAATTGCTCCCGCTTAGCAACCCCGAATTCGAATCCGGGCCGCCAAGCATTGAAAGCATAGAAACTGCCAGGGTAATCGACCGAGGGATAAGGGAAAGCAAGACAATTGACACAAAATCCTTATGCGTGGAAAAAGGAGAAAAGGTGTGGAGCGTAGCAATCGACATAGTCCCTATAAACTACGAGGGAAACCTCATAGACATGGGAGGTCTGGCAGCAATCGCAGCCCTAAAAACAGCTACGTTTCCCTTCGTAAAAGAAGACGGGACAATTGACTACCACCAAAGAACGGACAAGAAGCTAGATCTGAAAAAAATGCCTATTCCAATAACTGTTTGCAAGATAGGAGAAATATTCATCGTTGACCCAACAGATGAAGAAGAAAAAGCAGTTGATGCAAGGCTTACCGTTACAAGCGTTGACCAAAAAACTCTTTGCGCACTCCAAAAAGGAGGAGACCACCCATTATCAGAATCCGACATAAATACAATGGTAGAATTAGCACTTAAAAAAGCAGGGGAACTAAGAAAAATCCTTGAAGGGGTGAACTAAGAATGCAATCATTAGAGCTTCCAAAAGACGAATTTACAAAGTACGAGAAAGCCAGGATTATAGGGTCAAGAGCACTGCAGATAAGCATGGGCGCGCCTTTCCTTGTCAAGCTCACAGAAAAGCAGCTCAAGGAATTAAATTATAATCCTATTGAGATTGCCAAGCTTGAATTCAAAGAAGGGCTTATACCCATGGAAGTTAAGAGGCTGAAGCCTCATGAGCGATGAGGAGCCTTGAACCACAACAAACACTGGATGGCTCAGGCACTTATCGTAACCCTGAACTAGGCGAGCTATACCATACCAAGTCCGGCGCAGTAACAGAATCCATAGAGAAATATTCGAAGCCGCTAAAAGTCTGGCTTAAGGAAAGCCCTGTCATCCTTGATATTTGCTTTGGATTAGGCTATAATTCTGCGGCGGCCATAGACCTTATCAGGAGCAACAACAATAATTCCAGGATCAGGATTTACTGCTTTGAAAACGATACCAGAATTCTTGAAAAAGCCTTGGATGCAAGCCCGGGCTTCGAGTCATATAGCTTAATACAACGCTTCGTAAAGAATTTCCTTGAAAAAAAAGAAGCAAAATTCGTCGACCAAAACGTTGAATTAGTAATGCTTTTCGGCGATGCAAGAGAGCAAATACGGAACGTGAAAGGAGAGGCAGATTTCGCTTTCCTTGACCCGTTCTCCCCAGGCAAGCAGCCCGAGCTATGGGAAAAAGAGCTCATGCAAGACATTTATAATGCCTTAAGCGAACAAGGAAGCCTGGCAACATACTCTTTTGCGAGGAAGGTAAGGGATAATCTTGAATCGGCGGGCTTCAAAGTGCTTCCAGGCCCGGTTATCGGGCGAAGAAGCCCGAGCACCCTAGCGTTTAAGTATAAGAAAACTTTATAAACAACTCTTTTTTT
>SLQZ01000065.1 GCA_007131205.1 Candidatus Woesearchaeota archaeon | reverse complement strand
TTATGAATTCCCGGAAAACCTGCGGAAATATAATTTTAATTATATGTAAATATAATTATTATTTAAATTTTTCTCAGAATCCGAGCAGGTTCCTAAACCTTTTCTTTCTTAGGAACGTTTTAAGCTTTTTCTCTACGTCCTTGACTTTGTACAAGGCTTCTTCCTCTTTGAAAGCCTTTGTGTGGTGTATAGTTCTTTTTCCCGTGTTCCTATGCCCATGTTTTTTGTGCAACAACTCATGGTACATTATATAGTCTAATAATTCGTTTTCTCCTTTGAAAACACTGCTTACCAGCACGGTATTCGTAGCATATTCGTAGTGCCCTAGTTTTCTGAAAGCGCTACTTCCCCAAACAAGATTAGGCTTTTCCATTTCACCGTCAAAATACTCTGTATTAACACGGTTAAAGCTTTCCTCCAGTTCAGGGTCTGTCTTGTCAATCTTCGCATACCTTCCAAGATTGGACACGAATTTCTCGTACAAATCCAATTCCATGGTTTTTTCATATTTATAATCCCTGAACACTTTCACGAGTAAATGCTGTATTAATCCTTTCTTTAAGTCATCAGAAAACTCTTGCCAGTCCCTGCTAAGAAAAAAATGAATGTAGTTTTGCGTGTATTTTACGTTTGCATTCAATGGCTTAAATTTTGATGAATAAGAAATCCTGAATTCTCTATTCTCTGTTTTGCCTGGATATAATTCTTTGAAGGCTTCTTCTGCTATGTTCATTTTAGGCTTATTATTGTGTCTTTGTACCTTCTTCTTTCATTGTACGTTATGTGCCTGTGCTCGTTTATTGATACTAGAAGTATTCTTTTGTTCAGGACTTCCATTTCTGTGACGCTGCAATTATCCACGACGATTCTCCACAAGTCTTTCTTTTTCACATTTAGTGCTTTACCAATCATATATCTGATTACGTTTCCGTGGCATACTACCGCTATATTTTTCTTTTTTAGCCCCGTGATTTTTTTCCATGCTGTTTCCACATTATTTTTTTCTTCTCTTATATTAGGAGTTTCTCCTTGAATTTTTGGGCCGCCTACTATTCCCCTATATATTTCTCTTAGTTCCGGGATTATCTTTATTTTTTTGATTTTTTTTGCTTTCTGGATTTGCTTAGCGGTATCCATCGCCCTTTCGAGGTCGCTGCTTATCAGCAGGTCAAAGTCAAGGTGTTTGAGGTATTCTACTAGGAATTTTAGTTGTTGCTTTCCTTCTGTGTTTAGCTTTTCGCTTCCGCCTTCAAATTTGTTTGCGTCTGTTTCTCCATGCCTTATAAAGTATATCTTCATGTCTTTTTTTTGTTGGTATTCGTGTTTTTATACTTTTGCGTTTTTTTATGGAAAATCTTTTATAATACTTGTAAATTCGTATTCTTGATGGCAGAGTCAAAGGTTAAGAGTCCGGAATCTGTTGCAGCTGAGTTTGCTGAGGCAATAAAGGACTGTGAGGAGTACAAAAAGTTTCTTGTTGCTAACGAAGCTCTTTCTAATGATAAAGAGGCGATTTCATTGCTTAAGCAGTTTCAGGAGAAGCAAATAGAGATCCAGTCTACTGGTGATGAGGAATTGATTAGGGATTTGGAGGATTTGCAGGTTAAGCTCAGGGAGAATAAATCTTTTAAGGGTTACAATGATGCTCAGGCAAGGCTTGTTTCTTTGTTGAGAGAGACTAACTTGGTTATTAGCAGTATTATTGATTCTGATTTCGCGGTTAAGCAAGGCTGTTGTGGTGGCGGGGGTGGTTGTTGTGGATAAGCACCCTGTTGTTGCTAAAGCTGAGGAGTTGGGAGAGGCTATTAAGGCTTCTGGGAATGCTTCAGAGGAGTTGTTATTGTCTTTGAATCATTTAATTTCTGAGAAGACAAAGATTGATTATGGTTCTGTGGCTCGTAGCGGTTGCGGTGGTAGTTGTAATTGCTGATTTGTTTTCCGTTATTTTTTTATATTGTGTATTTTTCCATTGGGTTATGCCCAGAAAGAAGTCTTTGGAGAGGCGTACTGTTGATTCGTTTAAGAAGGATCTTGGCAGGCTTGGTTTTGATTTGGAGAGTATTGCTGAGAAGCACGGAGTAAGGTCTGTTTCTGATTTTTTTAGGAGGGGTATTAGTAATGATTATAATGCTGTTGTTAAGCAGGCTTTATTGGATGTAAATGGGTATGTTGTTTCTGCGTTGGCTCTTAATGCTTCTCCTGATAAGGGGATTTCCAGGCAGGAGATTGCTGTTGGTTTATCCGAATATTTTTTTGAAAAGCATCAGCTTGCTGTCCAGCCGTGGCAGGTCAGGGATTTTTATTTGAAAAAGCTTGGGGTTAGGGAGGATTTTGAGGCGCGTATTAAGGGAGGGGTTTCTGTTTCCAAGAGTAAGAATTTTGTTAAGTGTTCTGATGGGGGTTATATAAGGTCTTTGCATTCTTTGGTTTATAGAGCTAATGCTAAATAGTCTTTTGGTTTAATATTTTATTTCTATTTTTACAACCCAAAAATTGTTCCATATAGAAAATAAATATATTAGTCACTTTCAAGTGGTAATAAAAAGAAAGATTTATATACTTGTACAAAATACTGAAAAAATGAAAAAGCAAAAACAAGAAGACCTCGTAAAACGGATAAAACACTTAAGAACAGAATTGGCAAGTAACATGGAAGACTCATTGGAATTTGCAGAAAGAGTATGCGACTTCTCAGAAGAACTCGGAGAAAAATACTATGACATACAAAGAGTAGAAGCCTACCACGCATTAATAGGAAGCACATACAAAAAAGAACAAGTTGTTCAGGAACACCCTGCAAACAAAGATATTAACGAATTCATAAAAAATTATTTCTAATAACTGCCTTCAACATTATACCTAAGCAAAGCCGCAAAGCCCCCAAGGTCTTTTAACTGCTTACCCTCCCTCGTCTCAACACTGACAATTTCAACCTTTGTACCGACTTTCCCTGCTTCCGCGCTAAACTCATCCACTACTTTATCATCAATCGTTTCAGAGATGAGCATTGTATCCACGGCGCCCATTTGCAGCATCCTGAAGCATTCATCCTTACCATAACTAACCATCCCTGGGTTCTTGGCTAGTGAGTCAAAGAATTTGTTCATCAATTTTTTTTCTTCAACCACGCTTTCCTCAGCTAATAAGTCCTGGCTCTTCTCCAATAATTCGTGAAGGCCGAATTCATCTGTGTAACTCAAGTCCCTTATTCCTATAACTTTATTTTTCAGCTCAGTCGGCAGGTAATTCCCGTCCACGAACTCATACTTCGTAGGACCAGGCCCTCCCACTATTATTCCTTTCAAATCCTTCATCTCAAAAAACTGCTCTTTCGCCATAAAGCCAATCTTTTGGTAGAAATCCTTGGCAGCCAACTCACGGTTACGCGCGAAACGTACGCTGCTCTGGCCGCCAGCTTTGAATTTTCCTGGGACCATGCTCTCCGCGCTAACTAACGGGATGATGTTCTTGCCTTTCAGCAAAGCAATATTCGCCTCCCGCCTATCCATCACGATTAAGCCATAACTCTCCTTATCCTCAACCATATCCCTCAAAGGCTCAAGAACAAACTCCTTATCACACCTGTAAAGCCTTTGATTTAACGGAACAGGAGGCTCAATACTCCAAACCTGGTAATCCTGCTGGCCCTCCCTCTCAGCCACGTTACCCGCAAACAACGCCAACCCATTCTCAGGCGTCTTCGGAAACAACTTCAAGTGCTGAATAATTTTTTCAAGGGCAGCAATAACGTTCTCCCTTGTCTGCTTGCTCTTAATATTAGCAGCCGTGCCCTGCTCCTCGCTGATATGAGTGTTAATCTTATTCAAATCATAGCCTGCCGGCACGTAAACAGAAACAAGCTCCGTACCCCTGCCCCTGAAGTTTTCAAGTTCCTTAACAAAGCGCTTAAGCTTATACTTCTCGCTGTCGCTAGCTTTCTTTTTCTCCATAGCCCAAAAAGAAACAAGGATTGTTTATAAATTTAATGCGCTGAACTCATCCGAAAACATTATAAAATTTGCTGAAGTTGCTTTATTTAATGAATATCTCAAAACCAGACTATAAAGGTGGTAGCATAGTTAACCTGATGAGTTCTATATCGAAGGCATATAACACTAATCATCCTTATCCCGCCTTAAAAACGCTTTCTCCTAGCGAGATAAAAAAAGCAAAAAACGTAGTTCTATTAGTAATAGACGGCCTAGGATTTGAATACCTTAAAACAAGAAAAGATTCTTTCTTATACAAGAACATGAAAAGCACTATGACATCAGTATTCCCGCCAACTACAGGCGCGGCAATACCAACATTTCTAACCGGTGTTCCGCCGCAGCAGCACGCTTCAACTGGATGGTATGTATACTTGAAAGAGCTGGGCGTTGTATCAGCTATACTTCCATTCACTCCGAGAGTAGGAGGGGTTCCTTTTACACATCTCGGTATAAGCGTGGAAAGCATAATATCTCAGAAGCCTTTGTCAGAAAAGCTGAATACAAAAGTGTTCCATGTAACACGCAAAGAAATACACGACTCTGACTTCACAGTAGCCATGGCAAAAAAAGCAAAAATCCTGTCTTACAGCAGTCTTAACGGTTTCTTCAGGCAAATAAAAAAAGCTGTTTCATGGAACAAGAAAAAGAAGTACGTATTTGGTTACTGGGATTCTCTGGATTCCCTGAATCACAAGCAAGGAGAAGGTTCTGCAAAAGCAAATAAGCATTTCAATGAAATAGACAAAAAACTCAAAAAGTTTTCTGAAAGCCTAAAAGAAACCAATACATTGCTTGTTATAACTTCTGATCATGGTTTTATCAACATCCCAAAAGAAAAAAGGCTTTGGCTTGAAGACCATCCCGAGCTGAAAAAAACTCTTTCAATGCCCTTAAGCGGTGAGCCAAGAGCTGCTTACTGCTATGTAAGGCCTGGAAGAGAAAAAGAATTTGAGGGCTACGTGAAAAAGCACTTAAGCAGATATTGTTATATGGTTAAAACAGAAACCGCTATAAAGCAAAATTACTTCGGCTTATACAATCCAAACTCAAAGCTTTTTGAAAGGGCAGGGGATTACATTCTCTTAATGAAAGAAAACTATATCTTCAAAGACAAAATAGCTAAGAAAAAGAAAAAGGAATTCGTAGCACACCACGGAGGTGTAAGCAGGAACGAAATGATAGTTCCTCTTATTATAATAAATTGTTAAGACCTAAGACCTCTTAATAATTCCTTTATTTTTTCAACTGTTCTCTCCCACGTAAATTCTTTTAGCACGCTTTTCCTTGCGTTAGCACCAATGCTTTTCCTGAGGCTTGGCTGGTTCTTTAGTAGTTCAATTGTTCTTGAAAGAGAATAAGCATCCCTCACAGGGAATAAGAAGCCGTTAACAGTGTCCTTGACATAGTCTTTTATGAAGCCTACAGGAGTGCATACTACTGGCAAGCCCGAAGCCATTGATTCCAGGGTTGTTAAACTCGTGGTTTCGGTTAAAGAACTCGTAACATAGACATCCATCACGTTAAGATAAACATTCACATTATTCTTAGCGCCTGGAAGGATTACTCCTGGAACTGCTTTAAGCTTCTCTTTCAGTTCCGGCACTCCCTCTCCTAGTATTAATAGCCTTGCATCCTCATGTTTTTTATGAATCCACTTATACGCTCTAAGCAAAGTCATCAAGTCTTTCTCCCTTGCAATCCTTCCATGGTTCCCTATAACAAAACAATCCTTTAATCCTAGTTCTTCTCGTACCCTGTCAACTTCTCTTTGTTCTTTTTCATTCAAATCCTTGTACGGCTTGAATACCTCGCAATCCACGCCCAGGTTCGCCACGGCTTTCTTTGTCTTTATCCCGTTCCATGACATAGTTTCCCCTGTTGTTTCAGAAGGCACTACTAATAAGTTGGACTTATTATATATCCATTTAGCGAATAGCTTCGTAAACGGGAAGAAGAACTTCTTTGCAAGCGAGTTGCTCGTTGCCAACGGCACTAACTCCCATTCAACGCTATGCACAAAACTTGCAACGGGCACCTTGAGTTTCTTCGCATAATAAACGCTGAGAAAACCTATAGGTCCTATTGTTTGCGAGAATACAATGTCTGCTTCCCTCACCTCTTTCTTTACAACGCCTCGCTTTACCTTCGCAGAAGTATAATCTCCTATACCCATCTTGCTCAGCGGAACGCTTACAAGCCTGAATCCTTCCGGCTTATACACTCCAAACTTCGGAGCTATAACCGTAACGTCGTACTCATCTGTAAGCTTAGGGATTATCTCAGATAAAAACCTGGCAATACCATCCCATCTGGGCAGGAAGTTATCCGTTGCAATCAAAAGCCTTGGCTTCCCCTCCCTTTTTTCTTTTTTCCTTCTCATCTTACCTTGTAAAAAACCTCAGCGAACCTATAACCATGTTTCAAGCCGTTAAACACAGCCTTAATATACGATCCTACATATAAAAAGTTTACCAGGAAAGTATGCGAAAAAAAGCTGATCTGGCTCTTAAAGCTGTGCAAAGCCTTAACCTTATACTTGAAGTAACCAGTGATGTCAACAACCAGTACGGGCTTCTCCCTCTTCCTCACATTCCACAAATTCCACACATCAAAAGTATACACATCACACTTAAAACCTTCCTTCTTGTTCAAATCATCGTAAGCCTTAAGCACTAACTGCCTAACCCCTCTATGATCCGGAAGCATGTCATCAACGGAATGCGTAAAAACCTTCACAGGCTTATACTTCATCAAGACATCCTTAAGGTTCTTCATTCTTTTCCTCTTCTCAAAATCACCCTTGATATTACCATCCTTTGCACCAAAGAAAAAAACACCTTTCCCACCAATTATGCTATCTGCTTCCTGGGACTCCTTAACACGCGTAGTAGCAATGTGTTTTAACTGCACATGAGGATGGCTTCCCTCACCATAACTAAAAATGAACGTGTACACATCATACCCATTCCTCGCATACCTCGCCATCGCGCCGCCAGCCCCCAAGACCTGGTCATCACTATGCGCGCAAAAAACCAGTATGTTACCCTTACTTTCCCCGTTCATAAAAGAAGAGATAAACACACGACTATATTAATATTATCCCAAAAGCCTTTTTCTTTTCTGCTCTGAAAGCCTTTCAATCGAGTAGCGCAACATAGTCCGAGGCATAACCTTATGGTGTTTCACCAAGAAGCCTTCCAAAACTTTCAAATCACGTTTTCCTATTTCCCTAAGCATCCAACCCGTAGCCTTATGAATCAAGTCATGCTCATCCTTCAACAACAACTCGCATATCCTTAAAGCATCCTTAAAATCATTTCTCGCAATAAAAGCAAAGCAAGATATAACGCTAATCCTCCTCTCCCACAAATACCTTGATTTCAACAACTTGTAAAGAACCTTCCTGTCCCTTCCAACCAAGTAATCCCCAATTATTTTATGCGCAGAACTATCAACCAAGTCCCAGTTATTAACCCTCTCCGTGTTTTCCAAGTAGAAACCCACAATTTTTTTCTTATCCTTATCTTTCTCGTAAAGCTTTACAAGAATAAACAACCCGGTAAGCCTATGCTCATGAAACTTACTATCAAGCAATGCCTGAACATCACTAAGAGAACAATCCCTCCAATACATGCCTGCAACCTTTCTCTGAACAGGAACACTAACACCTAAGAAAACATCTCCCTCTCCGTACTCTCCTTTCCCCGTCTTGAAAAACCTCTGTAAAACTCTTGCTTTTTCAGCATCCTTATGTTTTCCAAGCTCTTTAACAACAGCATTATAACCCATTATTAATTCAGTAAAGCTATTATAATATAAAAACATCCTGTTTTTTTCAATGGAAGAAAAAAGCCTTACGCCACTACAAAGAAAAGTCCTATTAGAAAAACACACAGAGAAGCCATTCACAGGGAAATACTTAAACAACAAAGAAAAAGGCATATACACATGTGCGAACTGCAAAACCCCTTTGTTCAACTCAGAATCCAAGTACGATTCCGGCAGCGGCTGGCCAAGCTTCACAGAACCCGTCAAAGAAGAACACATCCAGAAAAAACCAGATATAACCCTGTTAATCCCAAGAACAGAAATCCTGTGCAAAAAATGCGGTGGGCACCTAGGACATGTTTTCAATGACGGGCCAAAACCATCCGGCAAGCGTTACTGCGTGAACTCCGCAGCTCTCAACTTCGAAAAAGAATAATCTCCAAAAACTATTTATATACTTCTTTCAAAATAAGTGTAGATGAAGCCGGAAAAAAATGTGAATCTCGAAATAAAAGGGTTGTTCCGTGCCGGCGCGTTCCTCCTAGCATTCTTCATCACAGTTGCAGGCATAGCCTACATGATAATCTCCTCATTAGGCATAATTATTTGGGCGCTCGGCTTTACCTGGATGATCATATTATTAGTAAAAAACATTAAAGACAAGCAAAAAAGCGGGTTCAAAACAGCGAATATAATAATGAAAATAGTGCTTATGATATTCATGGTGATATTCTTCATCTTGATGTTAGTTGTTACTAGAATTCAAAACGTTTAAAAACAAGAGTTGTTCTCCTCAAAAGAATTGCACCGGTAGTCTAATGGTAGGATAAGGGCCTTCCAAGCCTTTGGTCCGGGAAATGTCCTCGAGGACTGGACATTCGGATATTCAAATCCCGGCCGGTGCATAAGCAAAAAGAATGCTGGGGCGCGTAGACAAACCCCCAGCTTTAAGTCCTCAAAAACACGCTTCTAAAATTCCGAAACGCTTATAAATAGGAATAATTTCCCAAGCCTTGCTCGTCAAAACGACGAGAATCACCACCAAAATTCTGGGACTGTCCACAGAAAAAAAATCGACGACGGACAGGAGAATTAAGTTTAACTCACAACATTCGTGCTTGACAGTGCTGTCAAGTACGCGCAGGAGAACTGAAAAAGTTCGTGTGAAGCACAACCCCATAGGGGGCTTGTGATAATACGCGACCAACAATAAAATCTTGTGACAATAATAGAAATTATAAACCAATTTCTGCGATCGTACAAATAAACGTAAGTGTTATTACAGGATCTAAAAATGAATACCCGTTGATCCTGCGGGAGAGTGCTGCTATTGGGATTCGACTAAGCCATGCAAGTCTTCTAGCAATAGAGGCGTAAGGCTCAGTAACACGTCGCTAATCTGCCCTATGGTCAGGGATAACTACGGGAAACTGTGGCTAATACCTGATAGGGAAAAGGTACTGGAATGTCTTTTTCCTGAAACTCGAGCCATAGGATGAGGCGGCGGCCGATTAGGCTGTTGGCGGTGTAACGGACCACCAAACCGAAGATCGGTACGGGCCATGAGAGTGGTAGCCCGGAGAGGGACACTGAGATACTGGTCCCAGCCCCACGGGGTGCAGCAGGCGCGAAACCTTTACAATGCACGCAAGTGTGATAAGGGGATCCCAAGTGCTCAAGCAACGCTTGGGCTTTTGCCATGTGTAAATAGCATGGCGAATAAGTGGTGGGAAAGACCGGTGCCAGCCGCCGCGGTAACACCGGCGCCACGAGTGGCACTC
>SLQZ01000053.1 GCA_007131205.1 Candidatus Woesearchaeota archaeon | reverse complement strand
ATAATATAAAATAATAATTATTTACTATATGGAAGAGAATGGTGGTTGAAAAAACTTGTCGAACAAAAAAACGGGAAAAAGAAAATTTATAGACGAGAAAATTATTTTATGCTTAAAAGCAAGCTTCGCACACCCAAAAAAAGTTCCATGCGAAACAAAGGGGTGGGATATAGCTTCTTAAACATCAATTTAACAATATTGGCATAAAATAATACTAAAAGCAAGAACATATTTTCCAAAAGAAGAATATTTATAAAACCTTGCTTTCTCCTGGAAAAAGCTATGGTGAGAGATAATTTACAAGGCTTCTTCGAAACATTCCTCAAAAGAGAAACAATATTTAAGAACAAAAAAGTCCTACAGTCAAGCTACATACCAGAAGACATAAGCCACAGGGACACCCAAATAAACCAAATAGCACAAATACTAGCACCAGCACTAAAAAACGACAAGCCAAGCAACTTATTTATCTACGGAAAAACAGGAACAGGAAAAACCCTAATCACAAAATATGTAGCAGACCAAATGGAAAATATATCCAAAGAAAGAGACTTACCACTCCACATAATATATATAAATTGCAAGCTAAAAAAAATTGCTGACACAGAATACAGGCTAATAGCAGAACTAAGCAGGTTCTTCGGAAAAGCGGTGCCACCAACAGGCCTTCCAACAGACGAAGTATACAACATATTCTTCCAAGCACTAGATCAAAGCCAAAAAGTAATAATAATAATTCTGGATGAAATAGACCAGCTAGTAAAAAAAGCAGGAGATGAAATAATATATAACTTAACAAGAATAAATTCAGACTTAAAAAAGACACAAGTAAGCATACTTGGAATAAGCAACGACTTGATGTTTGCAAACAACTTAGACCCACGAGTAAAAAGCAGCTTGTCAGAAGAAGAAATACTATTTCCACCATACAACGCAGTCCAAATACAAGACATCCTAAGAAAAAGAGCGGAACAAGCATTCAGGCAAGACACATTAGAAGAAGGAGTAATCCAAAAATGCGCGGCTTACGCAGCAAGAGAGCACGGGGATGCAAGAAGAGCATTAGAATTATTAAGGGTTGCAGGAGAATTAGCAGAGAGAAAAAACAAGGAGAAAGTAGTAATAAGCGAAATAGATGAAGCAGAAGACAAAATAGAGCGAGACAGGCTTGTAGACATGGTAAAAACACACCCAAAACAATTCCAAACAACACTATACCCAATACTTTTGCTTAACCAAGACAAAAAGCGCCAAGTACTCACAGGCGACATATATGACTTATACAAAACAATATGCCAAAAAACCCAGATAAGGCCTCTAACACAAAGAAGAGTCTCAGACATTATAGCAGAACTGGACATGCTCGGAATCATAAACGCAAAAGTAATAAGCAAAGGCCGCTTCGGCAGGACAAGAGAAATAAACGTAGCACTAACACAATCAGTACAAAAAAAAATATTAAGTCTCTTAGAAGAAGAGCTCAACCTTAACAATTCCAAACAAATACAAAAACAAGTGCTGTACTAAAAATGGGGAGTGCGATTAATTCTCTTATAGAGAAAGGAGTACTGGTAAGCCCTGAACTAATAGAACAAGAAATAGATGATTCTCTCGTAAAAGAAATAACAGATTTCTTTGGGGACAGCCTCGACTACCTTGATAAAGAGATAATAGATAATTTTCAGAAGCAAAAAACTAAGGAAGAGGAAAACAAATTAATAATAACACAAACATACAATAATCCCCCAAAGAAAAGAACTTACCAAGACTTCGTAAATGTGTTCAACAACCGCTACAACAACATAGCAAGCATACTAAGGACTAGAAGGGAATTAGAAGGAACCACAACAATATCCAGGCTTAAAGACATGCCAAACGAGAGAGTTTCGATGATTGGCATGATACAAGACAAGAACTACACGAAGAACCAGGCAATAATATTAGCTTTGGAAGACCCGACGGGAATCGTGACAGTAATAATAAGAAAAGATGATAACAACAAAGAACTATACGATACGGCGAATGACTTGGTTCTTGACGAAGTAATAGGTGTAACAGGAAAAACCTCTGGGAACGCTGTCTTCGCAGACAACATAATTTTCCCAGACATACCATTAAATAAAGAGCTCAAAAAAGGCCCGAAAGAAGAATACTTGGTCTGCCTGGGAGACACGCATTTCGGAACAAATGTATTCATGGAAAAAGAATTCAGGAAATTCATAGACTGGATAAACTGCCGTGCTGGAAGCGAAGAACAAAAAAACGTAGCCAGAAAAGTAAAATACCTAGTCCTGACAGGAGACATTGTTGAAGGCGTCGGTGTGTATCCTTCACAAGAAGAAGACCTCGAGATAAAAGACATCACAGAACAGTACGAAGAAGCAGCAAAATGGATAAAACAAATCCCAAGCCACATAAAAATAATAATAACAACAGGAAACCATGACGCGGGCAGGCTATCAGAACCCCAAGAACCCCCACCAAGAGAATTCTCACAAGCACTATGGGATATCCCTAATGTAACAATGATAAGCAACCCAGGATACGTAAACATAGGAAAAACAAAAGATTTCCCAGGATTCGACTTACTACTATACCATGGAGGGTCGTTGATATACTACGCTGACAACATTCCAAGCATCCGAAGCGCAGGAGGCCAAAAAAGATCAGATTTAATCATGAAATTCCTCTTGCAAAGAAGGCATTTAGCGCCGACCCATGGAAGCACTCTTTACTTGCCTGATGCTGAAAAAGACTACTTGTTAATAGATTTAGTCCCAGATTTTTTTATAACAGGGCACATTCATAGGTCAAGTGTCTCAGACTACAGAGGAGTATCAATGATAAACGCTTCGTGCTGGACTGAAACAACCGATGACCAGGTAAAAAGAGGACTTGAGCCTTTACCAGCAAGAGTGACATTGATAAATTTAAAGACGAGACAGCCGAAAATAATGAATTACCTTACCAAGGAAGCCAAGGAAAAAGAACAGGAAAAAGCCAAGCAAGCCAAACAATTAGACTAATAAAAAATGGAAGCAAGCCAACACACAAAAGAATACTTCAAGACCCTGAAAGAAGAATCCCTGAAAATACACAAGATAGCCACTGAAGCAAGAAAGAAAGGCTACGACCCAGAGGATTTCGTAGAAGTAAAACTCGCAGAAAACCTTGCTGAAAGAGTAATCGGCCTGATAAGCGCCGTCGCACCACAATTAGCGGAAAGCCAAGCAATAAACAGGATAATAGAACTTGAAGAAAAGCACGGAGCACTAGACTGGAGGGTTGCATTCCAGATAGCACTGGAAATAGCGCAGGGCAAGCACGCAGAATTCAAAGACAAAAAAGAAGCAATCGAAATAGGAATCCGAACAGGTTTCGCATATGTAACGCTGGGAGTTGTATCCGCACCCTTGGAAGGATTCACAAGCCTTGAGATAAAGAAGAGAAGAGATGGGAAAGGCGAATACTTCTGTGTTAACTACGCCGGCCCTGTAAGAGCTGCGGGAGGAACAGCGGCAGCAGTATCTGTGTTAATAGCAGATTATGTGAGGAAACACACAGGCTACGCAGAATATGATCCTGATGAAAAAGAAGTCAAGAGATGCCAGGCAGAACTCGAAGACTACCACGAATACGTTGCTAACTTACAATATTTTCCAAGCAAAGAAGAAAGCGAGTTCTTAATGAAACACATCCCTGTAGAAATAAGCGGGGACCCGTCAGAGAAATACGAAGTCAGCAGTGCCTTGCTAAAAGACCTGCCAAGAATACCCACCAATAACCTAAGAAGCGGGTACTGCTTAATCCACAGCGCATGCATACCTTTAAAGGCTCCGAAGCTATGGGCAAAACTAAGCAAATGGGGCAAAGACATGGGCATGGAGCACTGGGATTTCCTCAAAGAATTCCTCAACATACAATCCCAGGTCAAATCCAAGGGAGAAGAAAAAAAAGAAGAAACAAAAATACTCCCTGACTATACATACATCGCAGACCTCGTCGGAGGCCGCCCCGTAATAGGACATCCTATGAGGCAAGGAGCGTTAAGGCTAAGATATGGGCGCTCAAGGACTTCTGGGTACTCAGCCCAATCCGTGCACCCTGCGACGATGCACATACTTAACAGCTTTCTCGCAATAGGAACCCAGCTAAAAGTAGAGCGGCCAGGCAAAGCAGCAGCATTCTCAAGCTGCGACACAATAGAAGGGCCCATAGTAAAGCTGAGAACAGGAGATGTTTTGCTTGTTGAAACAGAAGCCCAAGCCAAAGAGATAAAAGATGATGTTGAAGAAATACTCTACACAGGAGATGTACTAGTGAATTACGGGGATTTCTACGATAGGAACCATAAACTAGTACCTGTGGGTTACTGCCAGGAAATATGGATACAAGAACTTGAAGAAGCATCCAACAAACTTTACTGGACAGTTGACCCAGAGAAAATATCCAACTTAATACCTATTGAGTCTGGAAAGCTCTGGACTCTCATCAAAAACCCCTTAAAGACAAAAACAAGCTTTACAGCAGCATACGAGTTAAGCAAAGCATTAGACATACCCCTACATCCTTCTTACACATACCATTGGAATGCAATATCAAAAGAGGATTTGCTTATGTTAAGGAAATGGGTTAAGTCTGCAAAAAAAGAAGATGGAAAGATAATACTTAACATGAAAAAAGAAAAGAGGCACTTGGAACTCATAGGAATTCCCCATAAGCAGCCAAACAAAGAATTCGTAATAGTGGAAAAAGATCATTCAGAAGCATTACTGCTCTGCCTATCCACTCTTGAGCCTGAAGCAGAAGCAGAGAAAAAAATACTTTCATCAGAAAATTCCTTGGAAGCAATAAATGTGTTATCCCCTGTAAAGATAAGAGATAAGTCAGGCACATTCATAGGCTCAAGGATGGGGCGCCCTGAAAAGGCAAAGATGAGAAAACTAACAGGAAGCCCCCATGTTTTATTCCCTGTCGGAGAGCAAGGAGGAAGGCTAAGAAGCTTCCAGGCAGCTATGGATTCAGGAAAAATAATCGCGGAAATCCAGTTATTCAAATGCTCTTGCGGGAACAAAACACCTTTCAAGGTATGCGAGGAGTGCAACTCAAAGACAAGCCTCTTAATGCACTGCAATATCTGCGGCGAAACAACAGGGTGCGAGCACAAGCACCAGCCTTACACAAAAGCAACAATAGAAATCAAGAAATTAATGAATTCTTTAAAGAAAAAGCTAGACACAAAAATACTTCCTGACCTAATAAAAGGCGTCAGGGGCACAAGCAACAAAGAGCACGTAGCTGAGCATTTGCTTAAAGGAATCCTTCGTGCAAAGCACGATTTATCTGTGAACAAAGATGGCACAATAAGATATGATACTTCTGAGTTAACCCTTACACACTTCAAGCCCAAAGAGGTAGGGACAAGCGTAGAAAAACTAAAGTCCTTAGGGTATGATAAAGATGTTTATGGGAATAAGCTTGTGAATGAAGACCAGGTGCTTGAATTAAAAGTACAAGATATTGTGCTGCCGTGCTCTCCTTTAAGCCCTGATGAGCCGGCAGACGAAGTCCTTTTCAGGACAGCTAATTTTGTTGATGAAGAACTCGAAAAAATTTATGGGTTAAAGCCATTCTATGGTTTGAAATCAAAAGAAGAATTAGTGGGGCATTTAACAATAGGCCTTGCACCGCACACCTCTGCAGGAATTATAACAAGGATTATTGGTTTTTCAAAGACACAAGGATTTTTTGCGCATCCTTATGTGCACGCAGCCATGAGGCGGGATTGTGATGGGGACGAATCCTGTATTTTGCTGTTGATGGATGCATTCCTCAATTTTTCCAATAAATACCTTCCTTCGAGCAGGGGAAGCACGATGGATGCGCCTCTGGTTTTAACTTCCAAGATAATACCTACAGAAGTAGATGATATGATTTTCAATGTTGACGTTGCATGGAAGTACCCTCTGTCCTTGTATCGCGCAGCAGAACAATACAAGCACCCAGGAGATGTCAAGGTAAAAAGGATATACCACGCGCTTGGTTCAGAAGACCAGTACGAGAACATAGGCTTCACACACAACACTGCAGACTTAAACCAAGGAGTGCTTTGCTCTGCTTACAAGCTTCTCCCTAGCATGGCTGACAAGGTAAAGGCACAAATGAATGTCGCTGTAAAAATAAGGGCTGTCGATGAGAAAGATGTTGCTAAGCTTATAATCAACAAGCATTTCATCAGGGACACAAAAGGAAACCTGAGAAAGTTTTCTTTGCAGCAGTTCAGGTGCGTGGCGTGCAACGAAAAATATCGAAGGCCTCCTTTAACAGGGAATTGCTCTAAGTGCAAAGGGAAAATAATTTTTACTATAACTGAGGGGAGCATAATAAAGTACTTAGGGTATATGCTTGACCTCGCAGCCCAATACGACTTAGACCTTTACACAAGACAAGTCATAGAGCTTACCCGAACTAGGATTGAAGGAGTGTTTGGCAAGGAAAAAGAAATACAGAAAGGCCTGGATTCCTGGCTTTCAGGCGCTGCACAAGCATGACTTTCTTCTCAGAGCCCCGTCTTATAAGGATAACTTTATATACTTGCATTGTTGCCTAAAAGTCCCTTTTCTTAGTGTACAAACCAATTTTTGTGCTAGATGTGATTATATTGAACACTACTAAGGTTTCAAGGAAGGAATGGGCTTTGATGATTGAGAAAGGCCTCAGAAAAAATGAATTCATCAATTCTAGGAGCAGGACGGAGAAGTTCTTGAAGTGGATTAATAAGCACAGGAATATCTCCATAATCATTGGCTTGCTCGCAATCCTAGTGTATCTTTATGTTTGGGGGTTTAAGGAGTTGTTCAAGTCATTAGTTACTTACACGATTATGATCACTTTCTTTGCCACTTTCCTTGCGGCAATCACTAAGAAGAAATAATTCATATCTTTGTGTAGAAGCTATGCCTTGCTCCGCAAACCTGGCATTTTATGTAATAAATATCTCCTTCCTTTGTCATCTTCGTATCTGGCTTTCCGCATTCCTTGCAGAACACGAATTCTTCTGCGTAAGACTCGATTTTCTCATTAATTTTTTGTGCAGGTATTTTCGAGCCGAATATTACTGCCTGGCCCCTGAATGTTCCTGGTGTTGCGAGCTCTTTCAAGACGTATTTTAGGAGGTGTTGCTGGTTCCTGCCAAGGATGCTTGCTATCTGGGAGAAATTGCTTATTATTGTCTTATTGCCTTCTATCCTTCCTTTTACCTTTGGCACTTCAAACCTTTCCTTTCCTGCCACAGGCTCGGGGAGGTGTTCCTTGGCTTCCTTGAGCATCTTCTCGTAATCCATGTTTTCCTCGTATTATAGTTCTTTTTATATTTCTTTGCCTTTTTTTTCCACAAACTTTAAATAAAACCTTCTCAAAGCTTCTTTCTTATGAGCACTTGGGCTAGGATGGATGTGTATGTAACAGTCCTGGCTGACACGCTGTGCTTCAGACACAAGATTAAGCCTTGCGTGTTATGAACCCTTGCTTTTCAACCCGGGTTTGTAATGCGCGTGCAAAGGCTGATTAGTTCTTTGGCGGCTTCAAACCCAGTACTAGTAAGTGTTCTTTCACATAAGGCTTTGCCATTGGAGGTGGTGAAGATGCCAGAATGTGTGTTGTGCAGGGAAGCCGTGACTAACCCGGTTTGCCCTGATTGCCTCGCCGAACAAATAGCGGCGTGGCTGGGTGAGCGAGAGCCAGGCCTTATAGCAGAGTTAAGGCTGAAGACAAGGCAGATGAGCATGCACTTGTTTGACGAGGATAAATGCGTCATCTGCTTTAAGGGCATGGATATCTGTGCTTACTGTTACACAGAGCACATTTTTGACTGGCTGAAAACCACGAAGAACTCGGAGCTCGTGAACGGCTTTCTTTCCGCGTTTCATTTCGACTTGGAGCGGAAGGGCTATGTTAAGCGAGCGGAAGAGGAAGGCTTTGTTTTAGCCTAATTTTTTTCTTTTTTTATAGCTTTTATTAGCTATATGGAAGATAATTGGTGTGTTTAGAGGTGTGTTTTTTATTTGCATTATGGAAAGAAATTAAGTTATATTCCACAAGAAATAAAGGGGTCTGATTTGTATACTGGTGTACTTCGAACTAGTTTTTTTCCGTCTAGAAACTCTCAAAACAACAATCTCCACAGGAAACAAAGGAGGTTTAAATGCTAAAAAAAAGAGATTAGGACATTTATATACCAATATAAAAGCATTTATAAAAGAAAACGTATTACCCCTTTAAAAGGCGATATAATCGCGACCATCGCTTGGGGGGGATCAAAAAAATGGCACAAAAAGAAGCTATAAAAACAAAAAAAGATGAATTCGACCCACACAAAAACATAAGTGTGGTAAACATAGTCGTAAGCACAAGCCTCGAGCACGACATACCCTTAGAGAAAATGGCGGCCACTCTAAGCAACACAGAATACAACCCAGAACAATTCCCAGGCCTCGTAATAAGAATAAAAGACCCAAAAACCTCGGCGCTAATATTCAGCTCAGGAAACATAGTCTGCACAGGAGCAAGAAGCCTCGACAAAGTAGATGAAAGCATCCAGAGAATAATAGAAAGCGTAGAAAAAATCGGCATAAAAATCAAGATAAAGCCAAAAATCAACGTACAAAACATCGTAGCAAGCGGCAACATAGGCATGGACTTAAACCTAAACACATTAGCCATGAAACTAGACAACACAGAATACGAGCCAGAACAATTCCCAGGCCTCGTCTACAAATTAATGGAAGCAAAAGCAACATTCCTATTGTTCAGCAACGGAAAAATAGTTTGCACAGGAACCAAATCCAAAGAAATGGTACACAAAGCAGTAGACATGCTCATCGCGAACCTGAAAAAGCTGAAAAAATAACGAAAAAACTTCAGCAAACTTTTTTTAGAGAAACAAATTACCCTTCAAAACACTTACTAGAAGGAAAACCATAAAATGGACGCCAAAGAACAAATAGACAAATTCCAAGAATTCTTCGAAGCAAGCTACTACGAGGAACTCCTCCACAAAGCAAGCCAAAGCGAAGAAAGCATAACAATAGACTTCCCAGACCTAGCAAAACACGACTTAGCACTAGCAGAAGCACTACTAGAAGAGCCAGAAGAAACAATAAAAGCCGCAGAATACGCAATAACAAGATTCGACTTAGGGCACGACGCAAAAATCAAAGTAAGGTTCAGGAACCTCCCAGATTCCTCGCAAATAGTCATCCGCGACATAAGAAGCAAGCACCTAAAAAAAATCTTTGAATTCCAAGGAATAGTAAGGCAAAAAACAGATGTAAGGCCACAAGTAACAAGCGCAAAATTCGAATGCCCAAGCTGCGGAAACATCATAAACATCTTACAATTAGACGCAAAATTCAAAGAGCCCACTTCTTGCAGCTGCGGCAGAAAAGGAAAATTCAGGCAATTAGACCAAGAACTAGTAGACGTACAAAAACTAGTCCTGGAAGAAAGCCCTGAAGACCTCGAAGGAGGCGAACAGCCCAAGAGAATCAACGT
>SLQZ01000013.1 GCA_007131205.1 Candidatus Woesearchaeota archaeon | reverse complement strand
ACTGTAACAGGAGCTTTGGCTTACGACCTAAGCGACTACCCAGCCCCATTCGTTGAAGGCGGAGTATTCGCAGGCAAGATCGTCGTAGGCGAACAAGCAATGGCGGCTGACGCTATCGCAGCAACAAGCATCGTGGCAGGACTACAGCCAACAGGCGTAGTAACACCAGGACCAATCTATGAGGTCGAAGGAGCATTTGTGGATGAGACCTTCTTGAACGTAGGTTATCCAGTAGGTGAAGACATAGTGCTTGATAATTCTGACTTGGCACATTTCCAAGACAGAAACATCAGGTGGGATGGCAGAAACAGGAAGATACAAGAGACGCTAACCCTTACGGAAGGCAACATAAGCGTTAAGACATCTATCTTCGACCTTCTCGAAGACTACGGTGCTGACCCATACTTGAACATGGAAGCAGGCGGCGTAACATACAGAGTAGAATTCTTAGAGGAAATCGCAGTAGAAGACATAGACGATGCCAGAGGAGCTGTAAACATTGACTTCCTAGGACAGTCAATGAAGATAGTTGACGCTGACTTTTCTGGGGTAAACGAGCTAACAGTTGAAGCTGCAATAGAAATGTTCGTGGGATCAGGTGATACAATCACAGCAGGAGGCCACACCATAAATATTGGCAGGATAACTGAGAATCTTGTTGAAGTAACCATTGCAGGGCAGACCGAATTCATAAGGAGAGGTCCTGATGAAGCTAAGCAGTTCTCAGCAGCAGACTGGTTCGAAGTCGAAGTTGACGACATAGTCTTCATCGAAGCAGGACACCCAGAAAACGGTGCTCTCTTGAGGCTTGGAGATGAGCTAAGCTACTCATTAGTTCACGGCCAACCAGCTGAGCTTCTTGGAGAATCTGACAGGATGACAGAAGCTGAGTGGATTTGGGTTGTTGAAGGAACTACTGAATTGGAAGCGATAGGGATAACAACGAGAATGGACAGGGTTGACCCACTTGCTACGAGAGACACTGAGCGACCAGCTCTTGGCATGGGCGAGGCGTTTAGTCTACCAAATGGGTATGCAACAATTACCTTTGATGGATTTATGGACAGCAGGCTAGGAGAGATAGAAGTCGACTTTGTAAGGACAAGCTTTGTCAGAGACAGCGATGAGACTGCAACAGGTAATGTCTACGTTGCACGGCTTAATTCGCCGGTAAACGATGCGTTCCAGTTTGGCAATGTGAGAACAGAAACGTTGTACCTATACGAAATGAATGCAACTCATTTCTTATTCGGGTACGATGACGGCACAGATCTTCTCTTGCTGGATGAGACCCCGGTCAGCTCAGTTGATGTGAAGATGACTAGGAGACAGGACGACGTGTTTTTGAAGCCAGATCTTACAGGGGGCAGTTACAGGCTACTCTTCGAGATTGGTGACGAAGACTTATACGTAGACTTAGGAAACCCTTCAACAGCGGATCACTTGGTGGAAAATGGTGAAAGCCTAGGTGGTACTGTTGTAAGTGTCTTCAGGAATTTTGGGGACAAGAGAAGCGAAGCTGAAACAGGAGACCTCGTCTATGATAGTGCCCTACATTCAGACCAACCATTAGGCAGGCTTGACTTCGACTTGATGTTGAGCTACGGCGCAATAATTGAGGACCCAGAAAGGCAGATGAACAGGGATAGGCTAGTAATCCAGTTGCCTTACGAGGAAGCCGAAGCAAGGCTACTAGTTGCAGGTAGGGATGTGAGACGCCCAACACCAACAAACGGTTACGCTGGTGCGGCTGTTCCGGCTGACGTAGTAATTACGGATGCTGAAGCAGCGAACATGCTTGGTACGCAGCCTTTGATCGTCGTAGGCGGTCCGTACGTCAACACGATTGCTTCAACACTGCTTGGTAACCCAACAGATGATGAAATCGAGGAGATGTTCCAGACGGGCAGAGCTAAGATTAGGTTGTTCGGCGATGAGCAAGCCCTATTAGTGGCTGGTTATACGGCTACTGATACTAGGGGTGCAGGCTTAGTCCTTGGTAGTTACAGGGATTACGCGGACCAGCTAACAGGTATGGAAGTTGAAGTTACTGTTCCAAACCTGCAGAACGTCCAGGTTACCCCGGTTAATTAAGGGTTAACCCATTTTTTTCTTTTTTTTTCTTTTTTTTTTCGAATGAAAAGTTTTTTATACTTCTGTTTCGTTGGTTGTTGTTATGAGTAAGGCGTTTTTGTTTGTGGTGTTGTTTTTGCTTCTTTTTGCTTCTGTTAGTGTTGCGGATAAGAAGGTTCATGATGATTGGCATGGTTACAGGGATACTTTTACGAAGGATGGAGTGCTTTATAAGATTGCTTTAAATCTTAATAATTATAATAGTTTGAGGTTTGACGCAGATGATTTTTCGTCTTTGATTCATTTGGAGTCTTGCGTGGAGAATGGCCCTTTTACGTATTGTTATAATAATTATTCTTTTGATTTGGGTAAGGGGGCGGATATTGTTGGCCCGGATCTTGTTCCTGGCGTGCATATTCTTATTTTTGAGGATGAGCATAAGGATGAGGCTGTTGTTAGGGAGAAGATTTCTGTTCCCGGTTCTTCCAGGATTAATGAGGAGCACGAGTACGCTGTTGAGCTTCATAATGAGGGGAATGTTTGGGCTAACCCGTTGAGGTTTGATGTTGTGTTGCCAGAGGGGTTAAGGGTTACTTCTAGGGGGCAGTTTGATGAGGCTGTTAATGGCTTGAGGGTTGTTACCAGTATGCATTCTGATCAGAAGAGGAATTATTTGTTTAGGTTTCAGCCAATTGCTTACGGGGATCATGTTATTCAGTATACTTTGTATTATGAGTTTGATGGCGAGACTAGGACTAAGTCAGGTTCTCATACGGTTAGGGTGGCTGAGCCTTATAGGGTGTCTGTTTCTTTGTCGCCTAAGAGCATTGAAGTGTTTGGCAGGGCTGACTTGAATGTTAGGATTGATAATCTTGAGAGTTCCGCTGATTTAGTTGTGAAGAGGCTTGAGGTTCGTGGCCCTGCCCAGGCTGATTATACTGCTCTTAGGAATCTTAGGGCTTCTTGGCCTGGTGTTTTTGTGAGTACTGTTAATTCTATTAGTACTTCTAGTGATTTTAGGTTTAGGGTTAGCCCTAGGATTACCGGTGACCATAAGGTTGAAGGGGTTATTGTGTTGGAGAGCCATGGCCAGGAGTTCCAGAAGGAGTTCTCAGAGTCTTTTAAGGCTAGTGCGAGTGGCTTGGTTATTAATGCTTATTTTGATAAGACTACTGTTAGGGCTGGCAGCAATTTCCGTTTTATTTATGATTTAAACAATAATAATCCTAATTTGTTTTTTAATAATTTTGATGTGCGTATTGTGAGTGATTTGTTTAACGAAACGTTATCGTTGGACGAGCTTAGGCCTATGCAGTTAGAGCAGCTTTTAAGGAAGGATTTGGTTGCTCCCGTTGTTGAGGAGGATAAGGTGTATCCTGTTAGTATTACCACTAATTATATGACTGATGCAGGGGAGAGGCTTAGTTTTACTGAGAACAAGGAGATTAGGGTTACCGGTGCCGGCTCCCTTTTATCCCTTCAGAGAAGCGTTAATCCTTCAAGTGTGGAGCCTGGAGATGAGATCCTTGTTGAGGTAAGAGTGATTAATCCAACAGATGATTATTTGCATAGCATTAGTGTTTACGATGAATTCCCGGAGGGCTTGGAAAGGGTTTCAGGCCCGGTTGATTTCAGGGGCTCTCTTGGTGGAAGGGAGGAAAAAAATGCTTATTTCTATAAGTTGCGGGTCCCTGAGGATTATCGTTATGAGAGCATTAAGATTACTACGTTTGCTTCTATTGACGGCTTGGGCTTTTCCATGGAGGAATCCACTGGTTTAAGCGTTACGAATATTGAGGATCCTTTGCCAGTTGAGGAAGATGAAGATGATGTTGTTGAGCCACCAGTTACCGGTGGCACTCCAAGCGAGCCTCCACAGGAACCGGCGAGGCAGGAGCATTTCTTTGTGCGCTTAGTGAATGGCATCGGCAATTTTTTCTCAAGCCTTTTCACCAGGGGCTAGGCGGGTATGGCTGTGAATACGTTATGCTTATCCCTTAATAATTTTATTTTCACACTTCCTTTTTCTTTTTCGCAGTTAATCACGGTAATCACTCGTTCATTTGCCACGCAGAGCTTTTCTTTTTTGTTCCTGCCATGCGCTTTTATCTCTGCTTTTACTATTTGGCCTTTCTTAAAAGGCTTCTCCAAAGCGTTGTCTTTGTAAATCCCGAACACATTCTCATCTACGATTAGCTTCACGTTGTGCTCCCGCTCTTTTTTTCTTAAGAATTCAAAGAAGTCTTCCCAAGGCATTTCCTTTGTGATGTTCCTTCCGCCTTTGTAGTTCAAGTAGTTCTGTATTCCTATCGAAGGCCATTTCTTGTTCTTTATTGTTTTGCTTAGCTCTATAATCCCATCTATGTCTTCCTCGTTATGCCCTGGTATGAGTACAGGCGCTAGCAATACGTCTATTTTCCCCTCACAATACCGTATCATCTTAAGAATATTTTCCAGTGGGTAAGTACCGTTCATTAGCTTGCTCGCTTTTTCCTTGTCCAGGCTGTGCACCGAAAGGTTTATCCTGTCCAGGCCGGCTTCTGCGAGCCTGTCGATTAGCTTTCGATGCAATGTTACCCCGTTCGTATTCATCGAGATTATTTTTACGTTCCTTATTTCTTTCAGGTCTCGCACTAGCTCCACGAGCTTTGGGTATAGCAGTGGCTCTCCCTGCGGCCCGATGTTCGCCTCTACCGAGTGCTCTTTTATCTTGCTTAGCTTTTCAAACTCCTCCACTAAATAATCTTTTTCTACTACGATATCCGCCTTATCATTTATTCCTTCGTTAACCGAGCAGAAGATACAGCTTAAATTACAGCCTGTTAATGGCTTTACCTCTAATATATTGCTGCCCCTGTCCACTACGCCGAATTCGTTGCTCCCAATCAAGGGTATCCCGCTATTCTTATGGATGTATAATGCAGGCTTATCCCGTACCTTGTGCTTAAGCCCTTGGAATCCCTTGCCTATTAGCAAGCTCATCTTGCTGCGAGCCCTTTTTTCCGAGCACCCAAACTCTAGCCCTCCACTATTGGCCTTGAACGAGGCAATGCTTTCCAAGTCCTTTTTTTCAAGGTAAAAATAATAGTTGTTCATGAAATCTGCCTTGATACGGCCTTCTTCCTCTTTGAATTTCAAGTCTTCATATTCAATCCTCGCGCTCATAAAGAATTGGAAGAAACGCCTCGGATTTAAATCTATTCAAAATGATGATTGGCGCGAGCACAACACAAAAAAAAACATTTATATAGGCTCTGGCTATTTGTCCATAATATGATACCTATCAACGAAGAAACCATGGTCGTAATTACTTACAACGTAATTAAAATCGGGGTTTTCATCTCAGCATTTGCAGCGTTTTACTTTTTAAGAATGCAAAGATACGAGCATTACGGCTACGCCTTCAAGAGCTACGGGTCTCCAAGGGATAGCGCGGTAAAGCTCTTCTTGCTCCTAATAATATATGCTACCATGCTAACAGTGGTAATGTACATCCTCGTAAACTCTATGTCTCTATAAGAAAACATGGCTTGTCCTGGTAAGAACTAAAAATGAGTGGTTTCGACGCCCCAACGGCTATAGTAATAGTATTAGGCTTGATAATCATAGGATTCTTTTTCTCTGCATTCGCAACATTTTATTATATGAGAATGCAAAAATACAGGCAATACGATTATGCATTCAAGAAATACGGAAGTGTAAGAGAAAGAGTGGTTATTATACTTCTTAACTTAGTAGCCCATATAATCATCGTAACAGCCTTCTTCTACGTAATCCTAAGGGCTATACCTTGGTAAAAAATATAAATAACCAGCTAAAACCCACTACCACTATGAAATGCTACGCAGAAGCACTAATATTTGCGGTTAGCGCGCACAACGGGCAGTTCCGGAAATACTCCCAGGACCCATATATCTTGCATCCTATACGCGTATCAGAATTCCTCCTAAAAAAATTTAGCCATAGAAAAGATGTGGAAACCCTAAGGATTGCAGCCGTCCTCCACGACGTAGTGGAGGATACCTGGGTGGAAAACAAGGACGTTGAAAAAGAGTTCGGAAAAAAAATTGCTGGCTTAGTCGAAGAGCTAACAAAAGACAAGTCATTCCCGAAGAAAATTGCCGCTGAAAAATACGCTGCAAAGCTCCAGGATGCAAGCGATCAAGCCAAGATAATCAAGCTCGCAGACATCTATGACAATATCCACGACACTTTGCCAGCGCATAAGTCAAGAATTTTTTTTGGGGAAAGCGCTTCCGTGCTTAACAGCATAGACGTAGATGACAATGTTTTCAGGGAAATAAAGATGGAAGCTCTCAAGAGAATTTCTTCAATTAACAAGTAGTTACACGCTTGGAAGCTCCAAGTCGTCTTCGGCGCGCTTTTTCTTGCTTGCATCCCTAGGCTCTTCCTCATCCATGTCTATAAGTCTTTTTGAGAACCTAGTTACAACGGTTGACAGCAATATCGACAACAGCATGACTATAACAAGCACTTCGCCAATTATTACGAGCTCAGGCTCCCCTAATAGGATTAGTGAAAAGACTAATACAGCTACAGCAATTCCCTTAGGCATGCTAAGCGCGATAAACCATATGTTTTTCTTGTTAAACTCCCCTTTTGAAAGAGTAATCCTCGCAGCGAGATACCTCGCTATTAATATTAGGATGAAAATCATTATTGATTTCAGGACGAATAATAGTGTTATGTCATCAAGCACCACGATTAATCCTAGCATCATAAAAACAAGTATCTCCAATGAGTTGGATATCATCCCGCTGAACTCCAACAAGTTTTCCTTATGGGATAAGTACATGTTCCCGAACATGAAGCCAAGGACAGCCACTGATAATACCCCGTTCCCCCCGAGGTTCTCCGCTAAAACGTATGCGAGCAACGCAGCCCCTACGATTGCCAAAGGAGATATTTGCTCTGAGTAAAACTTCCTCATGCCCTTAAAGAAGATTATCCCTACAAGGATTCCTGACCCTATGCCTATCACTATTTGGTTCATGAACCCTGCAAGGTAGACCTCCCAGTTAAGCACTGCTTCTCCTCCTATCTGCCCTATTATGTCAAGGATTAAGAAAGGCAAAAGCACTACTATGGGCGTGTTAAGCAAAGCCTCTACTTTTATGAGCTCCACCACCTTATTCGTCTTATTCTTTAATGTTATGAATACCGTCGCAGGATCAGTTGAAACCGCTATCGCGGCGAATATCAAAGAATACAAAATGTTAATTGTTGTAATTCCCTCAAAAAACATTATGTTTACAAAAAAAGGAAGTATTATCATGCACAATAACAGGAACATGCCTATTAGTTTTAAGGATTTTACGCTGAAATCGTCAAGCGCCTTTATTTCGAACCTTGAAGCACCATCAAAAACTATTATTACCAAGGCGATTATTGCAATGGTTACTATTGCTATCCCTGATATTTCTATAAGGCCGTATGCTTGGCTAATATTTCCTATTATAAGGCCTACTACCAGCAATAGCAGAACGTTCGATATATTTATTTTTCTTGCGAACAGGCTTACAAGTATTCCGACTATTATTAGGAATACAAGGCCTGTGAGTACGCTTAATGCCTCTGCCAATCAAACACCGTCCTTGTCGATTCTTAGGGCGAGCTCAAAGTCTTTCAGGGTGACTCCTCCTTCGCTGTGAGTGCTTATCATTACCCTTACTTTATTCCAGGAATGCAGCAATATGTCAGGGTGGTGCCCTGCTTCTTCTGCTACTTTGCCTACGTGGCTTATAAGGCTAAGGGCGCTGTTAAAGTCTTCAGCTTCGAATTCCTTTACCAACGCGTTATCCTCGTAGTCCCAGCCATCCATTTCCTGGAGGCGCCTCTCTATATCTTCCAATCCGAGAATCATTTGGTTCTCTCACCTCAACTTTTTAATTCTTAAAAACCCTCGAATTTAAATTTATCGTTTTTTCCGCGCGTTTTTTCTTCCAAAAAATATATAATTCACAGAATAACCTGTCTGGGCATGGGATTAAGCCAGGAAATAAGCCGGATGAGGGAGTCGCTCCGCCCAAAAGAGGACGTGTCCCAGAAAATATCTCCGTTTATCTCTAAATTGGAAAAGGCTTTGAAGGAAACAGGCGCGATTGTAATGGTTGGCGGAAGCATAGCCAAGGACACGTATCTCCCTGGTCAGTACGACGTTGACGTATTTGTAAGGTTCCCTGCCAAGTACAGGGGAAAGGATATTTCGTCCAAGCTAAAAAAAGCCCTGGGCAGCCTGCGGCTGAAGTACGAAGTCCTTCATGGCTCCAGGGATTACTTTCAGGTAGAAGATAAAATGCTTTACGAAGTTATACCTGTCTTATTGGTTTCCAGGCCTGAAGAGGCAGAGAACATCGCTGATACCTCGCCTTTGCATGTCCATTACTTCAACAGCAAGGCAAATAATGAGGTTAGGGATGATGTTAGGGTTCTCAAGGCTTTTCTTAAGGCTAATGGCTTGTACGGCGCTGAAAGCTATATAAAGGGATTTTCAGGGCACGTTGTGGACTTATTGGTGTTGTATTATGGCTCTTTCCTGGGCTTGCTGAAAAAATCTGTGTATTGGAAGGAAAAAACGGTTATTGACATAGAAAAGCAGTATTCTAGGCAGGAAGCCCTGATGTTCCTGAACGAGTCCAAGATCCAAGGCCCTTTAATTGTAATTGATCCTATTCAGAAGGATAGGAATGCTGCGGCTTCGCTTTCAGTCGAGACGTTTAAGTCTTTTAAGCAGCTTGCCAGGGCATTCCTGAAAAATCCTTCTCCTGAGTTTTTCGAGGAGGAAAGCTTTAAGGACAAGGTTATTAGGGCAAAAAAAAGGCATAAGAACGCAGAGCATTTCCTTGTAAAGATTAATCCGTTGAATACAAAAGAGGACGTGGCAGGAGCCAAAGCTCTTAAGATTAAGGAGTTCCTTGAGGAAAGCCTTAGGGAGTGCGGGTTTAAGGTTCTCGGAGCAGAATGGGGGTTTCAAAGGGATGCAGCAAGAGTTTTTTTGTCCGTTCACAAGAAGCCCTTATCCGAGAAAAAATTAGTCCGGGGCCCGCCTATTGGGATGAAGGGGCATGTATCTGCATTCAGGAAAAAGCACAAGAAAACATTTGTTGAGCAAGGCCATGTTTTTGCAGAGATTAAAAGGAAGCATACGCGCCCAGAATCCCTGTTGAAAGAGCTCTTAAGGAAAGAGTATGTAAGGGATAAATGCATAAAAATTTCCTTGGAATTTCCATAGAAACCTATATAAACAAATTCTTTGTTCGGGAAAAATATGAAGTTTTGCCCTAAGTGTGGCTCTATAATGATGCCCAGTACGGATAAAGGAAAAACGGTTTTTTCATGTAGCTGCGGCTATACTGATAAGAAAGCAGGGAAGGTCGAGTTAAAGGAAGAGGTTAAAAAGCAGGATTCTTACTCGGATGTCGCGGATGATAATGAATCCCATCACCCTGTTACGCAGGCGGAGTGCCCTAAGTGCGGTCATAAAGAGGCGTATTATTGGATGGTGCAGACAAGGGCTGGTGATGAGCCTGAGACCAAGTTTCATAAATGTGT
>SLQZ01000061.1 GCA_007131205.1 Candidatus Woesearchaeota archaeon | reverse complement strand
GCGGCGACGGCGGAGAAGTTGATTGCTGCTGGTTATGATAACTTGATGAGTATTGCTGTTAGCAGTATTGGTAAGTTAGTTGAGGCTGCAGGGGTTTCTGAGAGTGTGGCTAGGAAGATGATTCAGAACGCGAGGGATAGCCTGGACATGGGTTTTATGTCTGGCGCGGATTTACTGAAGAAGCGCGACAATGTTGTTAAGATTAAGACGAGGAGTGAGAATCTTGATGGCATGCTTGGTGGCGGCTTTGAAACTGGGGCGATAACGGAGTGCTTCGGCGAGTATGGGAGTGGGAAGACGCAGATTGGGCATTTGCTCGCGGTTAGTTGCCAGGTTGATGATCCGGATGCAGTCGCGGTTTTTATTGATACAGAGAATACTTTTAGGCCGGAGAGGATTGCTCAGTTCGCTAAGGGCATGGATTTGGATCCGGAGAAGGTTCTTGCCAATATTAAGGTGGCGAGGGCTTTTAATTCTGATCACCAAATGTTGTTGGCTGAGAAGTCTGAGGATTTGATTAAGCAGGGCTTGAAGGTTAAGCTTGTCGTGGTGGATTCTTTGACTGCGCATTTCAGGGCTGAATTCGTTGGCAGGGGTACTTTGGCGGAGAGGCAGCAGAAGTTGAATAAGCACATGCATGTTTTAGCGTTGTTGGCTGATAAGCATAATCTCTGTGTTTATGTTACGAACCAAGTCATGGTTAAGCCTGATCAGTTCTTCGGCGACCCTACAGAAGCGATTGGAGGGCATATTGTGGGGCATAATAGTACTTTCCGTATTTATTTGAGGAAGGGCAAGAAGGGCAGCCGTGTTGCAAAGCTCGTGGATAGCCCGAACCTGCCGGATTCTGAGTGTGCTTTCATGGTTACGGAGGATGGCTTGAAAGACATTTGATTTTTTTTCTTTTTTTTACAACAATTATCTTCTATATCGCAGTTAATTATTAATATAATACACTATACAAATATTTATAAATATTAATATATTACGATATATTTATGGCAACATATAATTCCGCTTTTGTAAAAGGCATTATGAGTGATAATCCGTGGTGGGCGGATGACGCTCTCAACAAAATTATTTTCTCAGAATTGCCTACCTTTACGAGAAGCGACTATGATTATTATATATCAGAACTTTATAAAAACAAAGTTTGCGTCTTGTTAGGGCCTAGACGTTGTGGCAAATCAACTCTTATCAAACAAATCATCAGGCACTTATTATTTGAAAAAAATGCTAATCCGAAAAGAATTTTATATGTTAGTTTGGAACGAGCATTTTACGACTTGACCGATAAAAAAATTAGAGATATATTAGAATTCTACCAAGAAACGATTCTTAAAAAGAACATTTATGAACTGAAAGAAAAAATATACCTTTTCATAGATGAAGCACATTACGATTCTTCATGGCCGAGAATATTCAAGCAATTCGTCGAACTCAACTTACCAATATATGCAATTATTTCAGGTTCTTCTGCACCTGCGTTATATAAGGATGAGGAAAGTGGAGCAGGAAGATTTTCTAGGAACCAAATGGTAACATTAAAATTCAGAGATGTTGCAAGATACTTGAACAGAGAACACGATGATAAGATTAAAATTATTTCAAAAGAGTTGAGAGAAGCTTTACTTGAAAGTTTTCAAACGAAGAATCCAACGACATATGTAAAAAAAGTCCAAGAAGTTGTTAGCTTGAACCCTTGGCTAGAAAACAGTATGAAAGCCGCCTTACAAGAATATCTGCTGAAGGGAGGGTATCCTGAATTCTATAGTGGTGTAAAAAACAAGAGCTGGACAGAAATTTCTAGGTATTATCAAACTAATGTTTTTGATTTGATACTTCAAAAGGATGTTGTTGCAATTTCTAATATACGTCAGCCTGAAAAAATACGAAAACTTCTTGTTTTTTTGGTTCAAAACACTTCAAGGCAATTGGGAAGAGAGAAGATTACTAGGCATCTTGGCTTTAAGTCTCAAATTACTGTGGATCAATACATTGATGCTTTATCCGAAGCTTTTCTAATTAGAACAGCATCCAGGTTCAAAAAAGGCAAAGGGTATCCGAGTACTAAAGCCAAAAAATATTATAGTGCAGATCCGGGTCTAAGAAATTCTGTGTTAGGATTAGATCTCGCAGATTTATCTACGGAAGAAAAAGGGGGTTTGATTGAAACAGCTGTTTTTAACCATTCATTAAGGCTTCTTTTTAACATAGATAGGGAAATAAGGCAGAGCGGATTTTATTATGAAAAAAGTGGAGAAGTTGTAAGTGAAAGAGATATAGTGCTGGCCAGCTCCAAGTTAGACTCACCCATACCTTTAGAGGTAAAAAATGGGTCTTGTGGCTTGGAAGACGAAAAGAAAATGAGAGCGACAATTTCAGACTTAAAATCTTCCTTTGGAATAATAACTTGCAATGACCAAATCGGATTGAAAAATGAAAAAATTGTAGTTATTCCTTCTTGGGTGTTTTTATTAAGCTGCTAAGAGGTTTTCGTTAAGAAGGAACGAGTTTAAACAACAATTATCTTCTATATTGTAGTTAATTGTTTGTTTATTTAACTTAAATAAACTTTTTAAAAGAAAAGCAATCCTTTAGTGTTTAAGCCAATATCGTTGGCTGTAAATAGAAAGGTGAAATAAGACAATGCAAGGAAGATTTGGAAACGACAATAGGTTCGGGAGATCCCCGCCCGTAAACGTAGGGGATGAACTGGAAGTAAAGATAGAAGCCATAGGAGAAAAAGGCGACGGCGTAGCAAAAAAAGACGGATTCGTCCTGTTTGTGCCTAACGTAAAAGCAGGCGACAACGTCAAAGTCAAAGTAAGCCGAGTCCTAAGAAAAGTAGGATTCGCAGATGTCGTAGGTGAAGGCTCAGCCCCAGCTGAAGAGCCACAGCAAGAGCAGCAGGAAGAGCCACAGGAAGAATTGCAGCCAGACGAAAACCTGGACTCAGAAGACTTCGGAGACGAACCAGAAGAGCCACAGGAAGAAGCCGCAGAACAACCAGCTGAAGAACCTGAAGCAGAAGAAGCTGCCGAGGAACCTGAAGAAGTGCCTGCGGATGAGCCAAAGGAAGAAGAAACTCCTGAGGAACCTGAAGAAGCGCCTGCGGATGAGCCAGAAGAAAAGGAAGAGGCCTCTGAGGAGCCAGAAGAAAAGACTGAAGAAGAATCTTCTGATGAAGAAGAAAAGAAATAAGCTCTTTTCACCAACCAAAATTTTTTTTCTTTTTACATTTTTTTTCTTATCCAAAGATTTTATATATGTGGATGTGCAAGCCTTATAATCATATGCGGCTATTCATCGCGGTGGAAGTGCCTTTAGAAGTCAAAGAATTTCTCTATCATATCGGCGTAAGCCTCTCCCATTACAAAGGAATAAACAAAGTCAACAAGGAAAACATGCACTTAACCCTTTTATTTTTAGGTGAGAGAAGCGATGTAAAAGAAATAATTGGCACGCTTAAAAAAGTAAGATTCAAAACAATCCAGTTAGAAACGGATGACTTCGGATTCTTCCCAGACAAAAAACGCATAAGGGTTATCTGGCTAGGCTTAAAGCACTCAGATGACTTGTTCTATTTGCAAGGCGAGATAAGCAATTTTTTTGAGGAAGACAGGGAGTTCAAGCCACACATCACGTTCGCCAGGGTAAAATTCCTAAAACCAGATGAAAAAAAGGCTTTGCTGTCAGAAATAGGCAATCTTACAAAGCCTTACTTCAAGTTCAAAGTAGATAAGTTCAAATTGTTCAGCTCTGAACTGACAAGCATAGGGCCGATTCACAGGGTTGTAGAAACATTTCCTGCAGAAAAATAAAACCCCAACCTTTTTAAACCAATGTTTATTCCTGCCTGTCACAACCAACCCTTCAGCGCCGTAGCTGCAAGGATTGCCGCGTGAGGTAAAAGAAATTCGCGGACCAATTCTGAGAGTGTTGGTTTTAGGAGGAAAGTAACATGGGTGAAGAAGCATTACTAATACCAAACGATGAATACTTAAAATCAGGAATACACATAGGTACAAAGTTCAGGACGAAGCACATGGCCAACTTTATCTACAAGACAAGGCCTGACAGGATAAGCGTGCTAAACATACAGCAGATAGATGAAAGGATAAAGCTTGCTGGGAACATGATATCCAATTATGAACCTGGAGATATACTCATTGTGTGCGGAAGGGAGAATGGGTGGAAGTCTGTCAGGGTTTTCTCAGAAATCACAGGTGCCAAGCACTTCGCAGGCAGGTACCCTCCAGGAGTCCTTACAAACCCTTTGCTAAAAAACTTTATTGAAGCAAAAATCTTGATAGTTGTCGATGCGTGGCCTGACAGGAACGCAATCAAAGACGCGATGAAACTCGGAATTCCTGTAATTGCATTAAGTGATACGAACAACCAAGCAAACAATATTGATTTGATTGTTCCTGCTAATAATAAGGGGAAGAAAAGCCTTGGCTTAGTATTTTATTTGCTTGCAAAGATTTACACGGAGAAAAAAGGATTAATCAAGCCGGCAGATTTTAAGTATAAAATCGAGGATTTTTACGACGAATAAAAAAATGATTGATGTCGAAGGCATAAGGCAATACTATGATGCTGACTTGTCAGATGCTCCTATGTCTATAAGGAGTGCTAGCAAGGATTACCTTGAAATGGCTTGGGGAATTAATAAGATACTTTATCCGTCCACGGCAAGTATTGTTGCAGATGAAAAGGGCATAATGGAAATGCTTTCAGGCACTAGCAGGCTTAGAAGAATATTTTCTGCGAAGCCAGACAAGAAATTTCTTTCAAAGGACTTGAAGGAAGCAATAAAGGATTTTTATTATATGAATATAATGGTAGGAGATGGGTTTCATCGGCCTTGGGTTTCTGAGGCCTTAGGTGAAGATTTCAGGGAATTCGTTTTCAAGAGAAGCGTTCCCGACATGGATTTGTTGCTTCCTAAAATTGACAGGGTTTACAAAGCGGAGATTATTAGGCCTAATGGCTGGGGTTTTGATCATTTCAATGTTGCTTACAAGCATTCCGGTGATTATTGCAACGCCTTGGTTTTGGGGCCTCCAAAAGAAGAATTTTTTCCTTTCAAAAAACCGGAAGTTGTTCTTTACTCTTGCAGGAATTGCAGCCAGATAATAGATGTCTTAAAATAGAAATATTTATTAACTACTTATTAATAACGATTTTAAAATGTTTGTTGACGGCAAGGACCACGAAGACTACTATGAAAGCAACATCATACATGTCGATACGTCAAGCTCTGGCTTTCTTAAGCGCATGGAAGAAAAGCTATGGGAACACGAATCCCACCACTACAAGGGATTGCAGGGAAGAATAGTTTCGCTTGATGAACTCAAAAACGCTTTTCCCGCAGATGATGTTTTCAATGAAATAACCTTGGGCAGCTTCATGTCCAACCACAACATGGATTACGAAACCCTATCAGAAATCTTATCAAGGTACACGCACAGGCTAAAGGTTAACGGGGAAAACATGGATTGGTTCAGGAAAGGATACCTTAACAAGGACTCAAGAAACCTCTCTGACCTTTACGAAATTATTTTTCCAAAAGGGATGCAGACACATATAAGGCCTTTAAGGGAAAAGCCTTCTCATTGGATGGACTATGTAAATGTTGCTTACACAGACAAGGGCTGCGGTTCAACCATCGTAGGCATGCCCGTTCTTGAAGAAGCCGAGTTCAGGGATAAAGGCGTTTTATTTTATAACTGCGGTGCCTGCGAAAGGACAATGTATGCCTCGCAAAAAGAAAAATTAGTGGAAACCCCAGGTCCTTTCTAGATTTCTTCAAGCCCAGTATCTGTTATCTTAAAAGAAACTTCTTTGCCTTCAGGGAGGAACCTGTGCTTTCGTAGTATTGCTTTTCTTCCCCCATTACTCCTCTGCAGCTCTATAAGGCACTTTGAAGCGTACCTTAAGATATCTCCTCCAACCATGTTTATCTTGTTCTTATCCTCAAAGTCAGCATAAACTTGGTTTGTTATCAGCACAGGGACTTTGTACTTCCTCGCTACTTGTATAAGCGTTGCAAGCTGCACCCCTAGCTCTTTGTTAACCTTATGGACTTCCTTCGTTTTTCCAACTTCCAATCGGTATAGCATGGCGATGCTATCAACTATAATAATACCAATTTTATTAGTAACTATGCTTTTCAGCTTATCTATTACTTTTTTTTGCTCGTTGAAATCAGTAGGCCTGAGAATAATTATGTTATCAAAGACTTCTTCGTGGTTATTAGTGATTTGCTTTAGCCTGCTAACACTGAAGCTTCCCTCTGTGTCTATGTAAATAACTTTTTTTTCGGGGTTACTAGCAACGCATGCAAGGCAAATATTGGTTTTCCCAGAGCCTGCAGGCCCGTAAATCGTTGTGAGGACCTCGTTCTCGTACCCTCCTTCTAACAGCCAGTCTATTGCGTCTGTGCCTGTGCTAATCCTGCTTTCTTCTTTCATTTACTGAAAAGGAAAATTTTTTTTGTTAAAATACTTTCTCTTTGCGTTTACGGAGAAGCTTCGGGAACAGATTCAAATAATGCTATAAGGCCTTGTTTCAACGATTTTTTTTCTGTTATAGCGCTATGGAGCAAAGGGTTTATCGCCCAGCTCTCTGCCTTGTCCAGGTTGACAAATATGAATACTGTTCTCTTGTTTTTTACCAAATCCCAGTTCTTTAGAAGCCAATCAAGGTTTTTCTTTGTGTTAAGGCAAACTATTCTTTCATTTGTTATGCTGCCAGGGTTAAGAGCTTCTATGCTTTCCATGCACAAATACGTTATTTTTTCACCTGTCTTTTGGCTTACAACAATCCCGTTTTCCGTTTCGCTTATGCTTTCAACTATTCTAGGAATCATGTCTTTGTACTTAACATAAGTCTTAGCCCATTCCTTTATTGTCAGCTCCGTCATTTTCTCTTATGGTCTTCAATGAATGCTAGCAGGTGCGGCAAAAGGAAGCTTAGTGCAAACAGAGCTCCTACAAAGAAAGGGTTTGGCAAGGGGACAAAGCCAAGTGCCTCGGCAAGCCTCTCGCTTGAAGCATAAAGGAATATGGCTGTAAAGCTAAGAATTGCTCCGAGGCTTACTATTATCCAGATTCCTGCGTGGTGGTGTTTTGTCAGCTGGTCAAGCATTTTTATAAAGCTTGATGTGAAAAGCCCGAAGGACAGCCCTACAATGATTGTTATTATGGATGAAACAATTAAGTCTCCGACGAGAAAGATGGGTGTTAGCAAGAAGGCTATGCTGCCTGTGAAAAGCACTAGAAAGCATACAAGCAAGTAATAAGTGGTTTCGGTAAGCAAATCAGGGCCTTTCATGGCTTTATTGTTATGCCTAATTCTATTTAAATATTGTTTTTTGCGGGGGGAAATTATTTTAATACATATATCGTACCTCGCGGTTATGGCACAAGAATTATCTGCTTTGGAGCTGCATTTCATCTCCTTGGAACTCCAACGAGTTGTTACTGGCAAGCTTGAAAAAGTTTACCAGTGGGGCAAAGACGAGTTCGTATTCAGGTTTTACACTAAGGATGGGAAGAAGCACTTAAGGGTTTTAGTGCCTGGCCTAGTGCATTTTACGTCTAAGCACTACAAAGGCCCAAAGGTTCCGCCTGGGTTTTGCTCCTTCCTCAGAAAGTATACTACTAACGCTATTGTCAGGGCGGCTTACCAGCACGGTTTTGAAAGAGTTCTTGTTTTCGAATTGGAATCAAGGGTTCACGGAGAATTATTTCTGGTAATAGAGGTTTTGAAGCCTGGGAACATAGTGCTTTGCAGGAAAGAGGAAGGAAAGCTTATAACTATGAATCCCTTGAAGAATGAGAAGTTTAAGGACAGGGAGGTCTGGCCGAAAAAAGAATATTCTTATCCGAAAGGCCAGCCAGATATTAAGGCTATGGACAAGGATTCCTTGAAGAGAATGCTTCTTGGCTCTGAGCGCACTACTGTTAAGTGCCTTGCCACGGAGCTTGGCTTTGGAGGTGTTTTCGCAGAGGAAATAATTAAGAGGAGTAACGCAGAGAAAAACGCGTCTCCAAAAGATTTGCCTGTTGAAATCCTCGAATCCCTTATTGTTAACATTAAGAACGTGTTTATGGAGGAGCCAAGCCCTTTTCTCTCTAATAGCCGTGTGTATCCTGTAAGCATGCTTTCTGTAGATGAAAAAGAGAGGTTTTTTAGCTCTTTCAGCGAAGGGCTTGACGAGGTTTTCTTTGAGGAAAAAGTTGTTAAGGAAACCAAGGCTGTGTCTAAGGATAAGGATAAGGCTTCTGTTATTATCAGCGCTCAGGAGAAGAACCTTAGGAAGTTTGAAAAAACTGTTTCTGAAAGCCAGGCAGCAGGCGAAGCTATTTACGAGAATTACCAATTCTTGTCAAGCATAATGTCTGAAGTGAGCAGGATGCGAGATGAGAAGAAGCCTTGGAAAGAAATCAAGGAATTCTTGAAAGGCAAGCCTGGCTTTGTGTCCTTGGACGAGAAGAATAAAGAAATAGTGTTTGAAATAAAAAAATAAAAGAAAAAAATAATTTAAATTACTGGTTCTAGCTCAACATCGTCTTCATCCACGAAGTCATCCAAGACGTCTTCTATGACTTCATCAATATCTACGTCATCTGTTGGTGGCGGTGTCGGCGTAGGGTCAGGAGCAGGCGGTACATCTCGTTGTGCGCATCCTGCCAGTATTACTAATGCTAGCACTGTTATTATTATGTATGCTTTCATTTTCCTCACCTCACAGCTCCTGTTGCAGGTCTGTCGTTGTTTGCGCCGCCCCTATCAGGTATGTCTGCTGTCCTGAATAATCCTTGGTTATTCACGTACAACGTGTAAGAGCTAGGCCTGTATCCTGTATGGATACTTCCTTCTATTGTTTCAGGTGTTACAACTTGTGGGCAGATCTCCCTTTCATCTACAGTCATCCTTACATCTGTTCTTGCCTGGGGTGGAATGCTTCTTGTTGCACTGCTAGAAACCGTTAAGGTGTAGCAAGGTGTTGGCTTATCTATTGTGCCTTCAAAGTATAAAACGCCGTCTTCGAACCACACCCTGAACCCTGAAGTTGGAGGAGTTATGGCTTCTTGGCTTATTCTTTGCCTCAATGCTTCCATTGTTCTCTCCGTATCTTCAGCAGCAGCCCTTATCTCTGCTCTGACTGCATCTATTCTTTCCTGGTACTGCTCCCTTACCTGTGTTAACGCATCCACTCTTTCCTGTGCCATTTGCTGAAGCCTTTCTCTGAGTTGCTGTGCAGCAATCCTTCTTTCTTCTAAGGTGTATTCGTCGAATGTTTCTCTTACGATCCTTTCAGCCTCAGCACGCGTTATCTCTCTTCCTTCAATTCGTTCTCTTATTTCCTCGGCTGTTTCTCCCATTGCTTCCAATGCTTGCCGAAGCCTTTCTTCGTTATGTGCGTGGACTTCTTCCCGTGCCCTTTCCCTTAAGGCTTCAAGCCTTTCAGACGCTTCGGTTCTTGCTTGTTCAGCCCTTGCTCTTGCTTCAGCGAGCCTTTCAGAGGAAATAATTGTGCTTGCTTCCCTCCTGAACTCTATTATTATGCTATTTGCTTCCCTTCTTAGGGCTACGTATTCTGTTGCGAGCTCTTCATGTGTCTTTCCTTCTATTTCTGTTCCTGCAACCTTTTCTCCTAATGCTTCCAAGTCGTTTAGGAGCTCTTCAAGGG
>SLQZ01000080.1 GCA_007131205.1 Candidatus Woesearchaeota archaeon | reverse complement strand
TGGTGTAACTTGGCTAGCATCGGACGTTCGGGGCGTCCAGATCGGGGTTCAAATCCCCGCAATCCCAGTACGTTTTCCGCCGTACCCACGGAAGTGGGTCTCGCATCTGCTCGAGCCCACAATTTTTTTGGTCAAGCCAAGAGGAAAGATATTCTTTCCTTTGGTGCAAGAACATCTCGTGTTCTCCGCACTTTTCATAAAAGCTTGAGGGAAAGCTTTATAAAGTTAAAGTGTAATTGTTCTTTGTATTATGACTTCGGCTCTTGGTGAATCATTAGAGTTTTTAACTAGGGTAGGCATTTTTGATACTGTACTGCCTTTTCTCCTTGTTTTTACTATGGTTTTTGCGTTTCTTGAAAAAACAAAGATTTACGGGGTTGACAAGTACAGGGGTGATGATGGCAAGCTTTATGATTTGCCGAGAAAAAACCTTAACAGCATGACTGCTTTCGTGATTGCATTCTTTGTTATTGGCTCAACTCAGCTTGTTGCGCTGATCAGCGAGGTTACAGCAAATATTGTGTTATTGGTTATCTTAGTTTTTTCGTTTATCTTAGTCGTGGGGGCTTTCCAGAAGGAAACAAAGGAAGGCTTCTTCCTGAAAGGAACGTGGAAGACCGTATTTGAAGTTATTGCGTTCCTTGGCATAGCCGTTATTTTCCTTAATGCGCTTGGCTGGCTCGACGCCATATTTGACTTTGTTGGTAGCATTTGGACTAGCCAGGCAGCAGCATCGCTCATAATGGTTTTGGTGCTCGTGGGCTTCATGTGGTTTATTGTTCGGGATCAGAAGCCTGGGGCGAAAGAGGAAAAGAAAGAGGATTAAAATTCAAAAGAAATATATATGAGGAAGATAAGGATAAACTAGAAAAGGGTGATTATCAATGACTTACTTTGATTTCAGGAATATGATGCTGGACTTGCAGAACATGGGCGTGCTCGATGTCCTGTTGCCGTTCGTGCTTATTTTTACCATAATCTTCGCTGTATTGCAAAAAAGCAAGATACTTGGCGTGGACGAGAATAAGAAGCCAAGAAAGAACTTTAACGTGGTAATAGCTCTCGTAATGGCTCTCGCAGTGGTTATTCCCCACGTGACAGGCATGTACCCTCATGACAGGAGCGTAGTGGACATCATTAATAACGCTCTCCCACAAGTTGCATTGCTTGCAGTTGCAATAATAATGGTATTATTAACCATTGGCGTGTTCGGAAGGGAATTTGACGCAGGCCAAGGATTTGGAGGGATAGTTGTTACCCTTTCAGTGCTGCTCGTAGGATTCATATTCGCAGCATCAGCCGGATGGTTTGACAGGACGTACTTGCCAAGATGGATGTGGTTTATCTACGACCCTCAGTTCCAGGCACTAATAGTAACAATTGTGGTCTTCGGCTTAATCATATACTTCATCACTAAGGAAGAAAAGCAGCCGAAAGGCGACTCTTTCGCGGACAAGCTTAACAAGATGTTTAAAGAAATAAAATAAGTGGCTTGTTGTAGCAAAAAAAACTGGTGGTTTTGAATGGTAGAATTCCTAGATACAGGTGTGTTAGCATATTTTAGCATTATTTTTACGTTCTTACTAATATTCGTAATACTTTACGGCTTGCTAACCCTTGCAAAGCCCTTCGGGAACAACAAGAATGGATTATACGCGATAATCGCTTTTGCTTTCGCAATCCTAAGCATTAGCAGCGGAAGCATCTTAAACCTGGTAACTTTTGTAACGCCATGGTTCTTCATGCTAATATTCATATCATTCTTCGTGCTCTTCGTGCTAATGATATTCGGCTTGAAAGCAGACCAAATAAAGGCAGGCATGAGCTCAGAGCTAAGAACATGGGTCATAATACTAACAGTGGTAATACTCATATTTGGAATAGGGGCGACGTTCGGCCAGCAAACACTTGAAGAAGGGCGTGGCGGCACAGGAAATAATGAGCCAAGAGACCCAGTGGTAACCCCAGACCCTGATGACCCTCCGAGCACAGCAACAGATGATTTCGCGACAAACGTAATGAATGCACTATTCAATCCACAAGTCCTGGGCTTAGTAGTAGTAATGCTAGTAGGCGCTTTCGCAATGTTCCTATTAACGAAGACAACTATAGACTAAAAAAAAAGAATTATTCTTTTCCCTTCTTCCCGCCTGCCTTATTGAATTCCTTGGAAATTCGGCTTAGCTCAGATACATTCTCAGTGAAGACAGGAAGAACCTTGCTAAAAACTTTTTCCATAGCCCTAACCTCAGCCCCCACATTGGTAATGTTCTTATCATAATCCTCAATCCTTGAAAGAATAGCTGTATGAAGCTTGTCGAACTCCTGCTTCAAATCATCAAACCTCTGCTCCAAGGTAACAATTTTTGCATTCGCAGAATTCTTCCACTCAGCAATCTTCTGAATGTCCTTCATCAACGCATTCCACTTCTCATCAATAATAGCCTCAACAAGCTCCTCGTTAGTAACATCTCCAGAATAACTATGATAATTACTAGGAGGGGAAGGCATCCCGCCACTTAACCCTGAAGACTCATAGTCATTGCTGCCAAAAGAAGAAGGCGGCACGTTTTCACTGCCACCAGGCTCCATATCCGCCTGATTCATAGCCTCAAATATCCTCGTAGACGTATAACCATCCCTTTGAAGGGCTTGTATTATCTGGTTATTATCCATTCCCTGCGCCCTCATACTCCTAATCTGGCTTACAGGCAAATCGCTTTGACCAGGACTCGCTCCAAATACAGGCATTTTGTATCACAACCTCTTTTTTGCTAAGCACCTAATGCTTAAATTCATATCTCCTTATTATAAAAACTTTTTCTTTTTAAAAGTGCTTATTTTTCGTTGAGCGCCCCTTCAATTATCTCCTCAGCTTCTTTTCGTGTTACAAACTGCATAGGCTCCCACATATCCAAATACTTATCAAGCACCTTAAAATCGTTTTGCTTAACCGCATTCTTAAGCTCTGAACTCATAACCGCGAGTTCTTCAGCCAACTCTGAAAGCTTCATCTTTATCTCCACTATTTCATCGCTAAGCAGCCTTTTTTCCTTGAAGAACTGCCTTTGCATCTCAAGCAAGGTCTGGTCTGTAAGCTGAGTTTTCTTCCTAAGGTTAGAATACCTGTCTTCTAGTATCCTAAGGCTTGAAGACACCTCTCCTATGAGCTTAGAAAGCTTGTCCTGGCCAGGAGTGCTCTTCTGGACAGGCCTTGAAACATTACCAGGACTTCCACCTCTTAACTCGTGGTAGAACGGATCGTTTATCGGCGAATTATCCAATTTTTACCTCCTACCACTATTTATCTTGATTAGTATATAAGTCTTTGCGTTTTTTCAGCACCCAAACTTATTAAAAACATTTATATATTTATTCAAGGAGACAATAAATTGAGAGGGTGCTAGGAATTGGCCAATAAAAAAAGAGGTACGGGTTTCTTTGAAGACTACACTATACAGAAAGAAGGGTATGAAAACATATTGCATGTAAACTACGCAGACATCCCTCGGGTACCAAGCATAGAAGATGACCCTTTATGCATGTCCAAGACCTGTGAAGTCCTGATAAGCAATCCTGGCATAACAAAAGTAGTATTTAGCCAAAAACACGACTACGAATACGACTATGACCAAATAAAGCTACTCCACGAAATCTCCAGGCTTTACAAGCTGCTCATAAAGCAAAAAGAATTGTTTTCTTACCAAGCCCTAAGCGAGTCTACTGGAAAGAACAAGCACGACCTAAGCAAGCGATACACAGAAATACACAACCTAATAATGAACTACCTCATCAAAGACCCTGTAGGGTGCTACGTGGAGCTAACAAGAATTCTTAGAAAAGAAAGAATCGAGCTTGACAAGGAAGTGGAAGATGAACTTGCAACTGCAAGAGAGAAATACATTGAATTAATTGAATACCTCAAGCAAAACATAGAAAATACGACACTAATACAAGTAACGCGGCCGTACCTCGCAGGATACAAAGTCGGGGATAGGGACATCTACCGAAAGGTGTTCAGCCCGAGCATCAAGCCCGACTTTATGTTCACAAAAATCATGGCCACGTATCCTAAGGATGCAGAGGAAGTCATGAACTACAATATCGGAGATACCGAAGTAGTAATATTCAAGCTGCCGGACAACGTGCAATACTTGTATCACGTAATACCTCCAGAGTTCAAGCTAAGCGAAGAAAAGTATGAGTTGCTGGACATGGCGAGAAAGATAATGAGCGAGCACCAGCCAGAAGAGCAAGACTTCGTAAACCCTGAAAGGATGCGAGAAATATTTTACAACGTGGGCTCGGACTTACTTGAAGAGCTGGCAAATTATAGAAGAGTGAAAATCACGCAGGAAGAACTCGAGGAATTAACACAGATACTTATAAGGTATACCGTGGGATTCGGCCTTATAGAGATACTGCTCAGAGATGAGAAAGTACAAGACATAACTATTAACAGCCCCACAGGGCTTTCTCCCATATTCCTTGTGCACAGCGATTATGATGATTGCAAAACCAACATAATGCCTAGCATAAGCGATGTTGACTCATGGGCTTCTAAGCTACGATTACTATCAGGAAGGCCGCTGGACGAAGCCAACCCTGTGCTGGACACAGACATAGAGATACCAGGAGTTGCAAATGCCAGGGTTGGAGTAATAAGCAAGCCACTAAACCCTACTGGGCTAGCATACGCATTCAGGAGACACAGGGATAAGCCCTGGACGCTGCCATTATTCATAAAAAACAATATGATAAGCGCTGTAGGAGCGGGCCTGATGAGCTTCATCGTAGATGGCAATAGGACGCTGCTGGTTGCAGGAACGAGAAGCGCCGGGAAATCAAGCCTGCTGGGAAGCTTAATGGTAGAAATAATGAGAAAGTTCAGGATTATCACCATCGAGGATACATTGGAGTTGCCTGGAAGCCCCCTCCGAGACCTAGGATACAACATACAATCAATGAAAGTGGCTAGCTCCCTATCAAAGGGAAGCAGTGAATTGCCAGCAGATGAAGGAATAAGGACAACCCTGCGCTTGGGAGACTCTGCTTTAATCATAGGCGAAGTGAGAAGCACAGAAGCACGGGCACTATACGAAGCCATGAGAGTAGGCGCACTAGCTAACGTAGTCGCAGGAACAATACATGGGGATAGCCCATACGGGGTTTACGACAGGGTTGTTAATGATTTAGACGTGCCAAAAACAAGCTTTAAGGCAACAGACGTGATAATAGTAGCCAACCCTATAAGAAGCGCTGACGGAATGCATAAATGGAGGAGGGTGACACAGATAAGCGAAGTCAGGAAAGACTGGGAGAATGACCCGTTGCTAGAAAAGGGATTTGTAGACTTGATGAAGTACAATTCAAAAACAGATTCGCTTGAGCCGAGCGAAGACTTGCTAAACGGGGACTCAGAAATATTGAAAGCAATAGCAGGGAACGTAAAAGAGTGGGCTGGAAACTGGGATGCTGTCTGGGATAATATTATGCTAAGGGCTAAGATGAAAGAAACGCTGGTAGAAACATCTGATAGGGAAGAAGACCCTGACTTGCTTGAAGCGCCATTTGTAATAAGCTGCAACGACCAATTCCACAAATTAAGCGATAAAGTAAAAAGCAACACAGGGTCTTTGGACAGCAAAAAAATTTTCTTTGAATGGAATGAGTGGCTAAAAAAGGAAGTAAGAAAAAGAAGGCAAGAAAGAGAAACCATAAGGTAAAAAAAAGGGCTGAGCATGAAAAAGGATGAGCTTGAATACATTGACTTTAAGCAAAAGTATAAGAGCCGGCTAGCTAAGGAACTTGGCGATACACCAAAGCAAGTGGTAAAGATAACCACTAGGGATTACGAAAAGTTCAAGCAGTCATTCATGCCAAAGCAACTATCTTACTACGAGAAACTATGCTCTTTCGCAGAAAAAGTAATACCTATAAGCCCTGATAAGAAAAAAATACCCAAGATAGAAGAAGCTATAAGGATAAGCCATATAAATGCGAGCCCGACGGGAGTGACGAGTTTCGCGCTGTTAATGGTGTTCCTCATTATTTTTTCTTCTGTAATACTTGGTTACTTCGTGCCATTCGTGCTTACAGGAGGAGAGAGCGCAGATAATTTCTTTTTCATATTATTCGGCATAATAATGGGCTTGGTAATGTTTATCCCGTTAAGCAAGCTGCCATTCATAATCGCAAATGTTTGGAGAATGAAGTCAAGCAACCAAATGGTCCTTGCGGTCTTCTACATCGTTACATATATGAGGCATACTCCCAACCTTGAACTAGCAATTGACTTCGCAGCAGAACACCTCAGGCCGCCGCTAAGCCTTGACCTAAAAAAAGTGATGTGGGATATTGAAACAGGGAAATTCGACAATGTTACGGAGTCACTTGACTTCTACCTCCAGACCTGGAGGGAGTGGAACCCTGAATTCATTGAAAGCATGCACTTAATTGAAAGCAGCTTGTACGAAAGCAATGATGTGAGGAGGCTTAATGCACTTGACAAGTCTCTAAGCGTAATACTTGAAGAGACGTACGAGAAAATGCTTCATTTCACGCATAACCTGAAAAGCCCTATTACGGCTCTGCACATGCTTGGGATAGTGCTGCCCATACTTGGTCTGGTTATACTTCCATTGCTGACTGCTTTCGTGCCAGAAGTAAGATGGTATCACTTATTTGCATTATACAATTTAGCTCTCCCCATTCTCGTATATTACCTGGGCAGGGAAGTGCTTTCTACGAGGCCTACAGGGTACAGCGGGATAGATGTAAGCAATTTAGACGCGGATGTTTCGGAGGACAATAAAATAACTTTTAAGTTCAGCAAGGATAAGAGCAAAGGAATAGCATTAACACCGATGGCTGCTGCCAGCTTCATCATTATATCTTTGCTTTTCATAGGCATATTCCCTTTAATGCTTTACGCAATGGACCCTGATACAGACTATTACTTAACAGAAAGAGGATTCGTCCTTTCATATGATGCAGATAGTGATGAAAGGGTATACGCGAAAATGCTTGACTACAGGGATGAAATACAGCAAGGAATGGTTGTTGGAAGAATAGGGCCTTACGGGTTAGGAGCATCCCTTCTCAGCCTGGCACTCCCATTAGCGTTTGGGCTCGGAATAGGGTTATACTATAAGTGGAAGTATTCCAAGATGATTAAGATTAGGGAGCATACTTCAAAGCTAGAGCAGGAATTTGCAAGCGCACTATTCCAGCTTGGTAACAGGCTCGGCGACGGGGTTCCGGCAGAAATAGCGTTCCATAGCGTAGCAAGGAATATGCAAGGCACTGAATCAGGCAAGTTTTTTGACATGGTAACAGTCAACATAGTCAAGCTGGGCATGGGTGTTGAAGAAGCAATTTTTGACAGGGAAGTAGGTGCTTTAAAGCATTTCCCGAGCAGCATAATTGAGAGCAGCATGAAAGTATTCGTGGAAAGCATACGAAAAGGGCCTTTAATTGCAAGCCAAGCATTGCTGACTATTGCTGAGTACATAAAGTCTATGCACCGAGTAGATGAAAGATTAAAAGACTTGATGGCGGACGTGGTAAGCAGCATGAGAAGCCAAGTAGCGTTCCTTACACCGGCGATAAGCGGGATAGTGGTAGGAATCACGAGCATGATAAGCCAGATACTTGGAGCACTGGCAGAGAGGTTCTCAGAGCTAGGTGAAGGCGGCGCAGAAGAAGCATTTGGGGGAGCAGCAAATATTATGGATATGTTCGGCTCAGGCGGTGTCCCAACTTATTTCTTCCAAGCAATAGTAGGATTATACGTAGTGCAAATCACATATATACTCACATACCTCGTAAGCGGTATAGAGAATGGAAGCGACGAGATATACGAGAAAAGCAATATAGGAAGAAGCCTTGTTATGAGCACAATAACTTACGTTCTAATAGCAGGAATATTCACAGTTATGTTCAGCATCATCGCAGGAACAATAATAGCAGGAATAGCAAGCTAAAAAAAAAGATTATGGATCTCTTGTAAGCATCTCATCAAGAACCCTTCTGTACACACTTAATTCCATTGCACCATCCAATCTTAAGTGGTCCCCTTGCACAAGAGTATTATTGATAAAAATTGTGGGTGTAACCCTTATGTTTGCCCTTCGTCCTTCATCGAACTCTGCACGAACAACATCCCTGTATCTTCTGCTGGACAAGCATTCATTGAACTCAGCTTCGTCCAAGCCAACAGCTTGAGCATGGCTTCTAAGCGTTGAATCACTAAAAGAGGGCACTGAGAACAGCAACTCGTGGTACTCCCAAAATAATCCGTGCTCTTCAGCGCACCAAGCAGCCATAGCCGCCCTTTCCGAACCTGAATTGGAATATATGGGCATAGTCCTATAAGCGAATTTGACCCGGTCACCGTATTCATCGATCAACCTAGGAAATACGTCCACATTAAAACTTTGGGTGAAAGGACAAGTATAACAGCCAAACTGCGTTACTGTTACCCTTGCGTCATCTGGCCCAACAAAAGGAGCATTATCAGGGCCAGGAAAATATCCTGGTGCAGAAGCGCTTGTAGCTAACAAGTATATTAGGCCTGCGAATAATATTATGCCTACAGTGTAAAACGCGATTGATTTTCGCTTCTTTCCTCTCTCTTGCTTTTGAAAGTCCCCTTTCTTTTGCTTTTTTAATTCTTTAACTTGCTGTTTTCTTCTATAAGCCTTACTTGCCATTTCTCTTCCCCCGTTTGCCAAACTATCTAGAAAATAAAATTATTGTTTTCATAAAAAAAATTTAAAAAAATTTTGTTTATTGCTACATAGCATGTGGACTACTTGCTGGTTGCTGCAAGGCTACTGGCTCATCTGTTCCCTGGAATCCGCAGCCAGCTCCTGCGATTGGCACAAAGTCGTAGTTGTAATCCGAGGATTCAGCTGAACCGCTGCACCCGGCAACAACGAGTAGTGCAACCATAGCAAGCATCACGATTATGGTTGTCTTTTTCATTTTTTTATTACCCCCTGTTAAGGCGAATTATTATAGGCGTGCACTAATATTATTTAAATTTTTGGTATTTATGCCCCGAAAATGTTTTTAATTAGCATTCATTGCTTTTTGTTATGGCCCGAAAATCTTTAAAGAAAAGAAAATCAGGCGTTTATGATTATTATAACGCTATATCAGGCTCTTATGATGAGCTTCATGGCAAGGAGCAGATAGGAAAGCTCAAGGTTATTGAAAAAGTCATCATGCCTGAAAAGAATGATTTACTGCTTGATGTTGGGTGCGGCACTTGCTTATCATTTGATTTTTTTAAGTGCAACGTCAAGGGTGTTGAGCCCAGCAAAGAAATGGTCTTAAAGCATCCAAAAGCTGATTTCTTGCTTGGAAAGCATGTATTTGTGTGCGGAGCAGAAGACCTAAAAAAGTTTTTTGGCGAGAAGTCTTTTGATTTTGTTATTTGCGTAACTGTAGCGCACCACTTTATAGATGCTGAAGAAAGCTTTTTGAATATGGCAGATGCTGGAAAGGATGATTGTGTTTTCGTGTTTAGCTTGCTTAAGGATTCTGGGAATTACGGATTATGCGTAAATATTATTAATAAGCTATTCCAGGTCTTTGAAATAAGGGAAGTGCACAGGGATAAATTATTTTTCTGCAGAAAAAAGCGCTAATCAGCTATAGCCATATAAAAGAGCGGAAACGGCTCTGTAGAAAATCTCACATTTTGTTGCTGCGAAAACACTGCTGCGTCCTGCCTGGCGCAAGTTCTTCGTCAAGCAAGCTGCATGAATCGCTTGCTCTCCTGGCTTGTTTCAAGGCAGCAACAATGATTCGGGACAGAGCCATCGGAAACAAAAAATTTAAATAGTATCACTATGTGCAATGTTTTGTATACTAAAATATGTTTTTGCACAACAATTTTTTGGTGGGATAAATGAAATCAATAAAAGACATACCTGAAGATAATGTTAGGAAATTAGCTGAAACACTGAAAAGCTCAGGCCTCGCGGCTTCGGAAACTGAAGCAATAAGAATGGCCTATAGCATGGCCAAGACCAGCTCTAAAGAAGTG
>SLQZ01000004.1 GCA_007131205.1 Candidatus Woesearchaeota archaeon | reverse complement strand
CCTGTCTTGAAATTTGAGTTATTCGTGCTGTTATGGACAGGCACGTTTTCTATTATACTGCTGAATATTTCAAAGCTCATTGTTTCAATAGGGGTTCCTCCTATTGCGTATATGTTATTGATTGAGTCAGAGTAATTAATTGAGCCAAGGGCAGCATCCAGTGCCTCGAAGTCTAAGGGCGAGGGATCGTTATTAGTGTCTCTTCCTAATGCCTGCAATGAAAGCCAGGATATGTCTGAGTCGAAATCTGTTACGAATATATTGCTTCCAGTGGAATTCTCCACAGCCCAGTCAAATAATAATCCGTAGGATGCATCGGTAACCCTTAATGTGTCATTAGTTGTTCCTAGGGCGTAATGCCAGAACTGCACAGTTATATTCCTTGAAGCTATATTATTAGAGTAATCATCCTCGAAAACTCTTTGATCTGGGTTTACGTAAACAAAGATTTCCGTTGTACCTATTATTGCTGTGTAGTTAACGCTTACATTAATTGACTCGTTAGCATCGAGGAATGCTATGTTTATGTCACTTCCTATTTGGTTGCCAGAAATATTAATCTCTTCCTGCCAGAACTGCACGTCGAAGTCCTCGGCAGGGCTTCCGCCAATATTCCTAATAGTTGCAGTTATCGTTATGTTTTCTCCTTCGCTTGGAGCTTCATTGCTGAAAAATATTTCTGAGGCATTCACGGACAAGTCTGGGACTGGTATGAAGAAGCTCCTTGTCTCGCTTGTGTTCGTGTTAAGGGCTTGGTCTGTACATGTTACGTTCCAATAATACAAGCCGCCGGAAAGGTTATGCAGCTCAACTATTTCTTCTGCTCCATTTGAAACGTTCAGGTTTTCTGCAACAGGGTCGTTGTTAAGCGTCACGGTACACATCAAGTAGTCGGCGAGGTTGTCTGTTGGTGTAAAGCTTAAGTTAACAGATGTGGAAGTTATGTTTTCTTCGTCGTCAGGGTAGTTCAGGGTTATGAAAGGTTCTTGGGTGTCAAGGTAAAACGTTATGGGTGTGCTGTTAGCAGAATTTCCTGCCAAGTCCGTTGCTCCGAGTATTGCTTCGTAAACACCATCTGATAATCCTGTTAGGGTTTCCTGGAAAGCAGTATTATTAGTTGTTGTTCCGTTAACGAAGCTTGTTCCGTTAACATAAACTGTGTAGTTAATTGTAGGTGCTAAGTTATCAGTTATTATGAAGTCTAGTTCTGGGTCTGTGTTGAACCATGTGTTGTTCTGCGTAGTAATATTAGGAACTGGCGCTTCAGTATCCACGTTTAAAGTCCATTCATCGCTTACCCCTACGCTGTTGAATGTTGTGTTATCAATACATTCAACTCTCCAAGAATACAAGCCATTCATGTTCTCAACTACGAACTCGTTAACTGCGTTGTTCTGAACATCATCGTCAGTGTCGTTCAGCACGCCATTTAGGTATAAGCGGCATTCCAGTATTCCCGTGTCATCGCTAACATTGTATGTTAATGTGTTTGTTGATTCGTTGCTCCAATAATCGTCAGGAGGGCTCAAAAGAGTTACTTCCGGAGGTATGAATACGTTGAAATGCCTAGTCTCGCTAATATTCCAGTTGCCAGCCTGGTCAAAACATGAAACGTTCCAGAAATGTATTCCTTCTGGCAAATTCTCAACGAGGAAGTTTTGCTCAACACCGGTATCAACGCTGAATGGGCCGTAACTTGTTCCGCTTACATTTATTTCACAAATAGCCGTGCTAGCCATGTTATCATAAACAGTGTAGTTTAGCTCTACGTCCCTCGTGGTGAAGTTAGCTCCGTCATCAGGGCTTTCTAGTACAATAACAGGCTCTTCAGTGTCAACATAGATAATTATGGGAGTTGTATTAGCAGCGTTGCCTGCGTCATCAATTGCTTCAAGTATTATCTCGTAAGCCCCATCTGAAAGAGATGATAAGCTTTCCACCAATGTTTCCGGGTTAGATGCGTTTCCTGAAACATCAGGCGTGCCGTTCACGTACAAAGTATAATTAATTATGCTTGCAAGGTTATCTGAAACGGTGAAGTTAATCTGGGGCTCAGAGTAATTAAACCAGGTCTCGTTGAGAGTGTTAATAACAGGTACCGGCGGTGTGAGGTCTATTGTTATTGTTATGGGAATAGAGTCTTTTTCCCTGAACAAGTAATCAGTTGCCCTGACAAAAATATTTCTTATTCCTTCAGCTAGGTTAATCATAATAGCTGTGCTTTGGTTGTCTGTTACTTGGCCTTCATAAACTGAGGGGGAGCCATCAACAAAAACCGTGTAGTTAATCAGGCCAGTAGTGTAATCCTGCAAAGTAAAATTCAAAGTTATATCATCAAACCCGAAGATGCTTCCGTTCAAAGGATCATTAATCATAGACCTTAAAACAGAGATGTTAACAGAAGCATTATTATTAGACTTGTTAAGCTCTGCAATCTCATTATTAGGGTCCACGAAGACGTGAATTTCATGGTAGCCTTCAGGGATGCTCCAGTTAACGGAGAAAATCGTTGAGCCATTAAAAGACACATCTCCTGTGTCATTCCCTATGAATACTCCGCCGTCATCCGGGTGGCCTTGCCAGAACTCAACTAGTACGTTGAAAGCGCTTATTCCCCCGATGTTGCTAACATTAGCAGTTATGTTAAGCATTTCGAACAAGTCAGGGTTAGTGTTGTTGAAAGCAATCCTTGTCTCATCAATGTATAAGTCTGGCTGGTTAATAATGAACCTCCACGTATCGCTGAAACCAGTATTTCCAAGGTCATCAGTACATGTAACGTTCCAGAAATGCTCGCCGTCCTCAAGCTCAGTTACCATATACGTAAAGTTCTGCCCTGAAAAGCCTGTTATGTTCTCCGCTGTCCTGTCACCTAATGGGTCAGTTACGAATAAGTCACACGAAATAGGTATGCTTTCATTGAAATCCACAGCGTTCCAAAGGAATGTAATGTTATTCAGGTTAAAAGTCTCATCCATCTCAGGTTCTAACAAAGTAATAATTGGAGGGTCTAAGTCTACGTGAAAAGATTTCGGCGTTCCGTTAACACCAACATTGCTGCTTGGGTCTATACACTGGACATCCCACGTATATGAGCCGCTTGGCAGATTGGTTAATGTAAAGTTGTTCTCAACGCCATGGGATATATTTGTATTTGTCTGGTTAGGATCCCCGTTAAGGAGCAATGTACACTCATCTATTTCTCCTGAGTTATCAAAAGCGGTAAAGAACAAAGTCATGTTCACAGTGTTATTCCTGTAATTATGCGGAGGCTCCCCAAGCAATACGGTTGGAGGCTCCTGAACCGAGAAATTCCTGGTTTCACTCATATCAGTGTTACTAGCAAGGTCTGCACACATAACACTCCAGTTAAAGTCCCCATCAGTAAATCCGGATACCGTTTCCTGGAAAGGCTCGGAATTATTGACTAACAAACCCGTCCTGTTAGCAACTCCATCCACGTACAAGTCACACATCATTAAAGGAGACATGTTATCAGATGCTGTCCAGTTAAACGTGACGGTACTAGTGTCAAGAGGCTCATCTATTAATGGATTATGAAGAGTAATATCAGGGGCATCCATATCTACATAGAAAGTCCAGTTAGGAGGCGCATACGTGTTTGCATCGCTATCAGTACACGCAACAGTCCAGTTATACTCTCCCTGATCTAAGTTGCCCAAGCTGAAAGTATTATTCTGCCTGTTGTTAATGAAGAAACTTGTCTGATTGGAATTCCCATTAATGAATAATTCGCAGCTCACAATAGAAAAGTCGTCTTCAGGAAAATAAGTCAAAACAACATTATCAACGTTGAACCAGGAAACATTTTCAGGGCTTATAAGGGTAACATTAGGGGGTGCGTTAACCTCAAAGAAATTTTCTACTGAAACATTGTATAAACCTGCCTTGTCAGTACAGTTTACAAACCAAGAATAATTTCCATCAGACAACAAGTAATTATATGTAAACTCTGTATCATTAAGGACAAATAAATCTTCCCCTATAACAAATGTGTCCTGATCTTCAGTTACATACACATCACACATCATATTAGGGCTGGTTACATCCCTTGCTATAAATGTAAAAGAGACATTGTTTCTTTCCTCAACAGAATCATTCAAGGGGCTAAGCAATTCAACACTGTAAGGAGGTTCTGTGTCAATATAAAAAATCCAGGACTCATCGCCCTCACCAATCAAAGCGTTATTATCAACACACTGCACATTCCACTCATACATCCCATCAGAAAGATTTTCTACAAAAAAATAGTTTTCATCATCAGGAATTATGGAGGTATTCGTCTGGTTTACTTCCCCATTGAGTATCAATGAACAACTAGGAAAGCTTCCTCCCCCTTCACTTGGGATATAAGCAAAAAGGACATCTCTTAAGTAATCGCCGGAATCATTTGCAGGAAAAAGCAAGGTTACTTTTGGAGGAAGCAATACTTCAAAGTTTCTAGTTTCGCTTATGTTTACGTTGCCTGCTGCATCGTAGCAAGCCATGCTCCAATTATAAAAACCCGTACTTAAGCCTGTAACTGTGTAATTTTCGATTGAGCCATTGGGAGAAATAATCCCTGAAGCATTAATAGAGCCATTTATGTATAAGTCACAAGACATATTTTCTGAGTAAACATCTGTTGCGACCCATGAAAAATTGTATGAAGAAACATTTATTATTTGGCCTTCATTAGGTGTTATCAACTCAAGGCTGGGAGGAGTTCGGTCAACCACGAACGAAAGATTAGGCGTAATACCTATGTTTGAAAATATGCCTGAATCAACACACATAACGCTCCAATTGTAATAACCTTCATCTAAGCCAGTTAACGTGAAATTAGATTGTATGCCTGAAGTTATATTCGTTGAATTAATCTGGTTGAAAGCCCCGTTTAAGTACAATTCGCAGGATTCGAATCCATCGTTATCAACAGGAGTGTATAATAAATCCAGGTCGAGAACGCTAAGATGCGAGTTATTCAATGGAAAGTCTTGTGTGATAACCGGGCTCTGGTTTATTGTAAGGTTCCACGTATCGCTTATTCCTGTGTTTCCGCCTACGTCAACACACATAACATCCCAGTAATGGTATCCATCAAGATAGCCTGTGCCTATCTCATTAACGGTTGTCCCGCTAGTAGTGTTGGTCGTTATACTTGGCTCGTCGTTAAAATTAATGGTACAGGTAAGAGGAGGCCAATTATCAAAGCCCGTATAAGAAAATTCTATGGTTGAAGTTTCAAAGTAAGACTCCGGTGCAGGGCTGTGAAGTGTCACTGTGGGCTGCGTAAAATCAACAAAGAAAGTCCATTCATCGCTTGTCCCAATATTATTGTTTAAATCAAGGCATTCAACGTACCACGTATACATGTCTTCATCTACAGGAACCTCGAAAGTGTTAATATTATTAGTATCGATGCTTGAATTAGACTGGTTGAAAGTGTTATTGATGAACAAGCTACATTCCTGGATGCCGAAGCCATCGCCTGGAATGTACTCAAGGGTAGCAATGCTCGTATTTATACCTGTTAAATCAAGGGGGCTTACAAGCGTCACATTAGGAGGAACATCAGAAATTGTAAGGTCAAAAGTATCACTAGTATTCGTGTTCCCAGCCAAGTCATAACAAGACAAGAACCAATTATAGTTCCCAATATCGAAACCTTCAACACTAATATTTGTCTGCGTGTCGTTAAATGAAGTCACTGTCTGGTTTAACGTGCTATTAATGTATAATTCGCAAGTCATATTAGGAGACCTTAAGTCCTGCACTGTCCAGCTGAAATCCACAGTTGACTGGGTTATATTAGCTCCATCTTCAGGGTAATGTATTGTTAAATTATACGGAGCCTGCCTGTCAATATCAAAATAAAACGTGGTGGAATTTCCAGTCAGGCTGCCTATATCTGTACAGCTAACACTCCAATTATACCTTTCTTCGTTTAAGCCGGAAACCGAGAACGAATTCTGAACGTTTGCCTGGGCCTCAGTATCTGTCTGGTTCCATACGCCGTTTATGAACAAGCTACATTCATCTATTGTGCTGAAAGTCTGAGGCGTATAAAGGAAGACTACAGGCTCATCATTAATCCATGAGTCGTTCTCAGGGTAATCAAGTGTTATAACAGGCTCCTCAGTTACACTTACTGTGACTTGCTCGCTACCACTAGTTGCGTTATAGTACTTTGATTCAGCGTAACAGCGCACGTGAGCCACCCCTGGAGTGCCTCCCTCCAAGGAAAAAGTGGTGGTATTAGTAGAATTAAAAATTGTTCCCACAGATAAAGGATTGTCTTGTCCATCGCTTAATTGCAACGTCCCAGAACCATCGATATCAGCCCAAGAGCCAGACTGGTTGGACTGGACATAAACTTCAGTATCTAGGCAATACCCATACTCGCAAGCAATGTCACAGGTAACATTAAAAAGGGAACCTTGGCCGATTTCTAAAGCACTGGAAGGATTGGTAAGCGAAGCAGACAAAAACCCTAACTGCCTAAAGCCAGTAATGTTAACAAAGCTAGAATCATGGTCAACATCATGAGCGAAACTCCTAGATGCCGCTCCTTGGCTAACTCTCAAAGTTATAACATAAAACAACCTATCAGTACTAAGAATCCTTACATCACTTGTGTTGGAACAGGACCCTGTAGTAATAGTGGCTATCTGCGTACCAGAATCATGAGCGCACAATAAAGAATTAGTGCCTTGGCCGGATTGCTTATATAAATGCCAGCGAGCATGAAGATTATTATCAACCTCAGAAAAATAAGAACTAAAAAGAACATCTGTATTACCTTGTATTTCTGCTCCATTAGAGCCTATGAATGGGCTTATAGCTTCCACGATAGTAATAGTGATTCCTGAAGGAATGGTGCCGCTTATAGTGTTTATAGTACCATCTGTTTGCTGGGCTAAGCCTATTTGGCAAGGAAAACTAGTGCAATCAGAAGCAGCGGTTTCAAACCAAAGCCCGGTAAATATAACCGGCTCCACATCTACAGTTAATAGTCTTGGAGTTCCTACGCCATAATTGCCTGCTTGATCAAAGCACATAACGTTCCATTCATAAACCCCATTACTAAGGGATTGAGTTATTGATTGCTCTGCATCTTTTACAACAGAGTAATCAGTCAAGGCTACGCTTCCATTAATTATAAGGGAACAATTCACTATAGGAGAATCATCTGATACATTGTAAAAAAAAGATATCACGTTTTCATCGCTAATTTCTTCTTCATCATCCGGGCTGATAAGATTTACAACAGGAGGGACCGTATCTATATTAATAGTCCTGTTTGAGGGAGCAAACATGGCTTCGCTATTTTCATCAACACACTCGACATTCCACTGGTAAGAGCCATCACTGCTAAAAGAAGCACGTAAATAATTAACAGAGCCATTCTGAACGGAATCAGTAGTGTTTTTCACGCTCCAACCCCCTTCAGATGTGTATATAGAGCAATTCTCAATATTATAATGCGCATTCAATGGAATGAAGCCGAATTCAGGGAAAGAATTGTTTGTATAATGATTATTAGGAGGGCTGTCCAAGGTAACTGAGAAGTCACCAGGCTCAGTGTAATTCAAGGTGTAGCTTATTGAATCCACAGATAAATCTATTGATATAGTTCTCTGCGGGTTCCCAGGCAAACCAAAAGCTGCTGAAGCATTAATGTAAACATAGTAAGTGCAGTAATCAGGCCAGTTATCACAATTATCTTCAGTGAAAGAATTGCTTCCTGACTGGGGCACATCGCTATTCGTCCATGTCAAAGAAGTCGTTCCTGTACTTGATATTGTATCGCTTCCTACAAGAACTTCGTTGCCATTGCCAGTAACTTGGTCAACATCATAATACCCTGCCTGTGACCCTCCTAGATTCTGAATATTTCCACCACTATGAGTTCTAGTAAAGCTCATATTATAAGTAATAGACTCCAAGAAGAAGCTAACAGCACCTTCAGGAACATTAATAGTATGAGGGCAGAATGCTTCACAAAAAATCTCACCATCTTGATTTCCTGTAAAAGAATCTGAGCAACTGCAATCAAAAGACTCATTGGTTTCCGTGAACAAAGGGTCTTCAGGTGTGAGTGTGAATGTATATATTTCTCCAGGTGTTAAGTCTCGCACTCTTTCCCAGTCACCGTAGCAGTCCTGTGTAGTAAAGTTGTATTCCTTACACATGAACAAAGTGTTTCCTTCAGCAACAGCTGTTACAGTTGCTTCATCAAAGTCAACAGTTGTTGGGTCTATTGCGTAGCTCCTAACAGATTCCATGCCGTAGACAGGCACTGGCTCTCGGTCTTCTATTCCTAGTCGTGGAGGAGTCTCATCTCTTAAGCCGCGGAACCTAATGCTTTTAACGGCTTGAATAGGGTCATAAAGGATTAGCTCGGGCCCTCTGAAGCTCCGGACTAATTCTATGTGCCTAGGCCTTTTAATGCCTTGATAGTTTTCGAGTATTAAGCCTTCTGGATTAATTATTCCCGGGATTTCTTGTAGGGGAGATCGCTGTATTTCTGTGCTTGGCTCAACGATTTCTTCTGTTTCTGGTCTTCCTACATTAATGGTTTTTTCTGATATTACGCTGTTGGTTGCCTTGTGGATAAGCTGTATCGTGTATGTGTCTTCTTCAGGGAAGCTGAATTTTACTGGGAATTCAGGTATGCCTATGTAGTTGAATGTTTTCTCATCTGTCTTTACTGTTATTGTAAGCTTTTCTTTTACTTCTTCTTTTATCTCTTCTGGTGCAACGCTAATTAATATTGTTTCTTCTACTAAGTAGCTTTCTTTGTCTGTTATAACTTGTAGTTCGCTGAATTCTTCTTCTGCTACTGCATGGGATAAGATTAATGGTATGGCTACCGCTAATAATAATGCTGCTGCACATATTTGTAGCCAGTTTTTCATTTCCATAATATTTCCTTATCCTTTCGCCTTATTTAGCTTGTTTGCCAGCGCCACCAATTCTTTATACACTTTTAAGAGGTATTTGTATATGGCTTTCCTTTCCTCAAACGAGAGTTCCTGGCTTGGAAGGTACTCGTCTTTTAGGACGTTGTAAAATGTTATTGCTGTGTTTAGGTCTTCTTTTTGTATTGCCTTCTCTAGCTTTTGCTCTAGTTCTTGTGTTGTTGGCTTTGCATCCAAGAAAGCTTGCTTTGAATCAGATAATGGCTTTGTTGGTTCCAAAGATATTTGCTGTTCCTCTTGTTTTGCTGGTTGCTCTTGCTTTTTTTCTTCTTTTGGCTCTTCTTTTTTGGCTGGTTCGGGCTTTTCTTCTTTAGGTGCTTCTTTTGGCTCTTCTTGCTTTTCTTCTTTTGGCTGTGGTTCTGGCTTTGATTCTTCTTTTTGCGCTTCCTCTTTTTTCTCCTCTTTCTGTTCTTCGGGCTTGGCTTCTTCTTTTGGAGGTTCTTCCCGCTTTTTTCCGAATAGCTTCCATGATTTCTTTGAAGTTTTCTTTACGCCTATTTGTTTTAGTGCCGAGTCTACTTTTTTCTTTGCCTCAGATATTAAGTTGTCCAGTTGCTTCCTGAAATCGTTCGAGGCATCTTTGCTTCTTTCATCTAATAAGTTTATTATCTTGGTTGTGTGCTTTTCGAATTCGTTGAATTTGCTTATTATCTTGGTTACTTCTTTTTTGTCTGCTTTGTCTTCTGCTTTTACTCTTAATTTGTCCACATCCCCTTGTAGTTTTTGGAAGCTTCTTTGCAAGTCTTTGGCTGTGTCGCCGTACTTGTCGAATTCAGCGAATTTCTTTTCTACTTCCAAGAATATGCTTTCTACTTTGTTGCTGTGCCTCTCTATGCTGGATTCAATTTTTTTTATATCGATAAGTTCGCCTTTGATTTCTTCGTTCATCTTTGCGACTTGCTCCACGCCCTTGTAGAAGTCCATCCTTTTTCTTATTGCCTTTATCTCGCTCATCAAGTCTTTCATCAATGATTCGTTGCTCTCAATATTTGCTTTTAAGGATTCTATCTTGGAGTCTTGCTTTCTTACCTCTAGCATTAATTGGTCTGGCTTTACGCTCTCCACTAAGTCTATTGCTTTCGTAGCGGAAGCCTCTATGTTTCCTACTGCCTTGTTCGTGTCCATAACCATTCCGCGGATTTCCCCGATTTCTTCGCTTATCCTTGAAAAGCGCTCGTTTACGGCTTGCCTTTGCTCGTTCAGGCCTTCGACTTGTGCTTTTACCTTGGTTATTTCAATGCCAAGCTTAGAATCTCCTAGGTCGTCTTCTTTCTTGTTCTTCGCCGCTTCCTTTTCTTCCAGCTCTGCTTGCTGCGCCTCTATGTTTTTCTTTATTAGTTCTTCATCGCTGAGTTTCTTTTTGAATAAGCCCATTTTTCTTCATCCCACCTTTTTTTTACTCGTCCTCTTTTTTTGTTTCAAGGCCTGCACCTTTCATTATTTCAGCTTTTAAGTCTGGCTCTTTACGTGCAAGCTCTTCATCTACTTCTTTTTTAATATCAGAAAGCAAGACTTCTGCGCTATGATAGTCTGACTGCTCTCTTGAAGCTTCATAATAGGATATTTTCGGGGACACGTTCTTCATTAGCAGGGAGGGGATAAGCATGTCCTTACCGCTTTTTCTTGCATCTGAAATTTCCTGCTTTAATACTTCCATTTTTTCTTTTAGGAAGTTTATTTTTTCCTGTATAGTTTCCGGGGTCCCCGCGGTCGCCCTGGATTTCATGGATTTTACTTTTTCAAGCAAGGCTTCTGCCTTGTCAGCATCCACTGGCTTTATTTGTTCCGCTGATTCTTGAGCTGGTTCGGCACTAGCGTTATCTTTTTTGGGTTCAGGCTTTTTCTTCGGCTCATTGTAGTCCTGCAATACCTTAAGCATGTCTTCTGGCTTTCTCTTTGCCTGTATTCTTGCAGCAAGCCTTTTTTTCCTGAACGCGTACTGAAGCCAGGCAGCATAGTCATTTCTTTCCTTGGTTACGTGATGCTCAAAATTCTCATTATTCTTGCCTTCTGTGTTAAGCTTGAATTCTTCCTCTAAGTCTTGTATGCTCTTCAGGGTTTTCCCGTTGTGGCACTTAAAGTACTCTTCCGGCTTGATTTCCTCACTCATTTTTTATCCTCTTCTTTTATTGGCTGAGGGCTTTCCTCAGGCTTTTCTTTTTGTTCTGGCTCTTCACTTTCTGCTTTTGGCTCACGGCTCATTTCCTTTAAAGCTTCCTTGTTCTGGACAGCTTTAGTTTGCTTTAACGGGGGTAGCTTTTCTCCCTTTGCTCGCTTGTCCAATAAGTCCAGTATTTCCTTCCTGTCCTTTGTCTCATCTAAATGGTCTGCTAATTCCTGGTCTCCGACTGCGTTACGGAACCAGTCAGCAAAATCGTTCTTGTCAGCGTTGACATGGAATTCGTAGTCGGAGTCTTTCATGGCTTCAACCTCTGAGTAAAGGCTGCTAGGAGTAACAACTAGCATATCGTTATGAAGCCTTAATATCTTGTCAGGAGGAACATCTTTCTTGAACCTCGCCGCAGGGTCGTCTGCCTTAGCATCTTCTTTTTTCTCCTCAGTCTTATTTTCTGCCTCGAACTTCTGCCGTCCTTCCTTGGCCTTGTCCATCTCTGCCTTTAGCTCTGCTTCTGAAACCATCCTAATTTCTAGCTTCTTCGGAGTCTTGCCAAGCTTATCCCAGAACTTCTTAATCCTAGGCTCTAAGCCTTCGATGTAAATCTTGACCATGTTAAAGTTTCCAGCCTTAACTTTATCAGATGCAAGCTTAAGCTCAAGCCTTAAGTCAAAGACATCCTGCTTTAGCTCCTCTAGCTGGTCCAGCTCATAGCTTAGCTGGTCGATTTGCTCGTTATACTCGTTGTACTGGTTGATTTCTTCATCGCTAAGCCTTGCAACGGAGTGCATTATTGGGCGGAACGTCACGAAGTAAGGCCTGCCACGGTTATAAGCGGAGTTCTGAACCATTCCTGTACCAATGCTTGCCTTAACTAAGCTCTGCAAAACATCCGCGCCATACTTGGTCTTAATCCTGTCCAAGTCACCTTCATCCCTCGTCCTCATCTGGATTTCTGTGTTAATGTTAGCCTTAATCTGCCCTACGAAGTCCGCCAAAACCTGGGATATCAGCATTACACCAATACCCCACTTCCTGAACTCCCTACAAGCCCTTTCAATCTGGAGGAAGCCTTCGCCGCTGCCCCCGAACTTAGGCAGCAGCCTATGAACTTCGTCGTAAACCAAGCATAATCGCAATGGCTCTGACTCATCAAAATTAGCATGGAAAACCTCGCGGACCGTGTTAGCAACAAATATATCAATATCCTTAGGATCCAGCTTATGAACAGTAAAAATCTGAATTTCGCCAGGCTTCATATATTTCTTTATATCAATCAATTCACGCGCGTTATTAATCTGCCTAATATTACCTGTGAAAGGCTTAGCATCGCCTGGCTTCATTCCAAAGCTAGAATACAAGCCGAGCAAGCCCTTATTAGTAAGCTTCCTAAGCATCCCAGTCCACTGAGCGGTAGGATCAAAAACAATGATTGCAACTTCCTTCAGAAGCATCTCTTCAATAATAACTTGTGCTGAGAAGCTCTTACCTCCACCAGTACTTCCAGCAACAATGGTGTGAGTCTTGAAATTCTCCAAGTTCATATACGCTTTCTTCTCGGTTTCAGCTATCTTCCCAACGAATATGCTTCTAGGGCCAGGCTTGGGAATCTCTGAGTATTCAACTTTCAAATGATACTTCTTTTTTGCTTCAATCTTCTTCTTAATAATGAATGCAGCAGTCACTAAGCCTGCAATAAACAAGAGTATTAGTAATGCATGCCAAACCCTTAAACCGCCAAACAATATGTACTGGTAAAATGGGAGGGTGACACGGAAAGCATGGCTTGTACTGGAAGTTAAGTCCAAGTAATTAGCAGTTACACGTATCACGTAATCCCCTGGCGGGATATCCGGGGGCAATTCAACGTGGCGCAATATTGACAGGCTTGTCTGGATAAATACGTTTGAGGAATGCGTCCAAATAGTTTCAGTGCCCTCAATGTTTTGTATGGAGAAAAACAAGTTAACAGCGTACTCCCTGTCTGAAAGCAAGTTTGTTAGGTCAGTCCTAAACGTAAATCTAGAGCCAGGATAAATATTCCTGTCAGGCATAGACACGCCTATAAGCAAAGCCTGAATTGGTATTCTTTCCCTGTCAATAATTTCAACGATAACCGGAATAGTCTCCTCAATCCCTCCTGTTAAGTTGATTGTTCCATTATAAAATCCAGGGGTTTCATTGCCAAAGAAAGTAAAAGTTACCCTGCCATCATCCCTAGGGTTAATCACCAATGAATTCCTATCCATAGAAGTTATCTTTGTAACGTCTCCTGTTAGCTCCACGTTTACTTGCATGCTACTAGGCCTAAAACTCTGGATGAACAGGGTTTCCTGTGCGAACTCGCCCTGCCTAATCCTTTTCGTGATGCGATTGAAAGGAATCCAATAATCCTGGCCTTCAATCTCCATAGGCCTTTCAATAACAGGGTCAACTTCGCCTGGGCCCTGATCCGGGCCGAAATCAGGACCAATATCTGGCCCAGTATCTGTAAAATCAGACGGAGGCACATAAATCTCAAGTATAATATTATGCTCAGTAACGTTGTTCTCAAATATTGTAACGTTATTAACATAAATATTGTAGCCGGTGCGTATCGCGAATATGTTCCTGGTCCCAACATCAGTAGTTATCCTGTAATAGCCATCAGCATCAGAAACATTAGAATGCCTTCCCACTGTCACAATTGTATCTTCAATCGGGTTCCCGCCTACGTCTGTAACGTATCCTTCCACTGTCCCAAAAGTCCCGGGCTCATCCTCTCCTACAGGGCATTCAATGAAGGGGTCAAGGAAAACATAGTAAGTCGTGGTCTGGTTATTGGGTATAGGGAGCATCATCTGGTAGTTATAGAACCTGTCATTGAATCCGCGGACAAGAGTTTCTTCTATTATTCCTACTATAACATAATTGTTGTCTTCGTCCTTTAAAATGCCTGCCCTAAAGGTTCCCTCATTAGTGCCACTACCTACGAATGTATGGACAGTTGGAACATTGTTTATTGCATTAGCGCCTACCTGTATATTCATGGTTTCCTTGAAAGTATTTGTGGCTGAATCATAATACGTATCATCAATTCCTATGAAAGCATCAATTTCTGCGTGGGTAGCGGCAACAAGAGTAGCCATAGAAACTTCTTGTTCTGGAACAGTGCTTGCAAACAAAAGAGTGGGCTCACCGCTCCTCAAGCACTGGAAAAAAATGTTTGCCTCGTTCATGCTACCAGGATTTACACTGAACTCCCATGGCTGAGTCTGTCCTACGCCGAAAGCAGCCCCGTATAAACCCGCCCAGTTATGCGCAGGCTTCTTAAACAGAAGGTTTAACTGGTGGATGAAGCCGCCATGGCCTTCATGGAAAGCTATGTATCCAGTATACACGCCTACACTAACAATTCCGAGCACGCTTAATAATACAAGTGCGATCTTAAGTGTTTGCCATGTAAGGGAATAGTTCTTCTTAGGCCTTCCACTCTTTAGAGCCTCTTCTATGGTAATGTCCCTGCCTTGGAATATTGATTTCAGTTTCCGTTTCGGCTTTTTCTCATCCATTTTTTAGCTGTTTCTGAAGTGCTAGCATTTGCTCCCTGAAAGACTTCTTTGATTCCTCTCCTAATGCGTTGTATGCTTCTATTGCAGTATTGTAAAGCTTTACAGCGCTAGCATTCTCTTTTTTCTTTATCGCGTCGTGTATGCCTGTTATTAGCTTAGAGATGTATTTTTCGTTGAGCGCGTTTGCAAGGCTTACAGATTCTTCGTACACATTGTTTTTTACGGGCTTAGGAGCTTTTTCGTAAAGCATTTTTACTTGCTTGTAAATAAGGGTGGCGCGCTCAATATTTTCTGTTTCCAAATAGTCCTTAGCGTCATTAACCAGCAGCATTATTTCTTTAGACTTCTTGTCTTTCCAGAGCAATGCTGCGAATCCTTTTATCTTTTCAAATAAGTCTAATGCGTATAATATGTACGCTATCAGTATTAATAGCAAGAGTATTACAAGCCAAGTGGTAGAGTCCATGTCCAGGCTTGAAAATGTTATGTAGCCTGTTAACGGATTAGCTGTTCTTGTTGACTTGAAAGCGCTTTCTGAGATTATTAATGTATAAGCGCTCTTGGCTTCTTCTATGCTTTGATGCCCATTTGCATAATATGTTATTCTTTCTATCTTATCAAATCGTATTAGTTCATTCCTTGTTATTATGTCGTGATCAGGCAGTATCTCTAAGCCCTCAGAAAATGTGCTTGGAACCCTTTCTATTAGGAACTGGTTCCTGCTAGTTTCACCTGTGTATTCAACAGCCTTATCTATTACGGTGACTTCTTTTGCGTCACCGCTTATTAACGTAATTTTTGCATGGAATACAGAAGTCCTTACCATGATTTTGCCTTGCAAGCTCTCCAATTCCCTTATGTCTAGATGGCCTTGGAGGTTCCTCTCTTGCTTGTACGATTCTGCGATATCCCTCAAGTCATCCCTGTCTGGAAAATTAATGAATTCTTCTGAGCTTATCACTTCAAGGTTAATAGGAGTGCTTCTTTCTATTTCGCTCACTATATCCCTGTATTCTGACAGCTTTTCCTGCCTTTGAGCATCGGTCAGATCCCTTCGGAACTGCATGCTGTTTATATCTCGGAGAACCCTTTCATAATCCCTCATAGACCTGTCTATTATTTCGCGCAATCTTAGTGCTTCAGCTGCTTTTATAGCTTCCAAGCCTAATGAGTTTAGGTTGTCACTGGCATCATCCAGCTTTTGCCTTAATTCTCCTGCGTCTATTACGCTTGAGTCAAAAGCCGTTGCTGTGGTTGTTTGGGCAGTCCTGGAAACAGAGAATTCCCTTATGCTTGATTCGTGGTTTTCATTGTTGGATGTGCACTCAACTTTCCATTTATAATCTCCTTCATCTAGCTTTTCAGTGAAAGATATTGTCTCGCTGCCTGTGCTTTGCTTTTCTGCAACTTGCACGAACCATTGCGATTCTTTTTCTGCTATAAAAAGCCTGCAAGTGGCTTGCAGTCCCAGGGTTAATGCCGCTCTGAACTCTGTTTCTTCTCCTGATACTTGAGCGTTATTTTCTGGGCTTTCTAATTGTATCTTGCTTGAGGCAGCAGAAGATGATGTTGATTCTTGCTTGTCAAGTGTTATTGTTATTGCCTTGTTTTCGTCTAAGTCTATATCGACGTTCCTGGAAGCATAGCCTGAAAGGGATGCCCTTATCCTGTATTCGTCTGATGGCAAGTTAAAGGTTGCCTTTCCATCTGAGCCAGTCCATTTTTCTTGGCTTGTATCAGTGATTGTGACACGCGCATCTTTTAGGGCTTGGTTGTCCTGGTTCCTTACTTCTACGGTTAAGTCATAGTAGTTTCTGACATCTATTATGATTGTTTGCTCTTGGGCGTTGCCCTCTGAGTCTTTCACTTCGAGTTTTGTATTGTAAGATCCTTGGCTGTTGTATGTTACTTCGAGCTTTCTGTTGTTTATCTTTGTGCCGTTGCTAAGCGTCCATGTGTATTGGTAAGGGGATATTCCGTTGGTGGCGGTTGCTTCAATGCTTGTTTTTGTGCCTCTCTTTACTTTGGTATCTCCTTGTATTTCAATGCTCAACGTGTTTTTCACAATGTATTCTACTTCTGCGGATTTGTTCATGCTGTGGAATTCTGCCTCTATCACGTATTCCCCGGCTTTCTTCGTATTAGTATTTTTCATTAGTGCAGGGAATGTTTTGTTCTCAAGGTTTATTGTTTCTATTAGCTCAAGCCAATAAGTGTCGCCGAACTTGGTTTTTCTTGAGATCTTTATGGTAACATCTGAGGGGCTCGGAGCTTTTATCAGGTATTCCATTTCGTCGCCTAAGCCGAGATCTGTTATGGGTGCTAGCAATCCATATTCGCCTTCTTGCTTTTCTTCTACTATGATCGTCCTTGTTATTTTGCGGTGAGTGTAGTTTTGTGTTGCTTCATAGGATAGGGTTATGTTGTAATGGCCTGGCTCTGTGAATTGCTTTGATACAGAGATGTTTTTTCCTGTGTATTCATTTTCTGGCGTGGTTAGGGAGATGTTTCCTGTTCCATCTTCAAGTATTGCTGTTATGTTTACATGGTCATCTTGTGTTATTGTTATGTTGCTTGCTTCGCTGTTTAGGTATAGGAATATTGCAGGTATTGCTTTCGTTACTTTGTATGTGTATAGGGGTGTTTGGTTCATGGAGCCGTTGTTGCCTTCTGCTGACATTTTCCAGGAATATGTTCCTGCGGGTAGTTCTGTTGCGTACTTGTATGCGCTATTCTGGCTTTCCAGCTTATGTGTCTCGTGTTCTCCTGTGAAGTTATGTGTTATGCTTACGTTTATGGCATCAGCCCAGTCCACCGAGAAAAGGTGGCTGTAACCTGGGCTGTAAGCCACACCCGTGTTGTTTGCAGGTGTGGCGTTGTGCCAGGTCGGGGAGGCGAACCCCGTATTTTGCGTTTGGTTCGAGTCTGCTTTTGTGAGGACTACTGGGAGCATGAGCAGCAGCAGTATTGCAAGGATTGCTATTCTCTTCGTTTTTCTTTTCATTTTCGTAGTTCCTCTATTATTCTTTGTAGCTCTTCTACGAGTTTTTCTTTGTCTTTGGTTGCTTTGTGTTGGTAAAGGCTTTCTTCGAGTGTATCACGCATTTTTCTTACTTCGTGCTTGTATGGTTCGGCGTATTCGTCGCATTTTTTTCGTATTATTGTCCTTATGAGTTCTGAGAGGTCGAGGAAGTGTTTTTTTTCTGTAATTTCTTTTAGTTCTGTTACAAGGCTTTTTGGTATTCTGATGCTGACTATTGTGTCTTTCATTTGGTTTTTCCTTTAGTTTTGGTTTCTTCTGAGTATTCGCGCAAGAATTGCCGTATTGCTTCGGATCTCGTGTTAAAGGTTTTTTGTTGGATTATAGAATCTAGTTTTTTTACGAGTTCTCTTGGTAGGCGTATGTTGATTACTTCTGTTTTTTGCATTCCTCGAACCACCTGCAAAACACATTACAAATGTAAGACAATTGTAAGACAATTGTTATTGTTTAACATACGCAAATATACAGATTTGGGTATAAATGTATACTGGTATGACACTTGTAATACTAAAACCCATTAATTGTATTATATAAATGTTTTGGTTGGGAGAAAAAGCAAAAACACAATTATTTACCATATAGACATTATATATTTGATAAAAATTTAAATACCCTTAAGCCTAAAGCATACTGTGAAGCCCCACATAATGAAACTAAAAGAAGCCGTCAAAGACTGGAAAAAAATTGTGAGCCTGCTAATACTAGCTCTAACAACAATAAGACTCTACAACCACACAGAATACCTCTCATTCATAATAATAAACCTAGCACTATGGATAGCAATCGCATTCTACACATACAGAAGCATATACAGATACATAGACTCAATAATAATAACCAACGACAAAATATTCCTAGGAAGCCAAATAATAGGAGCCATAATCGCAGTAACTTGCGGAACAATAAGCACGCTAATACTGCTAGGAAGCATAGAAATGGTACAAGGGCAATCCAGAGACGCAACATCAACAATGATATTCGGCTTGTCCATCCTGGGAGTATTCATAGCGTTTAGGACCCGAAGAAAATACTTCAGCATATTCGCAAAAAAGCAACCTACACGGAAACCTTAGAAGGATCAAAAACAAAAGAGCTCTTCTCATCAAAATAACCACACATAAACTTATCCAAAGGAATCCCTGAACGCTTGCTAAGCATCAAAGCATAGAAAAAAACCTGGGTAGAGGCAAACTTCTCCCTATGCGCATTCGGCTTATAATCCCACACCCATATCTTCCCGTTCTCAACCCGGACAACATCAATATGCCCCGACAAAGACAAATCAGAGCCAAACAAATCCGAAAAACCAGGAAATTCAGACGGCTCAAGCCAAATCGGCACCTCAATCGCAATCGTCTTATTATCATAAGCAAGCATGAACATCTGCACATTAAGATGAGCATTATCATAATACCCGCTGTCCAAGCCCATCCTCGCAAGCATCTCAACTTCGTGGCTATACCTCTTAACACTAGCACCTACATCAAACCTAAGAACAGAACTCCTCGGCCCACCAAGAAAATGATGGTCCGGACAAGAATCCATGACCTTGTAAATATATTCTTTCAACAAGCCAAAGCCATTCCCGGAAAGGCCTTCCAGCTTAAGCTTGTGAGCCCTGAAATGATAATAGCCGCCATGCTTCAACGAAGTGCCCAAAATCATAAGAGAAAAGACATAACAATAATTATAAAAATCTTACTAAAAAAAAATTATTTGGATTTCTTCTTAGGCTTCTTCCCAGAAGCCTTCTGCTGAAGCATCTTCTCAAGGTGCAACTGCTCAGCCTCGATCTTCTTCTCTTCCTCATAAATCTTCATGACCAAGGACTCTATATGGTGGTCGATCCTAGCAATGCGCCGCTCCATCAGCACCAAAACCCTTAAGCTATAAACAATAGCTGCCAAAGTACCAAGAACAATGCCCAATATAACCGCTTCGTAACCCATTCAATCACACCTCTTATAAATTATATTAATAAAAACAAATATTACCAGATGAATATATAAAGTTTTTGGAATTCACGCAGAAAGCACAAGCAAAAGCTTTAAATACTAAATAAGATATTTTATTGGAGAATAGTAACCAATTGCTATCAAGCTTTTTGGAGGGTGAAAATATGCTGAAAATGAAAAGAATAGGGGAAGCGTACGACATGAAAGTCTTCACAGACACAGGAGAGTACTTCGGAGACGTAGAGGAAGTCATAGTGACAAGCACAAAGATATTCGGATGGAAGGTCAGGTCCACAAAAAACTCGTTCCTAAACAAAGTCCTGGGCTCCGCAAAAGGAGTAATCGTGCCACACCAGCTCGTCAAGAACATAGGGGACATAATGATAATAAGCAAGTCCGCCGTGCCGAGCTACAACCCCGACGAGGATTAAGCCAAAAAACCTTTTTTTCTTTTTAAACAACCATCATATTTTTAAAAAGACTTATTCTACATAACCCCTATGAATAAAAGCACAAAGATACTCTTAGTTGCATTATTCGTAGCAAGCATAGCCATAAGGCTAGCGATAGCGTTCCAGACAAGCCACTTAGAATATGAGGGGTACGGCGTAGCAAGGCAAATAGAAAGCATCAGGGAAACAGGCCTTCCGCTATATAACGACGACCTAAGCTACGGCGGAAGAGACAGGGTTTTCAGCCCAGTATACTACTATTTGCTTGCAGGATTCTCATTTTTCATGCCGATAGAGCTAGTCGCAAAAATCATACCTAACCTGCTCGCATCCACACTGGTATTCGCCATATTCTTCCTGTCAATGCAAGTCTCAAAAAATGAAAAAGTATCCCTCCTCGCATCAGGATTCGCTGCATTCATACCAGGCTTTTTCAACAACACTATAAACAACGCATCAATATACTCCGCAGTAATACCCCTATTCTTCTTGACAGCCCATTATTTTTTGCTTGCAAACAAGGACCCAAGGCACGTGTACAAGCTCATAATATGCATCGTAATACTAACTGTCCTTCACCCCACCTCACTAATACTCGCACTAAGCCTATTAGTATACATAGCCTTCCTGAAGCTCCAAAGGTTCAGGGAGAGCTCACGCGAACCGGAAATCGTCCTCTTCTTCCTATTCCTCGTCTTCTGGCTTAACACCGTCCTTTACAAGAGAGCGCTAAGCGTGCACGGAGCAGGAGCACTACTGCAGAACATTCCTTCAAGGATAGTGGAAGAATCATACACACAAATAACAATCCTGGAAAGCATATACAACATAGGCTTGCTGCCCCTAATATTCGGGCTGGGAGCTGTCTATGTCTCGTTCTTCGGAAAAAAGAGAAAGCACGTAACCCTAATGGCAAGCATCAGCCTTACAATATTCCTGTTGCTCTGGTTCAGATTCTTTGAGCTTACAACAGGGCTAATGCTGCTAGGCATAACTCTTGCAGCACTATCCGCGTATTTCATGAATTACATTTACGAGCACTTAAAAACTGTTAAGATAAGGCAAGCCCACAACATTTTCCTCATAGCCTTGCTTGCAATAGCTGTAATAGGGACAGCGCCTAACGTATTTGTTGCATCCGCGCAAGCCGGACAAGTGCCAAGCAGCGAAGACATAAAAATGTATTCATGGCTTGCCAGCAACACAGAAGAAAACTCTACATTGCTTGTCCTGCCCGAAGAGGGAAGCGCGATGAGCTATTTTTCCAATAGAAAAAATGTTATGGATGAGGATTATTTGCTAGTGCCGAACATAAACAGGAGGCATTCGGACATAATTTCAATATACAAAGAAAGGTTCGTTACAAGCGCCTTGCAAAAACTGAACTATTACAGCGTAGATTACGTATTGTTAACGGAATACAACTATGAAGATAATAATATTTCCACGCTGCCTTTCTTTGATGACAACTGCATAAGGCAGGTCTATCCTGAAGAGCAAGATAGCAACGAAGAATTCACTCCTAAAGCCTTCGAGGTCAGATGCGTGCTAGGAATACCTGATTAAAAATGAAAAAAAATAATTTGCTTGGAAAAGAAAAAAATGTGCTTGCAACAATCTTAATTATTAGCACTATAGTGCTTGGAGGCTTGCAGTTCATCAGCTACACAGTCCATGAAAAGGCATTCATGGGTGACGAAACTTATTATTATATGAGGATGTCAGGGCAGTACCAAGATACGGGTGTGGCCAACTATGACTTGCTAAAAGAAAGGAGTGTTTCATTCAACCTGTTATATTTAGTCCCGGGAACTCCTGCCATGCCCTTGGAGCCTACTGCAAGATTCCTCCCTGTAATCCTAGGCGTAATTTCTGTGTATTTGTTTTATGTGCTTACAAAAATATTCAAGCTTGACAAGGACGAGAGGCTTGCATCAACAATTATTTTTGCGGCTAACCCCTTATTTGTTTATGTATTCACTTCTTTTACTCCTTTAATCTTGGCAGTCCCTATAGGATTGGCAGGAACGATTTTCCTTTTCAGAAAAAAATTTGTTTTGGCCACGGCTTTTTTTGCGGTTTTGCCATTATTAAGCTTTACACCTTCCTTGCTGGCTTTCGCGTGCTTATTGGCGTTATTGTTTCTGCGCAAGGATATGAAAGCTGCCGTGGCTGCGTCCATATCAGCGATAGTCGTGGCAACTATAGCTTCGTGGCTCTTCCTTGGCTTCAGCCCTGACTTAGAGCTGGCACCATCCCAGGAATTGCTCAGCAGCGTATTCGTAGAGCTGGGAGGTATAAAAGCGTATTCGATAATAATTATTGCTTTGGCAACAATGGGCATTATTGCGACCTGGAAAAGGGATATTAATAGCTTATACTTGCTTTTGATAACGATTATTTCGCTTATAGCATCATTGTTTTTCTCTGAAATAAGAATTTTCGTCACAATAATAATATCTGTGTTTGCAGGAATAGGAATAATTAATATTGCAAGAATGGAATGGAATGTCCAGCCAATAAAAAATATTACTTTAATATTGGTTCTTTGCAGCATCATATTTTCCTTTGTTGTATCTATTGACAACGCGTTCTCCCAGGTTAACGCAGAGAAAATAAACGGCATGAGGTACTTGTCAACAAGCGACCCTGAAGATATAATTCTTAGCGTGGAAGAAAATGGCTTTATGATAAGCTACTTAGCCGGGAGAAGGCCTTTCATCGACGGATTCTCTTATAAGTACGAATATTATGATGAGAGAAAGGAAGAGGCTATGTCGATATATTACTTGAGGGACCTGGCAAGCCTTGAAGAGAAATTGCAAGAGAATAATATTAATTACATATTATTAGATTACAATATGCGCCACGGAGGAGTCTGGACCAGCAGCGAAGAAGGAATCCTTTTCCTTTTCAAGTACGCAAACGAATTTGTTAGGATATTCAACAACGAGGAAGTTATGATTTACAGGTACATAGGTTGAATTAGGAGCAGAACTCCAGCCCAGGGTTAAACTCACAAATTTTTTCTGTTAGGAACTGCCTGCTCCTTATGCCGCAGAACACGTTTTCGTCTACAACCACGCAGGGAAGCTGATAGTCTTCAATATCATAATAATCTGCCAGTATCCTAATATTAGGGAGATCCAAGTCCAAGTCATAAGCGAATATGGATACTTCCTCGTCAGCCCTCAGCTTAATATCTGTTAGTATGAATGACTGGTCGTCACACTTATCGCATTCTTTAGCATCCTTAAAGAAAAACGATAGTATAGATGTTTCGATTTCGCAGTCCTCTTTCATCTTTTTAAGGAAAAGCATGTATAAAAGCTGGTTTTCGTTGAATAGCTTCTTGTTTTCAAGATAGAATTCCTCTCTTTGGAATTCCTCTGTAGCTATCCTATACCTTTCAAGCTTCATTCCAAGGTCCCACAGAGTCCTATCCCATTCCTTGAGTTTTGTCTTGAAAGCAACGCAAGCCATATCATCCCCGTACAAGTCTGACATCAGCAAGTAAATGTTTATATCGCTCATGCTTGATATAATTTTCATCTGCTCTTCAACATGGTTCTTTCTCGCGTCATTCATAATGTTGCCCATGACCAACAAGGACAAAAGCAATATTACTGTTATCAGGAAAGCCACTAGGAACACGCTTCTTCTTATCTCCATTTTATTTTCTTACCTCTCAAAACTGCAATTATCGAAACTATCCAGAATAACTGGTACAAAAAAAACAGTAAGGGATATCCCAGGATTCCTAGCTTGCGCTCAGATTTCTTGTTCTTTGTAAGGCTTAAGCCCAGGAAAAGCATAAGCATTGTAAAAGAAATGGACATCGCGCCGAGGAAGCTAACCCTTCCGAAAGCGAGGAAGTCAAACTCAAAATTCTTCATGTGCTCCAAAAAATTAAAATTGGTATGCCTAAAATACATTACGTTCTCATAAACATTTGAAAAGCCCATGTACAGGGTGAACAAGAACAGGCAAACTCCTAAGAATATGAGGGTGTAATTGTAAGCTACGAAGTGGCCGAATAAGCCATACTTATTATTAAGGAGCATATCCCTATGCTTTGACAAGGTTTGGATCGCGCCGGAATACCACCTTTTTCTCTGCACCACGATTTGCTTGAAAGTAGGCGGAAGGATAGTATAAACTTTTGCGTCCATGCAATTAGCAATCTTGTACCTCTTCTTCTGTATCCTGTAAGCGATTTCCAGGTCTTCTGTTATGTTATGAACATCGAACCCTCCTATCTCCTTGATGAAGGACTTCCTGTAAATGGAGAACGGGCCAGGCGTTACGAATACAGCGTTAAAAGTAGAGAATATCTTAAGGAATAACGACAGCCCTATTATGTATTCTAATTCGAATACTTTGTGAAAGAACGACTTAGGATTCTTAACAAGGACGCTTACTGTTACAGCAGCCATTTTTTCATCCTTGAAATACGGAAGCACTTTCCTGAATATGTTTGGCTCAATCATTGAATCAGCATCCATCGTAGCAACAAACTCACCTTTTGCTACATCGAAGCCATCGTTTAGCGTTGCCGCTTTGCCCTTGTTCAATTTACGGTCGATGAACCTGAAACGATTATCGCCTTTGATGCTTTCACGCACTTCATTGCTAGTGCCATCCTTGCTGCCATCATTCATAATAAGGAATTCTAACTTCGAATACTTTATCTTCTTCAGGCTAGCTATTGTGTGCTTAATCTTGCCTTCCTCGTTATACGCAGGCACTATTACACTCACAAAAGGAGGCTTCTTAAAATCAAACCTCTTTTTCTCAAACAAGTCGTCTTTCTTGGACAAAACTATTAGGATTAACAAAACTATATAATAGGTTGCAAGGAACCATACAGCGTACAGGAATATGTTAAACGCAACATTCATAGTACCAGGACTCCAAACTGTTTTTTAAGCATTTTCCTATTTTTTCCTCTGCCTAATATCTGCTATATCCCCAAGGGTTAGGCTGCCCTGGCCAACCACAAACGATTTTTTCTTAGGTGATTCTGCGTACTCCTCAACGAGACGTATCTTGAAATACTTCTCGAGCTTCCTCGCCAAAGGTATGCTGGGCTGCATCCTTCCTGACTCAATGTTATGAATAACAGATTCTTTTTCGTGGATGTCCTTTGCCAGCAATTCCTGCTTCAAACCCTTTTTTTCCCGGGCATCCTTTATAAGTGAAGCATAATCCTTCACTATTAGCTCAGTGACTTCTTTCTCCTCGGGAACCATTACAGCTTTTTGTGCTTGCTTTTTCACGGGCTTTTCCTGCTCGACACGAATCCTGCTTTTGACATTGCCATGCACGGAACAGGACGCACAGGCTGCAAGCAACGAACCCTCAATCTCTGTATTATAAATGGCTTCCTTGTTGCCACACATATCGCATAACAATGCACGCCACCCCCAAAAAATGCTGTTGTTAACACCTGAAAAGGCTTTGAGGTTTTTAAATTATTCGTTAGTTTCAAGCCTCGTAAAAAAAAGCTCTTGCTTCCCCTGCCACACCACACGAGTCTCGACCTCTTTATAGCCTGCGTTCCTGGCCTGCTCAAGCATGAATTCCGGCCTCACAGTAACAACGCACAAAAAGCCTTTTTCTCCTAAGACTTGCTTTGCACGCAAAAATAATGCTTTATAAGACTCCTCAGCCTTCCTCTCAGGTACCGTCCTGGAAGGCTCTAAGGGCTTCGTGCAGATAAGGCTTGCTTTTTGCTCTTTCATCTTGATGTCAAGCCAATCAGTATCCGTCCTTGAGAAAGCAACAAATTTTTCTACGCCAGCAATCTTAGCGTTCTTCTTCTGGGCACTAACATTCCTAAACAACGGGTCCATAGACAGTATCAAAGGCTTCCCAGGCTTCCTTATAGCGCTATCAGCTTCCTTATAAACCCTCTCAAAGGATTCCTTTCGGAACAGGCTCGTCTTAGACGCATCGAATTGCTTGCTATAATAATTTACCGGGACCCCTGATTCGTATAAAGCTGCTTCCAAAGGTATTGTGCCTGACAACGCAAAAGGGTCTGCGAATACCATGCCTGGCTTGTACCCTGAAAACATTAAGAAGCTGAAAGCAATAGTTCCCTTAAGCTCCACGGGATTAGTAAAAACTTTGTATTGGCGCTTGCTAAGGTCCCTGCCCGCCAAATCTAAGCCAAACACATATTTTTCATCTTCTATGTACAAAAAGAAAACAAGGCCAGGAGTTCTAAGGTCTACGGCGCAGCCAGTCTTCTCTTTTAAAAGGTTGCGAGCAACGCTTTCAGCATCCACACTATTATAATCATGCTCCCCAGCCCTCTGGCATTCAACGCTTATACTGTTGCCACCAATTATTTTTTTGAGGTCTAAGCCTTCAAGGTTTCCAGAGATGCATTCCTCTAAATCCTCAAGGCTTCCGGCTTTCCCTCTTCCGACCAGAAGAAGAACGCGCTTCAAGCTTTGGCCAAAGTACATTATCCGTATAATTGTTTCCTCGGAAGCATCTGCCTCTAAGAATGTTTCATCTGCGAAAGCAGGCTCTAAGCCGAATCTTTGGCGAAGCTCTGCCCGAGCGTACTCCAAGCAGCCTTTCTCCGGAATCATTGCAATCTTCATAATTCGTAAAAGGAAAGAAAAAAGGGTTTTTAAGCTTTTACAGGCTCAACCCTGCCCGTGAGCATTTTAGCTACCTCATAATACACCTTGGAAGGCTTCTTTGAAGGATATAAATGAAGGTAAGGAGTCTTCTTATGCAGCGACTTCTCAAACCTTACATCATCAGGCACCTTGTGGAGGATGGGCATTCCGAGAAATCTTTCTATTTCCTCAGGCCTAAGCTTATAACTCCTTTTTTTGTGCCTCGTCATTATTATGCCTGAAATTGTCTTTCCGTGCTTTTTCACGAATTCTATGAGCCTCTTAGCATCTAATAACGATGCGTGGTCAGGATTCAGCACGATGAGGACTTCATCAGTTATGTTTAGCAGGTGCGCTGTTTCCCTTCCAAGCCCAGGGGAACCATCAATTAGGACGTATTCTGTTAATAAGTGCAAGTCTTGCAAGTGCTCCCTTAGCTTCTCGAAATTTATTAGCTTCATTGATTCAATTGATAAGTCCGCAGGAATAATTCTTAGCCCTGTATGATGCTCATACACTGAGTTCTGAATGGGGTGAAGACCTTGCATAACATCATGAATAGTTACGGGAAAGTAAGACGCGCCTAGGTGAGATGTTAAGTTGGGAGAGCTCAGGTTCCCATCTATGACGATTGCTTGGCATCCGAGCCGGGTTATAGCAAGCCCTAAGTTTATAGTTGTAGTGGTTTTTCCTACGCCTCCTTTTCCGCTTAGAACCGTTATGAACTTGGCCATTTTAACTGTTATAAGCATTTTAGCAGTTCTTGTATTTAAAGTTATTCCTGTTTATTATGGATTTGTGCTTCGATTCTCCTATAGAACTCTAACAAGAAAAGGTAATACTTGGTTATTATGTCAATGTTAACAATTTCTTCGCGGCCATCCACTATTGTCTTCATGGCGACGTGGCGCCTGTACTCTTGCTCTTTTTGGGGGTTAGGAGACCTGTGAAGCTTCCTTAAAAGGAAGAATAAGCCTACGTTATCTGAAACCTGCTCGTCGTCAGGATACAATTCTTTTATGAGATTCCCCTTTTCTATGGGCGTGCCTGGTATTTCAGGAATTTTTTTTTGTTCTAAGGCTTGCTGCAGCATTGCCTGGAAAGTAAAGTCGTAAGCCTCAATCATCCTGTTAATTGCGTTGAGCAAAACATCCACCGTCCTAGTGTATTTGAGGCTTACATATATTAAGTGCTCAACTCTTTTAAGCTCTTCCTTAGCTTCTGAAAGCAGCTCTTTTTTCTTCTCATCCGTGTATTCATCTGAAGAGTCGCTCATTTTCTTGGGTTAGCAGGCTTGCCTGCTCAATAAATATTTTTGCATTAGACAAATGCTTTTTCAAATCCTTCTCTGACAGGGTTTTAAGGTCGTAATTATCAGAGCATATAACATATTTTTCCTTTCTCGAAAATTCCATAGGGCTTTTTTGGTGAGCACTTATTATCTCTTTCAATTCACTTATCATTTTTAGGTGTTCAGGGTTTAAATTGCGCCTCGGCATTACTTTCTCCCTGAGAATCCTGAATTTTGACTCGAAGTTATCCTGGTATGCTGGTATTCTTTTGAATAAGCGCTCATGCTCCAAAACAGAGTCCATTGCATGGCTAAGCGCGTGGAATATGTTCTTGGTGGCTGAAACCAAGAGCTTAGGATCCTTAAGCAAAGGATATGTAACTGTAAGGATGTGGTCCGCTATCCTAATGGTTTTCTTTGCTTGCTCCCTTTGCTCCTGGAATTTTTCCATTGAGGAATAAGTTGTGCACAACGCGTATTTAAATGTGTCGTACTATTCTGATAGTTTCATTATTGCTTCGGCTAAATCCCCATTGGACTCTTCAAGGGCTTCCCTTGCCTTTTCCAAGGAACAATTTGCCTGCTCTGACACCGTTTTTATGTCTTCATCAGTAATATCTGGCTCCTGGGAAATGCTGCGCAATTGCTCTTCACCAGACACCTGATACGATGATTGGCCCATCATATTAACTTTTTGCACTGACGGATTGTCAATAATTATTTCAGCATCGCTAAGCCTTATAATAACTTGCTCTGCTTGGATATCCTCCTGCTGGATGCCCATTCTCTTCATGGCCTGCTTCATTTGCCTTGGGTTAATTCCTGGCATCATAGATTTCTCACCTTCCTACTTCCTAGAAACTTGTAAGCACGAGCAAAACCACAACAACTCCGAGGATAATCATTATTACGGATTGAGGTGTGATGCTTATGCTTGATTGTGCATCATCGAAATACCTTGTTAGGCCTGCCCCGGATGAAGGCATGCTTATCTTATTATCTCTTGCCATACATTTCGAGAATAAGCAGAAGTTTAAAAATATTATGGAAAACTAGGTGTTAGAAGCATTAGTCTCGGCGTTCACAGGCTCAGGAGCTATACCTAGGTACGCGCAACCTTCAACGCATGTAACTGTAGCGGTTGACCCGCTAATCCTTAGCATAACTTCATTCACTTGCTCCGTCCTGAAATCACTGAATAAAACGTTTGAGTACCAGTCCTGGCCTTCGCGATAAAGATTAACAATTCTGTGGCTTACCCCTTTCGCACTTGCAAATGAGATTGCGTAGTTATTAACAGAGCTTTCCGCTGTGCGCCTGTCAATATCAGGCACAGGCACTGTCGGGCAGTCCCTTTCCCTATCCTGCACTGAGCCATCATAGCAGACGTACTTCGTAGAGCACCCCGCTATGACCAGAAGCAAAACCAATAAGCCCATCACAAGCACTTTATTCATGGTATAACCAATAGACAATTAATATATAAATGTTTGTGCGTTTTCCACGTGCGTTTTCCGCCGCACCCACGGAAAGGGGT
>SLQZ01000050.1 GCA_007131205.1 Candidatus Woesearchaeota archaeon | reverse complement strand
GCCTGTAGCGTTACAGGAAGGGACAAGGATAACGAATTCTCTTCTGAATGCAGGAAAAGAATATGTCTGCCTAATGCACCTCCACGAAGACTACGAAAAAGACAAAATCCTTGGCGTGCTTGAAGAATTCACAGGAAAAATATCTCAGCTTCCCCCAAAGAAAAGCGCTGTGAAAAGACAGCAAAGATACCGCAATGTATACTACATCGAGCTCCTAGAAGTAGAAGGGAGGGATGTGTTATTCAGGGTTGGATGCGAAGCAGGAACATACATAAGGAAGCTTGTTCATGACATAGGATTAAAGTTGGGAAGCGGCGCTCATATGGCAGAGCTAAGAAGAACGAAGGCAGGTCCTTTCACCGAAGAAAAATCTGTTACGCTTCATGACTTAGCAGACGCGTACCACTATTATAAGGAAGGGAACGAAAATCCTTTAAGGGAAATGCTCTTGCCATTGGAAGAAGGCGTGAGCCACTTGAAAAAAATATGGGTTCATGATGCGACAGTTGATTCTTTGTGTCACGGAGCTTTCTTGAAAGTGCCAGGGGTTTGCAGCCTGGAAACAGGGATTGAAAAAGGAGAAACGGTATGCGTGATGACTTTGAAAGGCGAGCTCGTACTGGTTGGGGAAGCACTTATGGACTCGATGGACATGAAGAATTTTGATAAAGGCATTGCTGTAAGGACAAAGCAAGTCTTTATGAAGCCAGGAACATATCCTAAGTATAATCCTGAAAAGAACTAATATCATTAAAAATTCTTATGTTGTATTCAGATATCTTATTTTCAAGTTCTGCAGTAAACAAATGATGCTTATCCCTTGTCAATACATAGGACTTGCTTCTAATCGCCGCAGCAACGAGGACTGCATCACTGGGGTCATGGACGTGCTTAAGCAGGCCAGGGTCTGCATTTGAAGCGAATCGCTTTTCGCCTTCCCAATCACCAGGATTTATGCCTGTTAAAAGCATTTTCAGAGGCTTTGTTTCAAGGAATTTTTTTGCAAGCCTTTTAACGCCATGATTATGCTTTTCCATGTTCGCAAGCTCTAACAAGTTAAAATCAGTCATTAAAACAAAAAAATCCTCACAGAAAGCAGATAAAGCTGTAGGATTCTTTTCAAGCATGTAAACAAGGAAACTCGTGTCAAGAAGAACAGATCTCTTTGACCTGGCATCTTCAGCGGAGACAGAATCCAATCTCTCTATTGCATTATTCATCGTCAACAGTAAAGAGCTTGCTATCATTGACCTTAAAAAGCCCTAGTCTTGCTCCTGCGTCAAGCCAAGCATGTGCGTAATTAACCGCTCCGAATGCAAGGACTCGGTTCCCTTTCTCTTCGAAATGCTTCGCGTCTTCATAATAACGAGAAGCCATATCAAGAAAATCCTCTGCTTCCTTAACCTTGGCCGGGTCTTTCTCGGCTTTTCTTGCTATTTCAAGAGCTTTAAACGTTGTTTCAAGGTACTTCCGGATTTTTTCATCCGAAATAGTATTCTCCATAGAGTAAGGACTTTTCAAAAACTATTTAAATGTTGTCAGTATCATCATGCTAAGGTGGTGCTGGGATGGTAGAAGAAGAGCAAAAAGAAGAAGTAAGAAAAGAAGTATTCCCGGATGACTTCTACAAGTACGACGCTTCTAATATGGGAAGGTTCTTTGACGCGTTCAAAGCAGATATCAAGAAAGCTCACTCACAGAATTTCAGGAGTTTCGCAGAAACCATTAAAAGGCATCCAGGCATGAGACTAGTACACTGCGGGATGGGTGGCAGCGCAATAAGCGCAGACCTCGCCAGCGCGATATTAGGAGATGAACTAATAGTTGAAAGCATAAAAGGATATGAGATACCTGGAAAGCTCACAAACAAAGATTTGGTTATTCTTTCAAGCTACTCAGGCAACACCGAGGAAGTAATCTCTTGTTACAGGCAAGCCCGAAGAGAAGGATGCCAAGTCATAGTCATAACGAGCGGAGGCAAACTAGAAGAAAGCGTTGGAACAGGAAGAGTCCCATTTGTTAAGCTCCCACAAGGATACGTGCCAAGAGCGGCCCTGCCATATATGCTTTTCTCGCTATTGAAAGTCCTGGAAGACCTAGGGTTTGTAAAAAGCAAAGCAAAAGAAGTAGAAGAGCTAATAGACTACCTAACAAAAAACTCTCTAACAGAAATAAGCATTTCCCTGTCAGAGAAGCTGCAAGGAAAAATACCCTTGGTTTACGCACCCGAAAACTTTTACCCAGTAGCATACAGATGGAAAACCCAGATGAACGAAAACGCAAAAACAGCAAGCTTTTCTAATGTAATCCCGGAGATGAACCACAACGAAATAACAGGGTTCGCAAACAAAAACGCATCATTCCACGCGATCATGCTCAGCAGCGACGAAGACATGTCCAGGATGAAGAAAAGGGTTTTTGCAACAAAGAACGCGCTGCAAAAAGCAGGTGTGGATGTCACGGAACTAAACTTCAAAGGCAGCTCCTTAAACAAAGTGGTATCAGCAGTATTGCTAGGAGACCTGGCTTC
>SLQZ01000059.1 GCA_007131205.1 Candidatus Woesearchaeota archaeon | reverse complement strand
TTGGCTTGTGCGTCTGTGAATTCAGGGTTTGCAAGGATGGTTTTTCCGATTACTATGTTGTTGCCAAGGCATGTAAGCCTTGTTTCGAATGTCTCGTAAGGTATTCCTAATAAGTCCAGTTCTTCTTTTTCTTCGTCAAATATTATCTCCGGGACCAGGATTTTTTCGTTGTTGCCTGCTACGAACACGCCGATCATGCTCGTGCCAGCTATGGTTATCCTGTGAACAGGGACTTTGAATACTTCTTTGAGTTCTTTTTCGTGCTCTTCTGGGACTTCCCTGCCCAGCAATATGAATTTGTCGTTCGCAAACGCATAAAGGCCTATGTTGCTTATCCCGTTAAAGCTTGTTATCAGTGTGTGCATGAGCTTTAGTATTCAGGGGGCTTATAAAAATGTTTAGAATTTTACTCTGCTGGCAGTGTCTTGGCCAGGCGGACGTTTATGTTCCCAAAATGCTGTTTTTGCATAACATCAATTTTTCTTTGGTTGTCAAGGAACATCAAGGGCATGAAAGTGGATATCTTATCCTCTTTTTTCTCGCTTGGGATTAGCTCCTGGAAAGTTACTGTTTCCACAGTTTTTAGCATTTTCTTTATTTTCTTGTACAAGTCATTCATTATTATCGTTACGTCCTGCTTCTTCTCAGGAATCTTTATTTTTTGGCCTGGCTTTCTCTGAAGGAACCTTTTCTGCTCTGTGTGCAGTGCTTTTTCTAACGCATTTATCAGGTCGTAAACGCTTACTTTTCTCTTTCTTGGCTGAGGAGTCCTTGGAACGAGGAGAGGCTTCTCCGAGTTCTTAACAGCATTCTCCTGTTCTTCCAGTAAGTCCAGTAGCTCCGGTGTTTCTTCAGGGTTTATTATGCTGTCAAGGACCGCTATGTCCTCTTTTAGTAGCTTATCAGACTTGATTTTGAGGAAGAACGCTGCTGCAAGAATGATTTTTCCGCTTATCCTGAAATCCATCCTCTTCATTTCTTTGAGGAGGCCGAGGAATTTCTCTGCGATGACTCCTACGTCTATGTTCCACGGGTTCATCTGCTCTGATTTTATGAGCTCGTGGATGATGGTCTGCCAGGTTAATTCATCTTGCTCGAATAGAAGCGCAAATACGTGCTCCTCGTTATGGATTACTGGTTCCTGCTTCTGGATTGCTTCAACAGCCATCGTTTCAAAACCGTATACTAATATATAAAGGTTATCATTATATTTGTCCAGTGCTATCCATATTTGACGTCTATCTCTCTAGAATTGTATTTTGGAGGCTTATGCGGGTTCTGAATCAGGCCTATATAAGCATTGTAGCCGTTTCTATGCTGGTCTAAAGCGTAAACAAGGATTATCGCTCCAGTAGCATTGTGCAAGTATTGCCTGGCCTCAGAGTTGTTGTAGGCGGGCAGAGCTCCTATAAACGCCAAATCCTCTCTTTTTAATAGCTCTGCTTCGTTGACTAGTTCTCCCACGCTGAGTTCTTTCTCTTTAGACTTTTGTTCTTGCTTGTGCTCTTTAACCCTTCTTACCAGCCCTGTGAACATAGACATAAAACACCCCACACAAAGAGCTTTTTTGTATACTAAGATAGCTTTTTGTATCTGACTCTATAGTAATAGTATTTGAACTATTTAAATGTTTCGATATTCCACGACGAAAAGACCACAAAAAACAAAGAAAAGGAGTTGAACTCCAAAAAAGTTCAACTCCCCTCACGCTCCGTCCGGGATTCGAACCCGGGTCCCGGCCTCGAAAGGGCCGGATGATTGGCCGGACTACACCAACGGAGCAAATACATGGGCCCGGGGAGATTTGAACTCCCGACCACTGGCTCACTCAGAGCCCACCTCAACGGAACGAAGCCATATAAGACCAGCGCTCCAACCAGGCTAAGCTACGGGCCCACAACCCGCAACTGCGGAAGGCGGGATTCGAACCCGCGTCACAGCCTTGGCAAGGCCGTATACTAACCACTATACTACTTCCGCACCATAAACCAAGCAGAACAAGCAAAGGTATTTTAAAAGTTTCGAAAAAGAACCTGCTTAAGACTTCTTCCCCGGCTTCTTAGAACTCCCAGAACCGCCGCCAGATGAACTCTTGCCACCCCGCATCATCCTTTCCAACCGCTCCTCAAAACCATAATCAGAACCCAAAGCCTTCTCCTGCCTCTTCTTAATAATAATACTGCTAGAACGGGAAAGCAAATAATACTGGTAAACAAAAACATACAAAATAATGCCGATAAACAAAGTCTTAAAAAAATTCCTCAACGCAAACTTGAATTCATGGCTAACAAAAGCAACCACGCCAATAAGCTCAAAAATAAAAAACACCAATATAGCCAGGAACAAGTACGCCCAAGGACGCCTATCCGCATGAGGCTCCGTCTTCTTAAGGAAAATAAAAGCAAAAATAAGAATAAACAGCGAAATAATCAAGGATGAAACCTCAAGCAAAGAAGCCAAGTAAGGAGACGCTGTATCAATCATAAAAATAAAAAGCGAACATAATGTTTATATATTTTTTGATTTAAAAACCGC
>SLQZ01000008.1 GCA_007131205.1 Candidatus Woesearchaeota archaeon | reverse complement strand
TCTAAAGCAGTGCCTTCACAAAAAGAAGATATAACTGTTGAAGAAGCAACAAAGGAAGAGCCGACAGGAGCTGAAGAATCACAAAAACAAGAACAACCAAGCCTTCAGGAAAGCAGCGCACCGGAAGCCGGAGAGGATGAATTCATCGTTCAAGACATTGTATCTTCTGAAGAAAGCCCAGAAAAAGAGCCTGAGCCAAAACCAGGAGAAGAAGTCAGCACGGAAGAGCAGGCTGAGGCAAAGCAAGAACAAGAGGACCAACCTGAAACAACACAAGAAATTCCAACAGAAAAAGAAAAACCAAAGAAAGATATTTCTAAGTTTGAAGAGTCAAAAGTTGACCTAAGCTCAATGTTCAAGTACAAAGGATAATAATTTTCAACAATTTATATTAAGAAGTAATTCTACATTGAACGAAGACCCAAGCATAGTATTTAAACAACGAAATACCGCAAAATTTATAAATAGTTTCTCACTAATGTGTAGCAACAAATGTTTTTTGAACGTTATAAATAAAATATTGGGGGTAAAAAAAAATGAAAAGCAAAACAATACTTGCAATCATAGCAATGGCCATGCTACTGGTAACAGTACAACAGGCACTGGCAGACCAAGTAACAATTACAAGCCAGCCCGTGACCACTGCTACAGTAAACATGGAGTACGAATACCAGGTAACGGCCACAAGCCCACACGGAGACCCATTAACATATTCCTTGGTACAAAACCCTAGCGGCATGACCATAGGAAGCAGCACAGGACTAATCACATGGACACCGGGACAAGCAGGAACCTTCCCTGTAAACGTATCTGCAACTGATGGAAACACAACAGGTTACCAAGCATACGAAGTGACCGTGACATCACAACCATCGCAGATAAGCGCAGACCACCTAACCATGGGCGGAAGCAACCAGAAAAGAGATGAAATAGTCACAAGGGAATGGACCATAACAAACACAGGGTCATATGACATAACGAACCTGCAAGCAGAAAAAATAGGAATTCACGACAGATATGATTTCTCACTAAACATACCAGCAACAACCATACCTGCAGGAGGAAGCGTGACAGCATTCGCAACCCTAAGCGTACCACTAAATGAAGACGCAGGACAAAGAACTCTTGGAACAATAAGGCTGACAGGAACAAGCCAAGGCGAACAAAGAAGCCTTGAAAGAAACCTAAACCTTGAAGTTCAAAACAACCTAGAAATTGAAGAAGTTGAAGTAAGGCTAGGCGGAAGAAGGGAAAGGCTTACAAGCCCAGGATCAGTAAGCAGGGACGCGCAACTAGGAGATGAAGTAGAAATAAGAGTCAGGGTAAGAAACACTTTCGACGAAACCATGGACATAGAAGACATCGAGCTAGAAACCTTTGCAGACGACTTATGGGACGCAGACGGCTTGGACGACTTCATAAGCAGGCTCAGAAGGGGCAGGACAGCTGACTTAACAATTAGGTTTACAATAGACCCAAGAGAAGTTGACCCGTTCGACGCACCATTCTTCATAGACTTAATGGTAACAGGAATTGATGAAAACAACGCAAGGCATGGAGAAACCTGGACTATAGACATTGACATTGAAACAAGAACCAGGGATATAAGAATCCTTGACGCGAGGATGAGCCCGACAATCCTGAGATGTGACGAAAGAATACTGAACGTAGACGTAGAAATCAGGAATGTAGGAACAAGAGATACAGATACTGCAATGCTAAGATACGAAATCCTTGACATAGGATTCCTAGAATGGCACAGAGACATAGAAATATATGACGGAGAGCTAAGAAATTTCAACAGGAGAATCCAAGTGCCTGCAGACATGGAGCCAGGAATATACTACTTGCAAATCGACGCGTACCCATTAAGGACTGGCAGCTCAACAGACAACGAGCTCTTAACATTTACCGTTGAAGCATGCCCTGAAGAAGAGGAACCCGCACCACCAACACCACCAACACCTCCGACTGATGACGTAATAGTCGTGCCAGGAACACCGGTGGATAGGACTGTAGGTGAAAGAGGATTCCTAGGACTACAAGGGAATGCATACATAGTACTGCTAGGCGCACTAGTACTAATACTATTAGTCGTGGTAGTACTATTAATGGTAGCAGTAGCGAGAAAATAAAACTAAATATTTTTTTTAATTTCTTTTTCAAATTTTTTTAACAAGACCATGTTCTTCCTAAACTTTTCGTTAGCCTTCACAACAAGAAAAGAAAGAAATTTCTCATCGACAAAAAGAGCCCCCCTTGAAGCAACAGGAACATCCATCTTATCATTAAAAACAATCTCAACCAATTTCCTCCTGCCATTGCCAATGATACCTGAGCGCTTAAAGCCAAGAGACCTGCAAACATCGAGAAGCCTATTCGCAGATTTCAGGTCGCGGCAAGCAACATGGAATATAGGAGCTTCACACCTAAACCAAATAGTCTCATTAGGAAGATTTTTGAGAGGCTCCCATAACTCCCTTAAAGAAACAACGCCGTGCTTCACAAACAACCACCCAGAATCATACTTCTTCCCAGAACTGGATTCATAGAACAAACAAATCCTGCCACTGCAACTGCTAGTCGTATAAAAATCCGTTTTCTCATTCAAAGCATTGATAACAGGAACTGCTAGTTCATCCACACCTCCTTTCCTTGACTTATCTGGCTTGAACAACTTTTCAAGCACAGACCTCTTTGAACGATCAAAATACTCCATGAGCCAAAAGAAAAACCCTTTTATTTATATCTGTTTTCAAGAAAAACAAATGCTTTCCTCAACAAATCCCTGGAATTGTCAAAAGAAAGCTTTTGAAAAGCACCTTCAAAGGAAAGCCATTTATGAGACTCCATTTCATCCAAGACATACCTAACATTGTTATTGCCTGCTTCACCAAGAAAGAAAACCACGGTCTTAGAAACATTCTCCCTGGGAGAAAAACTAATACTCTCCCTGAACCCATCGAGAAGCTTTACGTTTAAACCAGCCTCCTCGTAAACCTCGCGAAGAGCAGTCTCCCTTTCTGACTCTCCCACCTCAACATGGCCCTTAGGAAACTCCCAGTAATCCTGATCCTTATGCTTCATAACCAGAAACAAAAAACCATTATTTGTATTCCTAAAAACAACAGCGCCACAACTCTTCTCCTTAATCATAACACACAAAAATCGAATAATATTTAAATAAGTTTGCACATAGCATATCTAATGCCATTTGAAAATTTAATGCTAACAACAATAGGACTAATTGCTTTTCTTACCCTATTAGTATGGTCCATGGTATGGAAAGGAATAGCATTATGGCGAGCGGGAAGAAATAACCAGCTTGCATGGTTCATCATATTATTGATAGTTAATACCATTGGAATCCTAGAAATACTATACATATTCATATTCCAAAAAGACATGAATAAGCAAATGAGAAAGAAAAATAAATAAGTTACTTCTTAATGAAATTCTCCATTGCATCCACAAAAGACTTTGCCTCAGAAAACAATTTATCGTACTCAGGACCAGAAACGCTTTTTTTCTCCTTATTAATAATAGCCTTGCTTAAAGCATAGAACTTCCTCATAGTATCAGGATGCTTCTTGTCTATAAGCTTGGTCTTCACAAGCTTTTCATCAAGCATATTTGCAACATGCTCTGGGCTCGGAGGAATTTCGTTAATGCTCATCAAAGCAGCGTGAGCAGCGTCAATAACAGCCCAGTACAAGTCAACACAAGCCTCAAGCATCTTAAAACTTGAAGCATGCAAGCTTCTAGGCGCTCGATTGAAATAAGCCCAAAGCGCTTCGCTGCTAGGCCTAATCCTGCCTTGGTACAATAACAATTGCAAAGGATCAAAAATTCCTGAGTCAAGCAAAGCGTATCCGTCACGCAAAATATTTATCGCTACAGGATCACCTGCGCGAATGTATTCCCAGAAAGACGTAAATTTCATGCTTGTCACATGTATCTTAGGACTAACTTTTGCAACAGTCTTTTCCACTAATAGCCTGTAAGCTTGTGTTAATTCAGGAGTTAAGCGTATAGATACATCATCAACCAACAATAACACATCTATATCGTTAGAGCCCTCTTTCTTCCTGGCCGCGCTCCCGAACAAGACCACTGCCTTAACAAGGTCTTTCAGCTCTTTATGTATTTCCTTCGTAAACCTATAAGCTAAATCAATGGTTGAAGAAGCATATTTCTTCTTTGTACTATGATGCCTCTTGTGAATAGACAAATCCAAGCTAAACCACACCTCTTTTAAACTTCAATAGAGTAATTGTTTTATATAATTTTCTACTCCAGCGGTATTTCAGTCCAAGGCCTCCAGTCATTACTGGGCGAATAAGCCCCTGCTATGAAGAACCCTGGTGCATTATAACCGAAATGAGCGTTGCGAACATTGCTGAATCTCTGAGCCCTTCCAACGCCGTAAACAGGGCTGTTAATAAAAGCTAAGGTATCGGAAACCTCCTTGCCAATATTATAGCTTCCTTGCTCAACAATCAAGTCTTTAACTCCTGCGTCCTGCATCCTCTTAAGAAACTCTTTCATAGGAACATTTCCTTGGCCAGGCGTTAAGTGCTCATCATCAAACCCGAAGTTATCTGTCAAATGAATATGATCTACGTATCCTTCCTTAACAAGCTTTTCAGACTCGTCAAGAATCCACTTGTTGAAACGCTTCTCGAACTGCTCAGTGGTCTCGCCTTCTTTTCTTTCAAAGTGGCTCCTGAACAAATTTAAGTGCCCTACATCAAGAGTCCCACGAATATGCTTCTTCGCAAACTCTTCTGCATCCTCCTTATCCAATCCTTTTGTATGCATAAGCATCTGAGCCATTTTATCCCTTGAATTCTTAATAATATCCTTGTATTCAGAGGGGTGGCTGCCATAAACCCTAGGATCCCAGTTCTCAGGAGCAACATAGATTGGGTCTGTTAACTCGTACTTATCCTTGTTCCTGTTATAAGTTTCCATGGCAGTAATGCCTGCCTTAGCAATAGTTTCCGCTGTCTTATCCAAGCCATATTTCTCAACTGATTTTACGTGCTTAAAAGTATCTACGAACTGCTGCGCCTGCGCATCCGCAGAAGCAGAAGCCTCATGAATGTGCCTCATAGAATCCTTAGTATGCTTTATTTGTTCCTCCAAAAAAACTGATGGTAACTTGTGTTCAGGCAGAGTGCCCAAGCCCCCAGGCACTCTTCTGCTTTCAAAAACTTTTTTTAGCTTCCACTTTTCTTCTTCAGGGGTGATTTCTTCCAAATGCTTGAAGTACTCAAGCTCTCTCTTTAGGGATTCAAGATTCTTTCTGTGCTCATCGTAATCCCTAGCATAAAAAAGAGAGCTTCCTTTGGCCTGCAACGCCCTGTTTACTATCTCAGTCTGAGCATAAAGAACCTCAGGAGCAATTTTCTTTCCATATCTATCCTCGTACTCCTTGGCTTCCCTAACCAAGTCATCCCACTGCAACTCCTCAGTCTTAAACCTAGTACGATCCTTATCAAAGTCAGGCATCCTGTTGAAAAGCTCATCAGGATCTGTTGTGAACCTGTCAATCTTGTTACCGTTAATATCAACCCAGTCGCCAGACTTGAATTCTTTGCCATTAGCATCAGTTTTCCCAACCAAGCCCTTGTCATCAGCAGTAATGAACTTTGGCCTGTAAATTGTTTTATCCTTCTTTATCTCTGTTATTAGCTTTCCATTCCTATCATCGACAGCGTACTTAGCAGCGTCCTTGTCTTCTTCATCATAAGCCTTGAACTTCCCGTACGGGTCATGAATATCTGATAGTGGCCTACCCCACTCGGTTAAATGAAAAACTACTGCGCCTCCCTTAGATGCTTCACCTGCAAAATCAATTGCTTTCTTAATCTCTTTTAAGGCATTTGCCCTCGCTGCCGCGCTAAAACCATTCTCTGTGAATCCTGCTAAGCTATCACCGTGAACGGCTGCGTGCGTACTCGTTTTCATTTCGTTTATCTTTAAGAGCTCTCGCATGTCTTGCCTCTCAGCGGCGCCGAAGCTCTCAGGAGTAGGCTGCTGGCTGTTTCCCTTGCCTTGCTTTATGAATCCCAACTCAATCCTTGACACGCCTTGGCGAATCCTTTCCTTTAACGAATCCAAAGTATTACCCATAGGATTAGTAGCAGTACCAACTTCCCTTGGAGTGAAGTTCAGGGCGTCATCAGGAATTATCGGGTTTCCCCAAGGGTCTACGTCAACAGGAGTATCTGATGTCTGAAAAGAAGTGTTGTCTAGGCGGTCCATGGCAGAATAATAGCTTCCGCCCATGTAATCATTATTGTTGAATTGCATAACCTTAGAAATAGGTTTTGTTGTTTATAAAGCTTTTTGTTTATGGCTTCCACTTGTCTTGGATTTCCTTAAGCAGGCCTGTCGTCCTGGAAATGTAATCCTTAGGATCTCTTGACGTGACATAAGATTCTTCTTTTTGTACTCTCTCCATTTGATATGCTACTCCGCTCAAGAAACTTTTTTCTTCAGCCGTTATGCTACCAGTGCTTGCCTTTTCGGATAACTCCTTGACCTTGTTGTACAAATTGTAGTTGGTTAAGTCGTAAAAAGTAGTGTTTGGCCCTGGAGGCATAAGGGGCTGTGTTGAATACATTTCGTTTGAAGCCTGCACAGGTGCTTCTGCAGCGCTTTCTTCTTCCACGGTGTCTTCCAAGGATTGCTGTGCCTTTCTTTTTTTCTCCTCTTCCTCCAAGAACATTTTCTGTTCTTCTTCCTGAAGCTCACGTATCGTATTATCCAGCTCTGCGAGTTCTTGGAGCTCCTCCTCTTTTTTCTTTCTTTCAAGCTCTTCTAAATCCTTTCTTCTCTGCTCAGCCCTAGCCCTCAGGACTTTAAGCCTTTCAGCAGGAGGCATATTATCAAGAGCATCATCAGTCCTAACCATAAAACAATATTAAGCGCGCAGAATTAATATAATTATTGGTTTTTACCAAGACAATAAGCCGTGGGCTTTCTTATAGTTATTGTAAACCATCCACATCGCGAAATTTGCGGAGCCCAAAGCGCTCTTAGCATCCTTCTTTTTACCTGAAGGCTTTGACTTCTTAAGAGAAGAAACAGGAACAAAAGCGCTTCCAATCTCACCGAACCCCTTAACAAGGCTAACAAAAGGTCCGAAAACAGTCTCGTCACTTCCAAGCTTGGTAAGCTTTTCTTTTTGCTTAGGAGCACTTGCTTCTTCTTTTGCTTCAAGGCTTTTCTCTGCTTCGTTCAAATATTTTTCTAGGTCTTCACCAAGCATGTCCATCGCTGACTTCAGCTGGTCATCTGCAAGGCCTAGAAGCTCGCGGTCTTCCGCGTCTCGCATCTTCCTGTACATCTTTATCTGCTCATCAGTCCAAGCATAAGAGCGAAGAGTCATCTCACCACGCCCGATATGCACAGGTCCTTGCTGGTACTCCTGGCGGTACTGCATTACCGGGCGAGTGTTAAACTTGAACGTCATAAGGACACATGCATTATAAGCATTATTCCTGCTTGGCTTGTACGCCAAAACTTCTATTTCTGTTGCGCTTGTTTCGAAGCTGCTAATAAGCTCTGGGCTGTCCATTTGTTCTTCGTTCATAGTCAGCCTTTTTATGTGTTTCAAGTAAGGCTTAACCCAGGCAATATAAGTTTTTATAACGGTATAATGCTGCCTTAAATACTTGATTTGGAACTTTCTTCTTGCTTCGAGCTCGTGCTCCGTTTTTTCCTTCCAAACAATGAACTGGTAAAGCTTCCTTTTCAGGACGCTCTTAACATTTTTATTAAAGCCCATTCCATCAACTACGCCATCAATCTTTTCTTTGTCATAAACGGTTGTGTTAAAGAACAAATCTGGAAGCGTGGCATATCCTACTTGGTTAGCTAAATGAAAGATGCTGCCTGGCTGCATCTGGCCTCCTTTGTTTTCAGCGAAGTCAGTGAATAAGCCTTTAAGAGTGGAATCAGCGCTCTTGCTTTTCTTCCAGTTATGATATATGTCTAAGCGCTCATCGATAATCCTTAACTCCCTAACAATCTGGAAAAGAGACTTGACCATCTCGGTAATAGTCCTAAGAAACCCTGAAGCCCTATCCTCCTGAATAGCTAATCTCTGGGCGGATTGGCCGAAGAAAGCGCTGTTCTCAGACGCAGAAAAAACATCTGTCAATTTTATCATGTAAGGAAACCCTGTATCCTGGCGTATATGATTTATGGACCAGTAATAAAGCTCTTCCAAGGACATATTAAATGCTTCATAAACAAGCTTTAGCCTCCTGTTAGGCCTTGGAAAATTAGTCGGGTAGTACTGGTCGTTAAAATTAAGGTTGGCTTCCTCTTCGTATTCCTGGTCAGCATGCGAAGCATCGTAATCCTCTGATGTATCCTCTTTTTTTCCGACGAAGACGTAATGACCTTTTTTATCGTCAAGCTTGTAATGCTTTCCGTAATCCTCTTGTATAAACCCATACTTGACTAGTAGTTCCGCGTCTTTAAGCTTTTCAGGCATCTCGCACTCTCTTTTTTAGTAATAGAAAACAACCAGACTTATTGATTTAAATATTTTTGCGTTTAAAAAACTATTTCTTTTCGAATTCTAAAAGCAATGTGTTACCAACAGCCTTATGGTATAAGCCTTCGCGTTTCACAGAAAGAACCAAATCCCTTACCGCTTTTCTTTTATCGCTTGTCTCAGTGAAGTTCTTCAAGAGCTTAACTTTGACGTTGTTCTTCTTATCAAGGTTCTTCTTAATCTCTGCTATCGCACTATCTGTAACGCCGTTCTTGCCAATCCTTATTGTAACAAATTCTTTTAATTGCATAACTATCACTTTTTCTCTTTCTGGATGTCAATTCCTCCCGAGGGAAGCGCAGCGAGGATGTCATCGTTAGAATGCAAACCTAAGTAATTCATTATCTTCCTAGATATATCCCCCTTCTTCGAAGACCCTTGTTTCATCACCAAGAACTTAGAGCAGTGCTTTCTCACAGCGCTCTCCGGGCCAGACATTACCGCTCCACCATACAATCCTATTGCGAGGCTTAATGAAGCATGATAATTCTTTCGCTTACCATAAACCATGAAAGCACCTTTAGCAACATACTCCCCAGCACGGGCTTCCTTCGTAACCTGGTCAGGCCTAACCTCAAAGACATCCAAGTACCTAATGCCTTGCTCCCACGCCTTGCTAAAAGTAGCACAAAAAACCGCGGCTTCCTCCCTCGAGGACTCAGGGATTTCCTTCTTGTCAGAGTTCTTCAAAACAGCGAACGGGCTTCCAGGAGCGTCAGTGTGAAAAACCAAGTCTTCCTTCTCAGCATGCTTTTTAATTACTACTTCATTAGAAGAAGCGTCCCTGCCTGCAATTACCAGGAAGCCATCAGACGAAAAAAACCACCTGAATTTTTCGTACCAAGACCTCTTCCTATCCTTCTGTTCCTGAGCCTCCAAGCTCTTTTTCTCTTCAACCTCCTTTCTTTGCCGCGCCTCTCCCAGCCTTTCCCTTGCTTCAACCACTGCTTTCCTAGCGCCAAGAATCTTTTTCCTAGCCTTTTTTGCCTTGTCAAAATACGCGCCTGCATTCTCTTCAAGCGTCTTGTCCAAATCCAAAACAATCTTCATAACTCAACACGGTAGAATACATTGCATTAAAAGCTTTTTCAAAAAAAATATGATTTAACAATTTCTTATACCTTCACGCACCAGAGCCTTGTCCGGACAAAGGGTGGGAGTGCCATCAATTATGATCTCAGGTATTAGCTCCAAATAAATACTATCTGACTGCTGGTAACCAATAAAACCTTCATATATATCCCCAGGCCTAAGCATTGAATCAGGCATCTCAATATCACTAACACGCATGTTCTGCGTAACACGCCTATAAGTTATAGAATTAAGAGTAGCCCTACCAGAATTCTTAACCACAATATTTATCTCTCCTTCCTCTTGATCAAAGCAAATAAGCTCGCTGCCAAAGGCTGATTGGGGCTCCAGCCTCACATCATCACAAGAGCCGCCTGGAGCTGACACCACTGCATCAGCACTCCAGTTCATAATCATAGCGCCCAGAGCAACAGCTAACGCAATCAACAAAATAGTTACTATCAACGGAGACATACCTTTTCTGCCTAGCATTTAAAGCATCCTTGAACTCTCTTTTGTCTGAATCAAAGAACTATGTATTTAAAGATTTCGCTTGAAGCCCCTAAGAAGGATTTGCAAGATAAACAAATCGTAAAAAGATTTATAAAATAGTAGTGTTATTATCCTTAGTGGAGGTGAGTGCTGGCTTAATGGCAGGAACAAAATTCAAGAAAAAAAAGAAAGGCCAAAGCGCTATAGAATTCCTATCTATTATCGGCATAGCCTTGCTAATGATAATACCAGCATCTTACCTTTTTCTAAGCCAGTCCAGGCTTACCACAGACCAAATAGTATCAGGGCAACTCGACCAGATAGGCGGCACAATCATTGGAAGAGCAAACGAAATGTACAGCTTAGGAAGAGAGTCCTGGACAACTATAAATGTGAACATCCCCGAAAATATTCGAAGTGCATACATCGCGAATAACGAAGACCTAGTATTTACCTACGATACCCGACAAGGCCGCTCAGAAGCAGTCTTCTTCGTTACAAGATTTCAAATTACGAACAGCACAAGTACTGGCTATTGCACAGCCGACATCTGCAACCTCAACCTAAACCCAGGGATGAATGAAATAAGAATAATGTCCCTTGGCTCAGGAGTAGTAGGCATAACAAAAGTCAACTAAATAAAAATAGGTATAAAGACAAAATGTTGTTAAGAGGAATTCTAAAGAGAAAGGCACAGTCTTCAGTCGAATTTGTTATGCTAATAACATTTACGCTAATGATAGCAAGCGTGCTCTTTTATGTACTGCAAAATAACCTGATGGAAGCAGAAAGGGACAGGAACGAAGCAAGGGTTGAACAACTTATGAACATTGTAAACAATGAGATCTCCCTAGCACAGATGTCTGTACCTACTTATTATCGGACGTTCTACCTGCCAAGCGAGCTATACGGCTCCCAATACCAGATTAATGCAACTAGACCAAGCGGGGGAGGGACAGACATAGTTATTAATTACAAGGGACAAGAATACGTATTCCTAATCCCAACAACACTGGGCAATGCACATTTATTACAAAAAGGCGAAAATATTATACTAAAGCAAACCGTTGGAGAAATAATTCTCACAACCCCCACTGGTGAAATACCTGAACCTCCAGAAGAGCCAGAACCCGACCCAGACCCTGATCCAGACCCAGACCTAGAAGTACTTTATTTCACAATCACCACGAATCCAGACCTTGTAACAAACGCAAACACCAACCTTTACTTCAATTTAAGCCAGGCACCACAAGAATTCTGGGAAAACGTAAAAGAAGACGGAGGAGACATACGCATATTCAGAACTGATAATGGAGCACAACTAGCAAGGGAAATAAGCGGTTTCGATAGGAATCAAAGAAGAGGAAGCCTCTTCTTCAACTCCGCAGGCCTCTCAGCAACACAAGAAACTACATACAACATAACATACGGAGACCCTGAACTAGAAGAACCAGAAGCAGACTCCCTGTATGGAAGAAACAACGTATGGGACGAACACTACCTAGGCGTATGGCATTTAGACGAACAAGGAAGCGGAAGCCAAAATGAATATAGAGATAGCACATCGTACGGGCATCATGGACTCGGAGGCGATGGAAATACAAACTTGGTTCCAAGCAGAACCACAGGAAAACTTGGATACGGACAATTATTTGCCGACAACTTAAATGACAATATACGTGTACCTAACCACGAAACGCTGAAGCTAAACGGGCCGCACACAATCTCAATATGGATGAAACCAAATTCAGCAGGAGACATAAGCGACTCAGCCGTTTTCGGCAACGAGCGAACCAGTTGTTGCGGATACATTGGCGGGATAAGGTACACTCCCACGAGAGAAATAAGATATGATACTTCCAACACAGATAACCCCTGGACCTACGGCGACCAACGGATAGATCTTAACACCTGGCACTATATTACCGTAACTTGGACAGGCACATCAAAAAGAATCTACATAAACGGTAACTTGGACAGAGAGGAACTTGGTTCCGGATCTCTCGGAACCGACGAAATCGGCGTAACCTTCGGATGGCACGCCATGTCCGAGACAGATCGAAGAAGATTTTTTGGAGTCTTGGAAGAAGGAAGAATATCTGGGATAGCACGCTCGCAATCATGGATACAAACTGAGTATAACAACCAAGCAAACAACGCAGTGTTCTGGTCACTTGAAGAACCAGACCCGGACCCAGACCCCGATCCAGACCCTGAACCAGAAGTAACATATTTCACGATAACAACAGAGCCATCCCTTGTAACAAACGCAAACACTAACCTGTACTACGACTTATCACTAGCACCACAAGAATTCTGGGAAAACGTAAAAGAAGACGGAGGAGACATAAGAGTAACAAGGAATGACGGCGAGACACAAGTCGCCCGGGAAGTATCAGGCTTTGACAAATCCACAAGCACAGGCGCCTTATTCTTTGACAGCACAGGCCTTTCAACAACGAATCCGACGACTTGGCGCATATACTTCGGGGACGAAGACTTAAACGAGCCACCAGCCAGTTCAACGTACGGAAGATACAACGTCTGGGACTCAAATTATGCAGCAGTATGGCACTTAGCAGAACAGGGAAGCGGTAGTTCTGGAGAGTATATTGATTCAACCAGCAATAACAATCATGGTACAGGGGCTTCTATCCCCACCCAGGTTAATGGAAAACTAGGATTTGCGAATTATTTTAACGTTGACCTAATAAATGTACCCAGTAGCAGCTCTCTTGAGCTAGGAACAAATGATTTCACTATAAGCGCATGGATAAACACGGATGAAGCTGATTTGACGCATAACGCCATTTTTGGCAGTGGTGCACTTAGCGGCTCAGATCCCGGATATGTATTTAATGTTGGAAATAATGAAGTTATCCGCTTTTGGGTTGCCAATGGAGATACTAGGATGGCAGGCTCTTCAAGCTCGGGGCTTGGATTTATAGATGGCGAGTGGCATTATGTTTCTGTAAGAGTTGTAAGAAGTGCAGGAAGGTATTATTATCATAACGGGGATTATGTCAGCGCCTCAACTAGTTCTGTCTTCTCCGGGCAAAACATTGCATCAGGCAATGTAAAAAGAATAGGGAGATGGAGCAGTAGCACGAGTTGGGCTTTCAAGGGAATTATAGACGAACTTCGAATATCTAGAATTGCTCGTTCCGAAGCATGGATACAAACTGAGTATAACAACCAGGATAATCCTGGAGCGTTTTGGGTTACAGGAGATGTGGAAGGCGTGCCTCCTGGCTCAGGGGAGCCGCCGGAGACTCCTCCTGTGATAACCAGCACTACTATTGAGAATACTGGCGGGAGCTGGGTGAATAGTTTTCAGTTCAACCATAATAATCCTTCTGGCTCTGATATGTTGATTGTTTTTGTGGGATACTTCCAGGATTTAGACGATGGCGATGCCAGTGTCTCTGTTAGTTATGGTGGGCAGGAGATGGTGAAGCTTGAAGAATTGTGGTATCCTGATGTTGAGTCTCTTGCTTTTGTTTTGTTTAATCCTCCTACCGGGATAAATGAAGTTGATGTTACTGCTACGGATGATAGGAGGCTTCATGTTTTCGCTCGCTCTGTTTCCGGAGGCAGCGCTATTAGGGAGTCTGTTATTGTTTCGGGGGTGAATGAGCCTATTAGTGAAAGCGTGCTTTCAGAAGATGGTGATTTGATTGTTGATTTTGTTCATTGGAGGAATTCTGGGGCTACCGTTGCAGGGTGGGGCGCTGGGCAATCAGGTGTTGATGACCAGGGTGTGAACACGCAGAATTCCAGGAGCGCGTCGTCTTATAAGGTTGGCAGTGATGATTCTTCGAGTATGTCTATGAGTTGGAGTGGGAATCAGAATCAATGGGTTTGGATTGGCTTGTCTGTTTCATAAGAACTGCTGTTTCCGGTTTTATTTGTGTCTTGGAATAATTGTTTAATCAAAAGATTTATATATTATAATCTTGGTTGTTTTCTTTATGATAAATGTTTTTAAGAGCTTTTTTAAGAGGTTCTTCAATCGTCTCTTTAAGAAGAAGAAGGAGATTAAGCTTGGATTGTATGGCCCTCCTAATGGGGGTAAGACGACGCTTGCTAATAAGATTTGTGTGGATTGGCTTGGCGAGGAGATGGGTTCGGTTTCTAATATTTCTCATGAGACCAGGGAGATTCAGGTTAAGGAGCAGATTGTTATTAAGAGTGGGAGTAAGCAGATTGGCTTTAACTTGGTTGATACTCCTGGTATTGCGACGAAGATTGATTACGAGGAGTTCGTGAAGGCTGGTATGAAGGAGAAGGAGGCTAAGGATAGGGCTAAGGAGGCTACGAAGGGTGTTATTGACGCGATTAAGTGGCTTGATGACATGGACACAGTAATTGTTGTTCTTGACTCCACCAAGGACCCTTACAGCCAGGTTAATATTACAATTATTGGGAATTTAGAAGCTAGAAAAATACCTGTATTGGTTGTTGCTAATAAGATAGATATGAAAAAATCGGACTTGAAAAAAGTCCAAGCAGCTTTCCCCCAGTACAAGGTTATTGGAATAAGCGCGAAATACGGCAAGAACATAGAAACTTTTTATGAATCGTTGTTTGAACTGGTAGAATAGGAGAAAAAAATGCTAACACTACAATTCATTCCGTACAGCGAAATTGAAGATTTAGATTCTCAGAAGAGGATAAGCAAGCTGCTAAAAGCGGTTAAGGCAAATAAGATAGTCTTAATGGAAGGACGCCTTAAAAGCAATGAGGAAGCTGAGCTTATCAGGAAGACGATGGAAGAGATAAGCAAGGATTTTAAGGGTATAGAGCTGAGCGTTGTAAGAAGCGCGCACATGGATGCTTCTTTCTTCAAGAAGTTACGTGCGAGGTTCATAAACATGCTTCTCGGGAACAGGTATGGTTTTACGATTATTGGCCCGGCAAAAATTATTAAGGAAATTAAGCAAGATCCTGACAAGATACAGTTGTTAACTGAAGAGATTAAGGTTCCTAAGAAGAAAAGATAAGCCATTGTGCTTTTAATAATGGGTGGTATGTATTCCTCATCAATGCGTTAAATGCGGTCATATGCACGGAGATGCCTCTGATGCAATTCTTAAGGGGTGTACTAATTGCGGGGGAAAATTATTCTTTTTTGTTAAGAAGGAACAATTAGAGAGGGCACAGCAAAGGGCTTTTGACCTGACAAAGAAGGACAAGGAACAGATAGAAAAAGATGTCTATGATATAATTGGTAGTGAGATAGACACTGACTTGCCAGTAGTTCTGGATATTGAAAGCATTAACATACTTAAGCCAGGCAAGTACGAGCTTGACCTCGTAAACCTTTTTAAGAAGAAGCATCCTTTGATATATAAGCTTGATGAAGGAAAGTACGTTGTGGACTTGATTGAAAGCTTCAAAAAACTCTCTAATAAAAAGGATTAATTTTTTATAAGCCAAAGAATCTTCTTATAATCATGGAAGTTATTGTTGAGGGCTCATCTAAAGCAAGGGTTGAGAAGAAGGATATTGTTGACAGCAAGATGCCTGTTTTTTATAATCCTGTTATGCGAGTTAACAGGGATTTCACAGTTTTATTCCTTGCGACTGCGAATAAGGATAAATTAAAGATCGGGCTGCCCTTGGAGGGCTCAGGTGTAAGGGGCTTGAGGCTTGTACAGGAACTGAAAGCCTCTAAGATCAAGGAAATTCTTATAAATGACAAGAAAAGGGATTTCAAGAAATATTTTTCTTCTAATATAACTCTGAACAAACTAAGCAAGGCAAGGAAGGATAAGTTCAAGGTTTTTAATGAGGATGCAAACATTTTCTTGCTTAACAACAAGCATTTTGATTATATTGATATTGACCCTTTTGGGACGCCAAACCCTTTCCTTGATTCAGCTGTTCAAAGCGTTAGGAATAAGGGGTTCTTAGCAGTTACTGCTACAGATATAAGTGCTTTGGCAGGTACTTATCCTGATGCTTGCATGCGCAAGTACTGGGGTAAGCCCTTGAAAAATCATTTGATGCACGAATTCGGGCTACGGATTTTGATAAGGAAAATCCAGTTAGTTGGGGCTCAGCATGAGAAAGCACTTGTTCCCTTAGTTAGCTATTCCAAGGACCATTACATGCGTATTTTTTTTGAATCCAGGAATTCTAGGAAGGAAGCAGACGGAATACTTGGAATGCACAAGGAATACGTAGAAAACGGGGAGAGCTATGGGCCTATATGGATGGGGGACTTGAACAATCAAGGCGTACTACACTTAATGAGGGAAGAATCCAAGAAATTGTCAAAAAAAGGATTTGTTTCTAATGAATCAGTTAAGTTGCTGGAAGCATTGGCTGAGGAAACAGATGTAGGCGGCTTCGGATTCTTCGACGCACATGAAACTGCTAGTAAGCTCAAAGCTGCTAGCACACCTAAGTTTGAATTAATCCTGAAGTCTTTGCACGACCAGGGCTTGAAGGCAAGCAGGACTCATTTCTCAGAAACAGGAATAAGGACCAATGCAGCACCCCAAGAATTCGAAATGGTTTTCGAAGAATTGTTAAAATAACTATTCTCTAGTGGTTAAGAAAGGAAATTATTATATACACTGGAATGTTTCTTTCTTTGAATGGGCATGAAGCACAAAAGGCTTATACCTCTCAGGTACGGGTTCCAGTCAGAGGACAAATTTTTTTCTCCGACAGATTTTGCACAAGCATTCATAGGAATAAGGAAGCCAAAAGAAATAAGCAATATTATAGATGAAGAAGTTGAAAAAGTTTACTATAAAGAAACAAAGCCAAGGGATACTCCAGCACTTGCAAAGCATATATTAGAGGCAGACCGGAAAAGCAAAAAAGTTGATATTGATTATTTCCGGGACATAGCAAGAGAAGTGTTTGGAACTTCCAAGATAATAGACTTGGAAGCAGTAATTCCTAAAGGCAAAGGCCATTTGGCCACTTATTCTGAGAATGGAATGATATCAATGACCGTAAGGTCCAGGAAAGACGAAAGAAAAAAAAGCAGGAAGCATGAAGTAACGCTTAACAAGCCATTCATGGAAACGCTGGACGACATCACCAATTTTTCTTTTAGCGGAGGCACACTTCAGCTGGACAAGAACATTAACAAGGGCAATATTTTATCAATAGGGCAACCTCATCATAAAGCATTTTACAAGCACATCCTGGACAAAGCGAGGAAGCTCTACGAGAAGAAAGGAATACGCCTTACTCCTGAGAATAATCCTGTAAAAAAGCTTATACAGGAGCCAAGGCTGGCAGAATACAGCGTTGCCTGCAGCCTAACATTGCTTGGCGATGTGCTAAGAAAGGGAAACCTGCACATGGTAAAAGGACTGAAAGCAGGGGAAGAATTTCAAGCCTCGATGCCCTACAGTTTTTTGGAACACCCAAGATATGCTTTGGAAACCCTTCTCATGCGGCACGACCTGCCAAGAGAAACAAAAGAACACGAAGACTCCCCTATAGCCATTATTGACAGGTACTTAATAGACAAAGACATTGAAACACGCCAATTCGTTGACATGCTGGGTGAAGGGCTTGCAACCAGGGGAGTCATGATTAAGAACAGGGATTATAGCAATTATATGTGGAGCTTTGCTTTCGCACTGATTGATCACCACATCGAGAAGTACAGGGTACCTGCCGGATTCTCAATAAAATTCAAAGACACAAATTTTGAAACAATAGGAACCAACTTTGTTGGATACGCGGACCAAGTCCTAAACCAGAGAAACAAGAACTTATGTGCAAGCATTATTTTCAGCAAAAGCGATAAAGCATACAACATGTATGAAAACTACTCAGTCCCGGAAGGCTCATATGTTGAAGGCCTGCAAGAAAGAAACCCGAGCGAGTTTGTTAATCCTCCGAAAGACGTAAGGGATAAAAGGTATAATAACAAAGAATACACAGATATTGATTACAGGACAGGCATGAAAGCAAGCATCTCCCTTTCAAGCCCTACAAAGAAAATACTTAAGTCAGCGGAGAAAATCTCCAAGGAATACGGAGAAATACTTGCTGGCAAGCCAGTGAAGGGCATATCTGCTGAGGCCTACAGAAAAGAGTACTTGGGAGAAATAGAAAGAATAAGAATATCCGTAAAAAGAAAATATGGCATTTCAGAATAATCTCTTAACCCACCGCCCTTCTTACATCAACTGTTTCAGCGGAATTAACACCTTCAATACCTGTTAATGTTTTCTCTAAGGATTCCGGGCTGCCCAGATTCTCATCCATCACAAAAGTAATCTTTAAAGCCTTCAATCCAAAGGCAATAGGCTCAATCTCAGTCCTCGTATCTCCCTCGCCAGCATACTCAGCAATATGCTTCTTAGCCTGTTCTTCAACAACCCCTAAGTTTATGTCTGGGGATACAGGCATTATCTTTATCGTCACTATTGCATTAGCCATTATTATTACCTCCAAAAATATTAAGAATGCCTTTAGTTAGGACCTGTAAAGCCACACTGCGGACAAGTATACTTAGCCACGATTTCCCTTGCGTGCCTGGAACGCACTATTTCGTATTTCCCACAACTAGGGCAAAGAAAACTTGTCGAACCCTGGTCATTAGTAATCCTAGTATTCGTAGATATGCATTTCTTCTTGGCTTCCATGAATCACGAGGAACAAAGGCCTGTTTATAAAGATTGCGCTGCAGTGTTACGTCGAAAAAGGGCTAAATCCCTGGCTGAGAAGGTTTTTAACTGGCAAGAACAGAGGTCTAGGCAGAGAATCCCATGAAAACCACACCCATGCCTCGCATTTCCCAGGTTCCAGGATTAGCGGCTTTCCGCCTTCTGACTTAGCGATAACGAAAATAGTAATGAAATGCCTGGATTCTTTCTCAAAAAAATCATTGGTATACGGGCCGAGGAAAAGATCTTTTATTTTCAAGCCGGTCTCTTCCAGGACTTCGCGCTTTGCACAATCAAAGATTTCTTCGCCGAATTCAAGCTTTCCACCAGGAAAACTCCAGGTGCCTTCCCCATGAGCATTCTTTCTCCTGCCCAAAAGAACTTTACCTTCATGAATAACAATAACTCCAATTCCTACTTCGGGTTGAGAACTCATTTTTTCAAAGCGGCCTTGACTAATCCATCAAACAAAGGATTAGGATTTAAGGGTCGCGAGGTAAACTCAGGATGTGCTTGGGTGGCAATGAAAAACGGGTGGTCGCTTCTCTCTATGAACTCAACAAGCTTCCCCTCAGGGCTAAGACCTGAGAAAACCAAGCCTTTCTTTTCCAGCTTCTCCTTGTACTCAGGGTTTACTTCGTAGCGATGCCTGTGCCTCTCAAAAATCTTTTCTTCTCCGTACAAATTAAATGTTCTTGTGCCCTTTTTAAGGACTGCCTCGTAATTGCCAAGACGCATTGAAGCGCCATAATTCTTAGCTTCCAAGTTCTTCTTTTGTTCTGGGAGAACATCAATCACTAAATCGTCTGAAGACATATCAATTTCTGCGCTGTTAGCATCTTTAATATTTATCACGTTACGCGCGTGCTCAATCACTGCGAGCTGCAACCCGTAACACAATCCGAGGAAAGGAATATTTTCTTCTCTTGCGTACTTGATAGCACTTATTTTTCCTTCAACACCTGTCTTACCAAACCCCCCAGGGATTATCAAGGCATCATACTCTTTAAGCCCTTCAAGCTTTTCAGGGCTTTTCTCGTATTCCAACGAATTAATCCACTGGATGACAGGCTTAACATCATTATTGTAAGCGGCGTGCTTAATGGCTTCAATCACAGATATATAAGAATCTTCAAGCGTGAAATCACCGCTGTTAAAATATTTTCCGATAACACCAATTTTTACTTCTTTCCCACCATTCCTTGACTTTGCAGCCAAAGCCTTCCAATCAGAAAACTTTTTTCCAAGAGGCTTAGGAGACTCATGGAAAGAATTTACAACTAGCTCATCGAATTTCTGCTCTTGCAGCAATAGAGGCACGTCGTAAATGCTTTCCAGGTCTTGGCAACTAATCACGTGCTCCTTTTTTACATTGCCGAAAACAGAAATCTTTTCTTTTCTCACTTCATCTATAGGCTCATCAGACCTCGCAATCACGAAATCAGCTTGTATACCATTAGCATTCAACGCGCGCAGGGAATGCTGTGCAGGCTTGCTTTTCATCTCGCCTGCAGTCCTAGGAATTGGAAGGTATGTAACATGCGCAAAAATCATTGGCTCTCCTTTCAAGCGCATAGTTCTTACAGCTTCAAGGAACAAGACGTTCTGGTAGTCGCCAATTGTACCTCCTATTTCCACAATCACATAATCTGCTTGTGTATCATCCGCGGCTTTTCTTAATCTGCGCTGGACTTCTAACGGGATGTGGGGAATGACTTCAACGCACTTCCCGTCATATTCAAGGTTTCGCTCCCTCTTAATGACCTCCAAGTAGACTTGGCCTGTAGTAATATTGTGATTCTTAGGTATGTTCTCATCCAGGAACCTTTCATAATTCCCAATATCCTGGTCTGTTTCACCGCCGTCAAAAGTAACAAAGACCTCGCCATGCTCAGTTGGACGCATAGTACCAGCATCCACGTTGATATACGGGTCTATTTTTACAGCGGTAACCTTATACCCTCGCATCTTAAGAAGAGCTCCAAGGGAACCGGCAACGATGCCTTTTCCCAAGGTTGAGATAACCCCGCCTGTAACAATAATCCACTTAGTGGTTTTTTCAGGCATGGAATTTTAAGGCTTCCCAGCATTATTTAAAGATTGTTATGGTAGAAATGCTATTTCTGAAGCAACGCTAGTATTTCACCAATTTTTTCTCGTGCAGCTACTTCTCCTGCCTTTATTATCTGTTTCTGGTTCCTAAAGTCGAGTATCCTCCTTGAACCAAGAGAAGGCTTAATTATAACCACGTCCCTGTCCTTCCTCGGCCTTCTTTTCCCAGAATGAATATCCTGGACTGTGTAAACAGCCTTAAGCACTGTCTCTACAAGTGTGCTGTTCTCATCAACACTTTTTAGCTCAGGAGCAACGTTCACGCCTATCACTAACCTTCCTTTCTTTGTAAGATTAATTGGTAAGGGATTTATTATTCCCGCATCTATAAGATAAGAGTCTCCTTTCTTATAAGGCTTTAAAAGACCTGGAAGGCTTATTGAAGGAATAACTCCTTCAGCTATGGGGCCTTTGCTTATCCTTAGTCTTCTGCCAGTATTGACATCCAGGGAAGTAACAGTCAAAGGAATTTTTAATTCCTCGAAATTCTTGGCTTTAAGATGTTTAGAAAGGAATCTCTTTATTTTTTCACCATCCAATAAGTGGCCTTCATAGAATTTGATTTCAAAAAAGCTCATCAAGCTTGTATTCAGGACTATTTCTTCAAGTTCAGCAGCAGTCCTGCCATCAGCATACAAAGCACCTACTAAGGCTCCCATGCTTGAGCCTATTACCCTCTGTGGCTTTATACCATTCTCCTCGAGAACCTTGATTACCCCTATGTGGGCTAAACCGCGCGCTCCTCCAGATCCAAGGACGAGAGTTACTTTTTTCTCCATTAACAGCTATGTTAAAATGACTAATTTTAAAAATTCTTCGAGTTTTCCAGGCATTTATGAATGGAAGAGGCATAGGCGCGGTACTGGCTTTGTTCTTGATTAACATAATCCTATTCTTAGTTCAAATGAGCGTTGAAGGATTCACAGAAATGCTTATGCTGACACAAGGCTCCTTATTTTCTGAGCCTTGGAGGATTATAACAAGCATGTTCTTGCATGGAAGCCCCATGCACCTTTTGTTTAACATGTATGTGCTCTTCATATTTGGAAGCTTAGTAGAAGCCAAAATAGGAACAAAGAGGTTCCTAGGCATTTACTTTGCTGCAGGGATACTTGCAAGCATAGTAGGGTCATTCATCTACCCTGCAGCGCTAGGGGCAAGCGGCGCTATAATGGGCTTAATTGGGATAATTGTGCTTTTAATGCCTAACCTTCAAGTGCTGCTTTTCTTTGTCATACCAATGAGCATGAGAACACTAGGAATTTTGCTTGTGCTAATAGACGCGCTTGGCTTGCTGGGCTTCGGAATATTCGGGCCTAATATCGCACACGCAGCACACCTAGTAGGCTTATTTGTTGGCCTTGGCTATGCAAAGCACTTGCTCACTAAGAAGCAGGAGTTCACAGAGAGATTCACGATTCACGTAGACAAAAGAAAAAAGAAGAAAAGAAAAGATGACATAGAACTTGACGACGAAGACATCGAGTCATATATCAAGTATGGCCGATTATGAATTCTAAGGGGAAACTTTTATAAAAGCCTTTTCAGTACTATTGACGAAGGGGGTTGATAAAAAATGAGTGAAGTGAAGAAAGGAAGCAAGGTCAAAGTCCACTACGAAGGAAAGCTCGAGGATGGTACTATGTTTGACAGTTCTAAGGGCAGGGAGCCTTTGGAGTTTGAAGCAGGAAGCGGCATGGTCATAAAAGGCTTTGACAATGCAGTCATAGGAATGAAAAAGGGAGAAGAAAAGGAATTCAAGATTAACAGCAAAGATGCTTACGGGGATAGGAGAGATGACTTGTTCAGAGAAGTTCCTAAGGAGAAGCTTGGCGATATTGATGCTAAGAAAGGAATGGTCTTGCAGATGCAGACGCCTGAAGGCCAAGCACTACCAGTAATGGTTAGCGAGGTTAAGGATAAGTCTGTTATGATTGATTTCAATCATCCTTTAGCCGGAAAAGATCTTGTTTTCAATATAAAGGTTGAAGACATAAAATAAATATTTATTTCTAATTATTTTATTTTTTAGAATTTATCAAGACCTAAGTCCATGATTGAGCTCTTGGAAGCGCTAAGCAATTCTTTGGTTTTCGCGTCTATCTTCAGGTTTATTATGCTAAAGCTCTTCGTGATGAGTGTTATATTCCATAGCTGCTTGTGTAGGTGTTGGAGTATTGCTATGATTTTTATGACTTGCTCCGAAGGATAGTTTTTATTCCTGTACTGCTCTGCCAAGATAGTTATTTCTTTGTAAGTCGTATTAATTTTTTCTAAGTCAAGCTTTTTTATCGTTGAACCTTCTTGTTTGAATGCTTGGTCTTCAGGCTGTCTTTTCAAGGGGTTTGTGGTAAAGGTTGTGATTCTATCTGTTTCTTTGTTGTAAAATCCGAATTCCCAGCCGTCTTTCTTGTTGGCTTCTGTTATCAGTGCCGCGTGCGTCAGGTAAGACTTTTTTTCGTTTTTCCTGAAGCTCTTGTATTCTTCTGAAGAAAGCAGTTTTTCGTAGGCTTTTTTTATTTCCATTTTTTCTTCTCTATTTTGACCTCGTCAATTTTTGATCCATCTGTTTTCGTTATAGTTATTTTTAATCCCTGGGCTTTCAGGTTATAGGCCGCGCCTATTCTCACAAGGATATTTTTTTCTTTTAAGTATTTTTGTATTGTTACAAATTCTTTCTTCACCGGGAACTTTGTATGGATAGTCTTGTTTAGCGTCCTTAGGTAAGTCATGCCTTGAACAATATACTCGTCCGGAGATACCTCTTTTATTAACGAGTCAACGTAGTCAGATTCATCGAAAATTTCGCCTACTAATTCCTCAAGTATATCTTCCATGGTTACTATTCCGATAGCCCTCTCATTCTTTGTTATAACTGCTAGGTGCACGTTTTTTAGGCGCATTGCTTTCAAGGCCTTATCAGCTTTTTCTTCTCCTTTAAGGAATGCTGTTGGCGTCATAAAATGTTTTAGCTTATTCTCTTTCTTGTGGTGGAGCATAACTATCAAGTCACTGGCATGCACTATTCCCCTAATATTGCTAAGATTTTTTTCGTATATTGGAATTCTTGAGTACTTTTCTTTTATTATCTTGCTAACACATTCTTTTATAGGTGTGTCCCATTCAAGGGCAAACACTTCTTTTAGAGGAGTCATAATTTTGTTTACAGGAATATCATCTAGCTTGAATGCTTTCTCTATAATTTCTTTCTCTTCATGCTTAATAATGCCCTCTTCTTCGCCGATGGTTGCCAAGTATTTTATGTCACGCTCAGTAATCAAAGGGTGCTTTATCTCAGGCCCGATTTTGTTGACCATGTTGCTTATAACCATGAAAACAGATACAACAGGGCTAAGAATAAGCATTAAGTAATAAATTATAGGAGACACAAACAAAGATATCCTTACAGAGTATTTCATAGAGAGAGTCTTCGGGGTAATCTCCCCAAAAGTAAGTATTACAAAAGTCATTATACCAGTTACTATTGCTATCGCTGAATCCTGAAATGCTTGCAAGGCGAGCTGTGTAGCCAGGGCAGAGGAAGCTACGTTCATCACATTGTTCCCTATGAGAATTGTTATTAGTGCTCTGTTAGGCATTTCCTTTAGCCGTAAAAGGTATTTCGCGTTTACTCTTTTCTCATCGACTAACTGCCTTGCCTTTACCTTGCTAGTGCTAAGTATGGCTACTTCGGTGCCGCTAAAAAAAGCAGACAAAGCAATCGCAAATATTAGCAAAGTTATCGTTTCAGGCATTTTAGACGATTATTTAAAGGCTTTTTTTATCTATAAATTTTTATTTATAAAAAACTTTTTAAATTAGGATTCGCTATCTGCTTAAAAAAGGTGTGTTTGGGGGTGTTGTAAAATGGTTTTTGGACTGCAGGTACCAGGCCAGACGGTTGGCTTGGAGGTTAATCTGACGGAGTTAATGGGACTAGGTTTTTTGTCAGGGGCGATGATTGCTGGTTTTAACATTGTTTTTTTGGCTATTTGGATTTATCAAGGCTTTGCTTATATGACTATCGCCAATAGGATTAAGACTCCTAATGGGTGGCTAGCTTTTATTCCGGTTGCTAACCTTGTTTTGTTCGCTAACATGGCAAGGATGCATTGGTGGCCAGTCCTGCTTTTGATAACGCCGTTTGTATTTATTTGGATTCCGATTCTTGGCTGGATAATAAGTTTCCTGGCGATTCTTACCTTGCTTGTTTTTAATGTTATTTGGCTTTGGAAGATCTTTGAGCGTGCAGGAAGGCCTGGGTGGTGGCCTTTGCTTATGCTTATTCCTTTTGTGGGATATCTGATATACCTTATCCTGCTTGGAATAACCGCGTGGGGAAAGAAGTGAATTAGTTCTTTTTTTTCTTTTTTTCATAATCTTTATATACGCCGTGCTTGTTCTCTTAGAGTATGGGGGAAGTTAGGGTTACGTACGAGACTTTGTTTGATTTATTGAGAAGGGAGAAAGCCAGGAATGAGCTTCAAGTATTGGATAAGGGCTTTTTTGAGGATGTGGTTTCTTATTTGAAGGAGAAAGAGGGGATGTTGGAGAAGGCTTCTTTTTCTGTTGGGGAGAAGGAGAAAATTCGGATTCAGCTTAAGAATGTAAGGAAGATACTGAAAGAGTTGTATGAGATACGAGAAAAAAAGGTTTTGGGGCTGGCCCTGAACAAGGTTAGGACTGGAACTGAGTTGATTGATACGAGCAGCTTTTTGGGGGTTGAGGAGGACTTGTTTAATGATGCTGTGGGGCTTCTCACAAAGTACAAGGAAGAAGTCTTGTTGAAAGTTATTAATGGGGAAGCTCCTAAAGGCTTCACAGAGGATAAGGAGCAGCTAAGGGCGAATCAGCCACAGCAATCAGTTGCTGAGAAGAAAATGGATTCTGGGCAGGATAAGCCGGGGAAAGTCAGGTTTCTGGCAGATACCCCTAAGTTCGTGGGTTTTGATAAGGAAATTTACGGTCCTTTCAAGAAAGGCGAAGAGGCAGAGCTTCCTGGTAGCGTGGCAAGCCTGCTTTTGAAGAAAGGGCGTGTTGAGGAAGCATAAATCTTTATTCTTCGTCGCTTTCTTCATCGAAAAAGCTTGTTAGTTCCTTGCTGTTTATCTTTGCGCTGTAGCTTATCTGAGACATGTTTCTTATTGCAAGCCTTTTGTTTATAAATTCTGTTAGGGTTAATTGTATATTTTTAGAATTAAAGTTTTGGGAAGTGTATTATGGCTTATAAGCTTATTTTTAAGGTTAACCCGTAACTGGTAGTGAAGGACAACTATTTTTTTCTGTAGTCATCGAGGATAGACTCAATGGCATAGTCCAGGGCGCCCTCGCTTATCTTCCGCATATACCTAGAAGAGCTCTCCGGGATAAGCAAGGAATATACAACATTTCTAAGGTAATCAGTCTGCTCCTCAGACATATTATTTACAATATCTGAAAGCTCAGCGCCAAACAACTCGTTGTTGGACTTGCTAGAATCATAGCTATCTTTTATGCTGTCAAGAATCGCCATTGCCTTTGTAACAGTCCTCGCAACATCTGACGGCTTTTTGAGCTCAAAGCCGCCTATTTCTCTTTCAAGGTCTGCGTAGAGCTCAGGAGACGCGTTCCTGATATGGTCAAAAAATCCCTCGGCGAATGCTGACAAATCGCTCTTCTTATTCGTGTTTGTAATCATAAAGCTAAGAATGTGAACGCCCCATAATAAATTTATCCATTAAAAAAACGGAAATAATCCGGTGATAAACAGAAATGTTTTAAAACAAGTCAAGACCAACAAAAGCATTACTGGGCCCGTAGCTCAACCGGCTAGAGCATTCGGCTCTTAACCGAAAGGTTGCGGGTTCAAATCCCGTCGGGCCCACATCTTTTTAGAAAAGCTGTACCAAAACCAGACTGTACTCTGAGTATTCGTACAGCCTTCGATTGAATCCCTAAACAGTTAAACTCTCAGCCTTAAGGATTCTGCCTTGCAATTCTCGCTGCAGTAAGGCTTGCCACCGAAGAATATGGCTTGATTAACAGGTATTCCCTTTCCACAGGTTGCGCATAAAACGTTAGACATCATTTTATGTACGTGCTTGTTTTAATCTTATATAATTTTTTCCCAAAACACAATTATTTACCATATAGAAGAATATTGTTTTTGATGGAATAATTTAAAAAAGAGCCAAATGTCCACAAAAAGCATGCTCCTGTAGTGTAGTCCGGCCAATCATGCGGCCCTCTCGAGGCCGCGACCCGGGTTCGAATCCCGGCAGGAGCGCTTTTCCGCTCTTAACATGACAAACTATATAAACAAGGCTTATTCTCGAAACTATAGGCATAGGAAGACTCCTAGCAAGGCTTCTAATATGCTTTAAACCAATTTTGGAGGAAGATAGTATGAGAGACCGTAATGAAGGCAGGGGTTTCAGGGGAAACTTCGGGCCTAGAGAAATGCATAAAGCAATTTGCGCTGAATGCAAACAGGAATGCGAAGTTCCGTTCAAGCCAAGGGAAGGCAGGGACGTATTCTGCAGGGACTGCTACTCAAAGAGAAGAAGCTACTGATTCTTGAAGCAGGCAAAAGAGAAATATGTTTATTATTTTTTATTTTGAATAAAAAAAAGATTGAAAAAAAGAAGTTATTCTACGTATAACTTGATCTTCTCTGGGTCGTACTTCCAGCCTTTTGGCAGTTTCCCGGAATTCTTGTAATACTTTGTGAGCCGCCTAATCTTGGACTCTGTCAACTGAAGGCCTCGCTTCGCAGTCAAGTCCTTCTTTTTTTCCTCTAAATGCTTCTTAATAAGGACTGCTTTCCTGATAAGCGCGGATAAGTCTTCAGGTATCTCAGGTGCCGCGTTTTTATCAGCTAGTATCTTTGTTACAGACTTCCCTGTTATCAATTTTACGTCAGGTATACCATACTCATCCCTCAGGAATATTCCAATTTGGGACGCTGTCTTACCTTCCTTAGCGTACTTTGTTACCAGCAACTCCACTTCTTTGGGCTTATACTGTACCCATGCGGGCACTGATTTCTTGCTTGGCTTAGTGCTGCCGCTTTTTCCTTTTGCTCTTGAATGCATTCTCGCCATTCTAAATTCCTCCTGTCAGTATTGGGAGAAGAAGTATTCCTTCACCCGGCAAGAGCAAGTCTGTATGACCGGCTCATCCATATTGCTTCGTAATAGCGTTTTTTTTATAAATATTGCTGTTTATTGATAGCTATAATGCATTCGAGGAGGAGTTCCCTGTTCACGTAATTTTTGCCTGTTTTTTTGAAGCCATGCCTTGAAAGTATTTCGTGGAACTCGTATTGCAGGGCTTTCTTTAGGAGCAGTTGCTCTCTTTCAAGCTTTTTCGTGTCGAGGATTCTCCCGTTTTTTTCTATGAACATAGAAAGGGAAGAAAAAAGAATACTTAAAAAAAGCTTTCTGGTACAGTTGTCCAGTGCGAGTTTTGTCGTCGACGAAAGTTTTACGAAGTGTCTTGTGGATTATTCCGGAAGAGGCATAACATTTTTAATAAAACTCATTCTTACCGGAAGAACAGCAAAATGGTAGAGTGGAATAAAAAAGAAAAAAAGTTGCTTGAAAAACTAAACACCCCAGAAAAAATACAAGATTTTATTGATAGCCTAGGGTACGACAGCGGCTATGAATGCAGGTCTCCGAGGTATGTGTTAAAAGAAGGAAAAGCGCATTGTTTCGAAGGAGCTATACTTGCAGCAGCCATCCTTGAATACCACAACGAAGAACCTTTATTACTCGACTTAGTGGCTGTCAACGATGACGATCATGTCGTAGCGCCTTTTACGAGAAACAATCACTGGGGAGCAATAGCTAAGTCTAATACTACAGCTTTACGGTACAGAGAACCTGTCTATAAGAATTTAAGGGAACTAGTCATGTCCTACTTTGATGTGTATTTCAACACTTTAGGGGAAAAAACTCTGAGATCATACAGCAAGACTTTCAACCTAAAAAAATATAACTCTTCGAACTGGAGAACAACTCCTGAAGACCTAGAATTCGTAGAAGAAGGATTACTGAAAACCAGGCACTACGAATTGCTCACCCCAAAAATGATCAGGGAACTAAGCAAAGCAAGTCCTACCATCATGAAAGCCGTATTCTTAGGCTCCAGCACTGAAGGATTATACGACCCAAAAAAGAAAAGCTAAGGTACTACTTCAAATTTCCTTCTATGTTTACTTCGTCAAGCTCAGGGCTTTCCTCTACTTCTTCGTTAAGCTTATCCCTGAATTCCTGCTCGTTAATAACGCCTTTCTCTATGAGCAAGTCTATAAGAACGTTTAGAGCGTGCATGTTTCCGTACGCAACTTCTTCGATTGCAATATCTTCAAGTTGTTCTTCTTTGATTTTTTCATCAGCCATCTAAATCACCTATTTCTTAGAGGGGAGCAGGAGCCTTATAAATCTTGCCCTTAAATAAATTAACTACTAAATAATAACGAAAACTTTAAAAAGGTTTTTTTGTTCCCCTGAAAAATGGCAAAGAAACACGCATTCATAATAAGATACCCATCAAGCGCGATACACAAAGAAGGCACAATAGACGACTACATACTTAATTCCGGGGCAAAAGACAAATACGCAGCGATAATAATGGAATTAGAACACAGAACAACGGCGTACGCAACCCTGTTCATGGAAAAAGGAAATGACTTTGTTATAATAAAACAAGGAAATGAAAGCAAGATACAGGAATACGCAAACACATTTGAAACCATAATGAAAAAATACGCCAGAAAAGAAATTCCTAGCCTAAAATACGAATACTTAGGCATGATCAACGAAGAAGAATTAAAAGAACGCGAACT
>SLQZ01000032.1 GCA_007131205.1 Candidatus Woesearchaeota archaeon | reverse complement strand
TTGAACGAGATAGAAAAACAAGTCTTAAGAAAGCTTGGCAGGCAGCAGAAAATATTCAGGTTGTACCTCAAGGAAAAAAAAGATTAATCTATAGTTCTCTTAGAGTCCCGCCTTCGCTTGAAACAATCCTCACACCCAACCCTAGCTTTAGCAAAGCGGAAAGCACGGCCATATGCTCCTTCCCGGTTCCGCTCTCCATGTTCAGCCCTGCTTCCGTATCCAGGATTTTACCTTTCAAACCCTGAACTACAGAATCCCTTATTTCTTCCAGGGAACCATCAGGGTTGATCTCTATGAACTCAAAAGGCTTTTGATGCGAAAATTTTTCTTTTCCAAACTTATTCGTAACTATAAATATCTTCGTCCATTCAGCGCTCCTCATCAGTTCCGAGACAGCGCCCCATGTTCCTTTGCCCGTTGTAAGGCATGCAACTAATACACCCATATCAATAGGATGATAGTTATTGTTTAATAAAAGTTTTGAAAAACTATATAAATGAACCTTATAGTCCTGTCTCGCATGGGGGAGCTTAGGATTGGCGGGCAAGCGGTTATGAATGGCGTGATGATGCGCTCAAAGAACTATATTGCCACTTCTGTCAGGAAAAAAGACGGGAAGATAAAGACAAAAACCCGGAAGTTCGTGTCAATTACTGATAAGTATAAAATACTGGGCTTGCCGTTCATAAGAGGAATATTCATGCTCTTTGAATTAATGATACAAGGAATGAAAGAGCTGACATGGTCTTCTAACGAATCAACGGATGACGAGGACGAAAAGCTTTCCAAGAAAGAAATTGTTTTTACGATAATATTATCGATCGTATTTGCTCTGGCATTGTTCAAGTTGTTACCGTGGTTCCTTGCTAATACCGTATCAGGATTTTTTGAAACAACCTCTGCAACCATAAATGTATTAGACGCGTTATTCAAAGTGTTCATACTTGCAGGGTACATATACCTTATATCTCTGATGCCTGACATCAAGACACTGTTCAGGTACCATGGTGCTGAGCACAAAGCAGTAAGCTGTTACGAATCCGGGAAGAAGCTCACGCCTAAGAACGCAGCCGGGTTCTCTGTTATTCATCCGAGGTGCGGCACTACTTTCATAATACTGGTTTTCTTTGTGAGCATTTTCTTTTACATGCTCATCCCTACACTTGAATTTTGGCAGAACTACCTTTTCAGAATACTATTACTCCCTGTGATAGCAGGGTTCTCTTACGAGATAATAAGACTAGGCGGAAAATACTATTACAAAAACGTCCTTGTCAGGATTATTATGTGGCCAGGACTCCAGTTCCAAAGGCTTACCACGAGGCAACCTGATCTTAAGCAAATAGAAGTCGCAATCAAATCATTAAACGTCGCCCTGAAAAAAGAAAAAGCCTAGTTCTTCTTATACCTTTCCAGGAGCCGGTACAATTCATCCTTGGAAATGTATTCCTCGTACTTGAGCTGGTCAACCCTTCTTTCAAGTCTTTTCTGGGCGTCTATCTTAATTATTTTCTTAAACTCTTTCGATAAAGAAACTCTTTCTTTTTCTAGCTTATCCATTAGAAACATTATTCTGTCAAGCATTTCCCTAACACTTTTCATATCGGCAAAAATCAAGTCTCCAGAGATTTGTACTTGTCGGTTGCGATCGCTGCATGCCTTTTCAACATCCCTGAATGCGAGTTCTAAGTTATTGTACCTTTCAATTATCACGCGTATTTGCTCTTCCTTTTCATGCCTGCTTGCTTCTCTTTCACGGAGGTTCATTATCAATAATTAAAAAAATCAGTATAAAAAACTTCCTATTAAAATGCGAATAATAAAAATTATCCATTTTCGAGCGGTAACAAAGTTTTTTATATCTGTACTAAGGGACTATATAAAAAGAGGGTGATAAGTTTTGTCTGATGTGATTCCGCCAAAGCCGCCTAACTTGCCGAAAAAGCAGGAATATGTTCCAGCTGAAAGTGGCCGAGCGAAGGCGGGGAAGAAAAAAGGGTTTTTCTCAACTTTATTTTCTAAGGATGATGCTAGCCCAGAAACCGAGTCCGAGCCAGGCAATCCTAACGAAAATGCTTTTCCTGATGAATCCCAAGAGCCTAACGTGGATTTTGAGCTTCCTTCATTTGGAGATACTAACAAGGAGCAGGCAGAGCCTAATCTAGGCAGTGAGCCTAAAGGCCTTAGCGAAGAAGAGCTAAAAGAACTAAGGTCTGCTCTGGGAATGGGTGAAGAAGAAAATCCTGCTGCGCCGGCTGCGAGTCCTTTCATGGAAGAGACGGCAAAGGAGCAGCCGCAAGGTGAATCTCAGCCCGTGAAAGAAGATGATTGGACGGGTAAGCTTCCAGAGAGCCCGTTACCTGAACAAAAATTTGAAAATGATGAATTCTTATCTCCGGTTGAGGAGCGTCCGGTTGTAAAGCAGCAGAAACAGCCAAAAAAGAAGAAGTCCAAGCAAAAACAAAAGAAAGAAGTTGCTGAGAGCGCTCCAAAGACAGATGTCGAGCAGAAAATGGCACTTGCTCGCAAGGAAATGGATAATGCCATGGAAGATCTGAAGAAAAATGTAAAGAAAAGGCAGCAGGGAAAAAAACAAAAGAAAACTCCTGCCCAGGAAAAGCCAAAGGTGCAACCAGAAAAGAAGAAGTCCGTGGAAGAGCCGTCCAAGCGCGAGATAAGCGCTCTCCAAAGGAAAAAAGAATCCTTAGAAAAACAGATAGTCAAGCTCCAAGAAAAGAAAGAGAAAGCAACACAATCTTATAAGGAGAAGGATAAAAAATTAAAGGAGAGCATCGAGTCACAAAAGAAAGTGGTTCAGCAGCTGAAAAACGAGCAGAAACAGCTCCGAAATTCAATCAAGGGAGATGAGGATGCTAAGCTTAAGATTGGGAAAGACGTGACGAAGCTAAAGCAAGAAAAAGAGGAATTGCAGGGAGAGGTAGCAAGGTACAAGAAAGAGTTTGCGGACTTGAAGGCCCAGACCGCAGCAGAGAAAGAAAAGCTTGCTAAAGAACAGAAAAAATTCTCAGAAACTAAGAAAAAGCTTGATGAAAAAACTAGGAAATCAGGAAAAGACCTGGAAGAATTGCAGAAGAAAAGCGAAGAGCTTCTCAGCAACCTAAGACAAAAAGAAAATGTGCTTCATGAAAAGGAAAAGAGCATACAAACCCTTATTGAACAGCAAAAAAGGATTCAGGCTTACCTAGAAGAAAAGTCTGTGAATATGCATGAAGCTTCAGCTCCAAAAGAGCAGGATACGGCTTTAGATGAAACAGATTTCTTAGGAGAGCAAGGCCATGAAGAGCCAAGACCAAGTGATGATAATCCATTCAACCAGCCAATACTAGATGAAACCCCTGTGCCAGAGAGCCCTGATGATTTGCAGCAAAAAATTGATGACTGCAAAGAGCTAATAGCTGAGAAAGATATATCTGACGCCAAGTTACTTTATAACGAGCTAAGGAATGAATTTGCAGGTATGAGCCTTTCTCAGGAGCAGAAGAAGAAGTTCTACAAAGAATTACGGGAGTTATACGAAGAGATAAGGCTTAGCCAGTTTAGGTAGCGGTAATAATGCTTTTTTCTTCATTCACGTCAAACTTGGTTTCTGTGAATGATTCAGCTACACGAATATTGCCTTTAACATGCCTTGTAATTGTACTGGTTTTAATAATGCCTCCTGTAAACGCCATTAATGTTATTAATTGGTCTGCAAGATAAGAGTCGCACGCGGCGTTTCTTAAAATGTTTTTCTTGAAAAAAGAGACAGCTTCCTCCACGGTTTTTTCCTCGTCTAAATCCTTGTCTAATAGCGCGCTGCTTCCGATCCTGCAAGGAATTTCTTTTCCGCAGCTTAGAAGCCCATACAAGGTTATGCCTCCGCCTGTGCTGTCGCTTTCGTAGTATGCACTGACAATGTCAATGTCCTTATGGAGGTCAGACAAGAGAATTTGCGCTGAACCCCGTAATTTCTCGCTTGCTTGCCTTCTTTCTAAGTCTTTTGAAGCGTGGCAATGTCCTTTGATTCCAATTAGGCTTCCTGCATTATCAAGCATTAAGGGCTTTGCGTCTTTTATGTTAGCCTTGCTCTTTACACTAATATCAACAAATCCATTTCCTTTTGGGTAATACCCTTTTCTTAGGACTTTAATATTTATGTCTGCGTACCCGGAAAAAAAGCTCGAAAAAACATTTTTGAAATAGTCTATTTGTGGGCTCCACTTTACATCTGTTCCACCTGTAATCTTTAAGTTAAAGGACTTGCCACTGAAAACCATTGGGATGAAAACGCTTTGCAACGCCAGTGTGATAGAGCCTGCAGTCCCAATGTTAACATTTGCCTTTGCATTTTTTATTTCTCCTGGAAAGAACTCTAGTTCATCAGAGCCTATGGACGCCCCAGTTACCTTGGCATCGCATACTATTCGTGCGAGCTCAACACTCTTGAGATGCTGCGCTTTGAGGCCTGGCTTTGGCCTTTTCTTTCTAATATTAGTAATCCTGAATGGTTTCCCAGTCATAATGCTTAATGCCAGGGACTGCCTTAGAATTGCTCCACCTCCTTCATCCAGGGAACCGTCTATTAATATCATTCATTCAACAGAAACCGTTCTTATAATAAATAATTTCCCCTAAATCCTCGTCAGGAATTAATTCTCTGCTGAAATTTGGAAGGATGACCTTGTTTTCAGGCATGAGAATTTCTGAAATCGCCTTTGCCTTGTCAGTTGAATTTCTAATCATATAATCTTTTACTACAACCTCTGGTTTTCTCCATGCAACGCCTGAGATTTCTTCTGGTTGCAGCGAAAAAGAATGAAGCCCAGTATAATTTCCGGTAACAAAGAAATAAGCTTTTCCCTTTTCAAAGCCGTTTCTGAGCCTTCCACTCTTTTCAGCTAAAGAATAAAAGGGCATTATTTTTATGTTGCTCGTTTCAAGCAGGGAGTCTATGCCTAATTCTTCCTCTAATTCCCGGATAAATGCTTCTTCTACTGTTTCTCCTTCCTCTATGAAGCCTTGGGGGAGGTGCCATGAGCCATGCCTTGACTTAACGTTGAGAAGCCTACCATCATAATCTGCTAATACAGCTACACTTGTTGGCCTGTACTGCTTCTCAGAATAAAGCCTGTTTATAGTTCCTTGGAGGTTGTTTGTGTGGTAAAGCATTAAAACGCTATTACCTTAATTTCTTTTTTTATATAATTTGCTATTTTTCTGGCTTCATAGTTGGGAAGAATATCACGTCTCTAAGGGATTCCTTGCCAAGCAATAGCATTGCCATCCTGTCAATCCCTATTCCAAGACCGCCTGTCGGGGGCATTCCTTGCTCTATTGCTTCTATAAAGTCTTCATCTAACGGGTTTGCCTCTTCGTTTCCTGCTTTTAATTGCCTTGCCTGGTCTTCCAGTAGCTTTCTCTGTATCATTGGATTATTAAGCTCTGAGTAAGCATTTCCTAGTTCCATTCCCATGCAGAAAGGCTCAAACCTCTCGATTAGCCTTGGGTCTTCCCTGTGAGCCTTGCAGAGAGGAGTTGTTTCTTTGGGATGATCCATTATGAATGTGGGCTGCTCGTACTTGTCCTCGCAGAAATGCTCGAATATTGCCTGGACATAGTTCCCCCATGAATGTTCTGCGTCAAACTCTACTCCTTTAGAAAGTGCAAATTTTTTAAGCTCTTCCACACTCATTCCGCCAGCGTCTATCCCTGCGTGTTCTTTTATGCTGTCAAGCATCTTCACCCTCGGCCACGGCGCTTTGAAGTCAATCTCCTTTCCTTTAAACACTGACTTCGTTGTCCCGTTAACCTTTTTTGCTACGTACTCATACATTTCCTCGGTTAGCTTCATCATATCATTGTAATCTTTGTAAGCTTCGTAAAGCTCAAGCATTGTAAATTCAGGGTTGTGAGTTGTGTCTATTCCTTCATTCCTGAAATTCTTGTTAATATCGTATACTTTGTTAAAACCGCCGACGATTAGCCTTTTCAGGTATAGCTCAGGGCTTATCCTTAAGTACAAGTTCATCTTGAGCTCGTTATGAAAAGTTGTGAAAGGCTTGGCCGCTGCGCCTCCATATATTGGGTGTAGTATAGGTGTTTCAACTTCTAAGAATCCTTTTTTGTCCAGGAATTCCCTTACCGCTTTCAGTAAAGCTATCCTTTTCCTGAATGTCTTGGCTGATTCAGGATTCACTATTAAGTCCAGGTACCTCTTCCTGTACTTAAGCTCAGTATCCTTTAAGCCATGGTACTTCTCCGGCAAAGGCCTTATGGCTTTTGATAAAATCTCGAATTTCTCTGCGTAAACAGTCACTTCGCCTGTTTTCGTCTTGAAGATTTCTCCTTCAACCCCTATGTAGTCTCCTAAATCTAAGAGCCTTAACTTGTCAAACAAGTCTCCTAGATCATCCTTTCTGAGATATGCCTGTAGCTTTTCGAATTCATCCTGTAAAGTTATGAAAAATACTTTTCCCATCTTTCTTTTCAGGACGATTCTTCCGGCAACCCTTTCTTTCTTGCCTGAGTGCTCTTCCGGTTTCAAAGAAGAAAACTTTTCCTTTATATTCAGTGCAGTATCTGTAACTTTGTATTTGTAAGGGTAAGGGTTGATGTTTTCCTTTCGCATCTCTTCCAGCTTCCCCAGCCTTTCCTCAATAAGCCTTCCGTGTTCATGGTCTGTTTCTTTCTTTTCTTGCTTGCTTTTCATTACACTCCTAAAAAACAGGTCTTATTTAAAAAACTTTTTTATTTATCCGCTAAAAAAAGCAATTCTTATAAAAAAAATGCTTGTACCAAATGCAATGGATAAGGAATTAGTCGTGGTCGGAATTGAAACAACTGCGCATACATTCGGGGTTTCAGTATTAAAAGGAAAACAAGTATTGTCTAATGAACGGAGGCTTTTTACCACGGAGGAAGGTGGCATGGTCCCTGCAAAAGTAGCAGACCATCACGTAGAGGTATGCGACCAGGTATTTGTTTCAGCACTAGAAAAAGCTAATATTTCTTCCAAAGACATAGATTTGATAGCATTTTCTAACAGTCCTGGCATGGGTCACTCGCTTAGGATAGGAGCTGTATTTGCCAGGAGCATAGCTTTGCATTTGAACAAGCCACTTATACCTGTAAACCATTGTATTGCGCACCTAGAAATCGGGCGTTTATTGACGAACGCGGAAGACCCTGTTCTTTTGTACGCATCTGGAGCGAACACCCAGGTAATCGCGTTTGAGTCCGGGAAGTACCGTGTCTTCGGTGAAACCCTTGACATCGGCATTGGTAACTTTCTGGATAGTTTTGGCAGGGCTCTCGGCTTAGGATTCCCTGCCGGTCCAATGATTGAGGAGTTAGCACGCAACGGAAAGAAGCTTATAAGCTTGCCTTACACGGTTAAGGGCATGGATGTCTCTTTCGGGGGCTTATTAACTAATCTTAAGTCAAAGATTAAAAGCGGGGAGTATTCTAAGGAAGATCTTTGTTATTCTGTTCAGGAGCATGTTTTTGCCATGCTTGTAGAAGTCACGGAGAGGGCGCTTGCGCATACTGGCAAGAAAGAAATCGTCCTAGGAGGAGGAGTAGCTTGCAATAAGCGCTTGCAGGAGATGTCAAGGATTATGTGTGAGGAGCGAGGCGCCATGTCTTTTTGCCCTGGGAACCAGTTCTTAGTTGATAACGCTGCGATGATTGCCTGGACGGGATATCTTAAGCATTCTGCTGGGGAAAAAGGTTTGTTGAAGGATACGGGTATTGATCCGTATGAGCGCACGGATGATGTAGAAATTCTTTATCGGTAATTATCTTACTGTTGCAGTTGTTGAGCCTGTTACATTGTAGTGTCTTGCGCTTCCAGCCCTGCTGAACGTTATGATTACTCCAACTGTTTCTTTTCTGCCTTCTTGCAAGTCGAAATCTTGAAGTGAATGTGGTTGGGTTTCCCGCACTCCTCCCCTTGGAATAACCCCTGCATCTCCGACATCGTTCTGTGGGATTGGGTCGCGTCCTTCTTTTGTGTATGTTATGCGATGAATCTCGATGTCCACAGGGTATGTGTTTGCAAGGCTTAATCTTATTCTTCCATCTACTATTTGGCTTTCCCTGCATATTACTTGGTTTCCTGTCTCGCAGTTTTCCCTTACGTATCTCTCTACGCTTAGCAGGTCAAAGTAGGATAGCACTCCTATTGAGAGGAGGATTGCTAGTATTGCCCAACTGTACGTAGTTAAGAATTCTATTGCTGCTTGGCCTTTCTTTTTTCTAGTGCGCAAACACTTCACCTCTAATAATTTGTTTTCATTGCTTCACATATTTAAAAGTTATCATTTTCTGTGCCTGAAAAAGCTTTTATACAATCATTCCTTTCTTTTTTTGTATGAAGCTTCCGAATACTTTGAAGTTTACAGGTAAGGATTCTAGTATTGTCGGTAAGGGTAAGGCTGAGCTCTTGAGGGCTTTGTATCATAAGCTTAAGCTCCAAAAGGAGTTCAATAGGAAGAGCAAGCAGGATTATTACGGGGTGGCTCCCAGTGTTTTTATTGGCAGCTATAATTATCCTAGTGTTAACGCAGGAATCTTGTCCTCGGAGGAGTACGAGGAGAACGACAACCCATTGCTTTGGAGCAGGAAGAGGGATGAGTTTAGCTTGTCCAGGATTATTGGGTTGCGGTCGAGCATGATTAATTCTAATTTTAAGACTGGCGGGGTTCGGAATCCTGGGAGGGTTTCTGATAAGCTGAAAGAAATTAGTTTGTCGGCTAAGCCTTTGCATGCCGAGGTTAATTTGGAGAAGAAGCCTTATTTTCATTTTTCTTTTAGCCCTGATTCCTTGCCTCATGGGCCTAGCGTTGCTCTCAGGAAGCTTTCCGTTGCAGAAAACCCTAAGATTCCAAAAGCAATTGACAAAGCTGAGTCTGATACTGATTTGAAGGCTTCAAGTGCTTTGTCGGGGTTGTTCAGGAAGGGGTTTGATGAGCATTACCTTACAAAAGTTTTTAGTGGGGGGAATCTCGGTGTGAAGACGGAGAGGAGGATTGTTCCGACGAAGTGGTCTATTACGGCTGTTGATGATACTGTGTCTAAGGATTTGTTGAGGGATTCCAGGGATTTCCAGGAGCATGAATTGAGTGTTTTCTTTGGTGGTTATATGGGTAATTATTACCTTGTTATCGTTATTCCGGGTCCTTGGAGTTATGAGTTATTTGAGACTTATGTCGGGCCTGGTTTGGAGAATCCGGTTCTTTTTGAGTCCGCTTCGGATTATGAAGGCCCGTATGGGAGGAAGGTTTATGCTTCTAACACGGTTGGGGGTTATTATGCTGCGAGGCTTGCGTGCGTGGAGCATATGAGGAGTTTTCGCAGGAGGGGCCGTTTCCTTGTTTTGAGGTTTATTAGTGATGAGTATTGGGCTCCTATGGGTGTTTGGGTTGTGAGGCAGGCTTCGAGGAGTGCTTTTCAGTCTAAGCCTCTTGGTTTTGATTCTTTGGAGTTTGCTTTGAGGCATTCGAGGAATTTTGTGTTGGAGAAGTTCAACCTCGACCTCGGTGTTCTTTTTAAAAGGAGTTTGTTGTTGAAGGATGTTCGTGAGCAGAGAACTCTTTCCAGCTATTAAAAATAACAGTATTTACTTGCTAGTAGTTTTTTTCTTTGTTTTTTTTGCTTAAAAACCCATTTTTAGAGGAAAAAACCATTTTAATATACATTTAAGAATACTATAAATAGAAATATTTATAAAGCCGTGTTACCGTTAGAAGTGTCCTGGAACGAATGTTTTCTGGTAGAAACAAAGGTGCCATGAAAACCACAGATTTCCTCTTGGGTGGTTAGAGAAAACAAACACAGTAGGCATACCTGAACAGGCAAATAGAAGCCATAACCACGTGTAAGAATCCAAAAAAAATGAGAGAATCAGAAAAAGAAGCACTCCTGAAAAAAGTAGTAACAGAGCTCGTATCCGAAGAAGCAATACCTATAGTGATGTATCTCAGAGGAAAAACAAGGATATCTGAGTTCATCCTAGCTGAGGAACTCGAACTCGAAATACACAGAACCAGGTTCCTGTTATACAAGTTACTAGAGCATAACGTTGTTTCATTCATAAGAAAAAAAGACAAGCTCAAAGGATGGTACATCTGCTACTGGGACTTAAACGAAGAAATGATCCCTCAGCTAGCCCACAAAATAAAAAAGGAAAAAATAGATAAGCTCAAAGAAAGGCTTGAAAGAGAAGAAAACAACCAATTCTACCTGTGCAGGAACGCCTGCGCGAGGATGGACTTCGACCGCGCAATGGAATTCAACTTCAAATGCCCTGAATGCGGCGAAATCATGAACCAGCAAGACAACACGAGAACAATAGACTTCCTAAAACAAAGAATCAGGGAATTAGAAACAGAAAAATAATAAAAACAAGCACTTTCTCATAAAAACATGGAGATATCCAAAGGAATACAAATACAAGGCCTAGCCCTCCTAATAAAGCCCGAAAACATATTAGTAATAGGAGACACACATATAGGCATGGAAGCAGCCCTCAACGAAGAAGGAATGCTCATACCACGTTTTCAGTTCAACGAAATAATGCAGGAAACAAAGAAAATCATCAAGAAAACGAAGCCAAAACTAATAATCTTAAACGGCGACATAAAACACAACTTCGGAAGCATATCCCGCCAGGAATGGCAGAACACAAAGAAATACCTTGAACTCCTAGAAAAGAACTCAAAAGTAATATTCATAAAAGGCAACCACGACACAATCCTAGGCCCCATAGCGGAAAAGCAAAACGTGGAAATAAAAAAACACTACAAAATCCGGGACATATATGTCTGCCACGGCCACGAAATACCCAGAGACAAAGAATACGAAGAAGCAAAAAGAATCATCATCGGCCACGAACACCCCGCGATAAGCCTCAGAGAAGGACCCCGAACAGAAAAATACAAATGCTACCTAAAAGGAAAGCACGAATCCAAAGAACTAATAGTAATGCCCTCCATGACCATGGTAAACGAAGGCACAGACGTATTAAAAGAAAAACTCCTAAGCCCATTCCTCAAAGACAAGAGCATAAAAAACTTCGAAGCATACCTCTTAGGAGACAAAGTATACTACTTCGGCAAAATACAAGGATTCTCCAATATAAACTAATCACTGGACACACCCAGGCAAGGTTTTTAAACAAACCATTATTCTCAAAAACATGCCTGAGAAACAAGAGAACCGGATAGCGTACCACGAAAAACCTTACCCTGATAAAGCTATCTACGAAACATTCAATCCATTAGTAGAGGAATGGTGGAAGAAAACCTTCAAAGAATTCGCACCCCCCCAGAAATTCTCCATTATAAACATCCACAACAGGGAAAACACATTAGTATCCAGCCCCACGGGCTCCGGGAAAACACTAAGCGCGTTCACAGCAATCCTTAACGAGCTAACAGACCTTGATATGAAAGGAATCCTTGAAGACAAAGTATACGCAGTATACATAAGCCCCCTGAAAGCCCTGGGCAATGACATAGAGAAAAACCTTAACGAGCCATTACAACAGCTAAACGAGTTATTCAAGGAAAAATATGCAACGAAAAAAAAGAAGGAATTAAGCGTAAGAGTAGCCGTAAGAACAGGAGACACATCCACAAGTGACCGCTCCAAAATGCTTAGAAAGCCCCCTCACATACTGATCACGACGCCTGAAAGCCTTGCAATAATGCTTACCACGACGAAGTTCAGGGAAAAACTCGCAGATACAGAATGGGTTATCGTGGACGAAGTCCATTCAATGGCAGACAACAAGAGAGGAGTCCACCTAAGCATAAGCCTTGAGCGACTCCAAAGAATCACGAGTTTCACAAGAATAGGCCTTTCAGCAACAGTATCCCCATTGGAAGAAGTAGCAAAATTCCTCGTAGGATACGAAGACCCTGACAAAGAACTAACAAGGCCGTGCAAAATAGTAGATGTTAACTACATAAAAAAGCTCAACCTCAAAGTCTTAAGCCCCGTACAAAACCTGATAAAATCCTCTTTCAACGACATACACGCATCAACGTACAACCTGATAAACGAATTAATACAAAAGCACAGAACCACGCTTATCTTCACAAATACTCGGAGTGCAACAGAAAGAGTTGTCCACCAGTTAAAAGAGCGCTTCCCAAAACAATACACGAAGATAAAAGACTTAGATGAAGAAACCGACGATGACAAGTCATTCATAGGAGCACATCACGGCTCACTAAGCAAAGAACTAAGAAAAAACATTGAAGACCGACTTAAAAACGGCGAATTAAAAGCAGTGGTAAGCTCAACTTCATTAGAACTAGGAATAGACATAGGCTACATAGACCTGGTAATACTACTGGGAAGCCCGAAGAGCGTTGCAAGAGCCCTGCAAAGAATCGGGCGGAGCGGCCACAAGCTTCACGACGAAGCCAAAGGAAGAATCATCGTCCTTGACAGGGATGACCTGGTTGAATGCTCAGTCCTGTTAAAAGCCGCACTTGAAAAAAAGATTGACCGCATCATGATACCAAGAAATGTGTTTGATGTCTTAGCACAGCAAGTATTTGGCATAGCAATAGAAGAATCTATGAAAGCAGAAGAAGCTTACAAGACCATAAGGAACAGTTATTGCTACAAAGACCTAACACGCGAAGACTTCAACAAAGTAATCAAGTACTTGTCCGGGGAATACGTTTCACTGGAGGACAGGAATGTTTACGCGAAGATATGGTATGATGAAGAAACAGGGATGATAGGGAAAAGAGGCAAGCTTGCCAGAGTCCTTTATATGACAAACATAGGCACCATACCTGATGAGACCAGCGTTAAGGTTAAGTTGGACAAGCAATACATTGGTAGTATAGCAGAGCCCTTCCTTGAAAAGCTGAGGAAAGGAGATGTATTCGTGTTAGGCGGCCAAACATACGAGTTCAGGTACGCACAAGGCATGACTGCTTACGTAAAGACCAGTGTTAACCGCCCGCCTACGGTTCCCAGCTGGTTCAGCGAAATGCTTCCTCTTAGCTTTGACTTAGCAATGGAAATCCAGAAGTTCAGGAGGTTCATAGAAGAATTATTCCTTAGCAAGTCCTCGAAGAAAGACATCATGGAATTCATCAATACTTACTTGTACGTTGACGAGTACGGAGCCAACAGCATCTACGAATACTTCCGAGAGCAGTACATGTTCGCAGAAGTACCTCATGATAAGAAACTAGTTATAGAGCATTACGATGATTCAAAAAACAAGTACATAGTCTTTCATTCATTATACGGAAGAAGGACCAATGATGTTCTCAGCAGGGCTTTCGCTTTCATCCTTGGAAGAATACATGGGAAGGACATTGAGCTTAATATTAATGATAACGGGTTTTACTTAATGGTTCCAAGCTCCAGGAGCGTCCAGGTTTCAAGGGCTTTCTCCTTGCTCACCAAGGAAGACCTCAGGTTGGTTATGAAGCACGCCCTTGAAAAAACCGAGGTTCTCGGGAGGAGGTTCAGGCACTGCGCGGCCAGGGCCTTGATGATTCTTAGAAGTTACAAGGGAAGAAGTAAAAGCGTGGGCAAGCAACAGCTGAACTCCAGGTTACTGATAAGCGCGGTTAAGAAGATAGATGAAGATTTTATTATATTAAGGGAAGCAAGAAGGGAAGTACTTGAAGACTTAATGGATGTTTTTCACGCTGAAGAAGTTCTTAAGAGCATTCATGACAACAAGCTAAGTGTTAAGGAAATATACACTGATATTCCAAGCCCGTTTGCTTTCAACCTGATCACCATGGGTTATTCTGATATTATGAAGATGGATGATAAGCAGCAATTCCTGAGGAATATGCACAACCAGGTATTGGCTAAGATTGCTTTGAAAGAAGCAAGGTCTAAGAATTAGTCTTTCTTCGGGTGGTCTTCCTTTACGGCTTGCTCTATGCTCTCCGTGTTCTTGCATTCAGGGTAATTGGAGCACCCGAGGAATTCCCCGTATATGCTTCTCATAACCCTCATGTCCCCGCCGCACTTCGGGCACTTCTTTTTTATTGTGCCGTTCTTTATGTCTTCAACTTCCTTTTTTTCTTCGCCATCAAGATGGCTGTTCTCCTCTGCGTTAAGGCTTAATTCTTGTGGCCCACGGCCTTTTCTAAGCACTTGTATCACAGGGTATCCTTTCGGGGACACCTTGTCCGTGGGTTTTATCACCACGTTTTTTGGAAGGTTAAAAGTGGTCTTGCAGTCAGGGTACTTGTCACAGGCAGCGAACCTTCCGAACTTGCCCTTTCTTATCATGATGTTGCCTTCCTTGCACACAGGGCATTTTCCAAGCAAGTTCTTCGCCATCTCAGAGTCCTTGTTTGCCTTGATTAGTTCTTTCCCAACATTTTTTTCGTGTGACTTAAAGTTTTCAAGTATCTTTGTAAGAGTTTTCTTTGCATGGCTTAGCACTTCTTCTGGTTTCGTCTTTTGTTCCCTGATAAGTTCCATTTGCTCCTCGAACTGCTTTGTGAGCTCTTCATCTAGTATTTCAGGGACGTATTTTTCTAATGTAGTCTCAACCCTGATGCCTATCTCAGTAGCCTGGATGGATTGTTCTATGATATACCCTCTTGTGTAAAGGGATTCAACGATATCTGCCCTTGTTGCCTTTGTCCCCAAGCCTCTTTTTTCCAGCTCTGAAACAAGTGATGCAGGAGTATACCTCTTTGGAGGCTGTGTTTCTTTCTCGTCAAGGCCTATCTCATCAATCTTTATCGTTTCACCTTCGCTTAGCACTGGCAGTTCATCTTCTTTTCCAGATACGTATGGCTCGTATAATTCGTGCCATCCCTTGAACACAGTCTTAGTTCCTTTCGCGTTGAACATTTCTTCCTTTACTTTTATCTTCAAGGTAATTGTTTCTTTCTCAGCCCATTCTCCGAATGTAGCAAGGAATCTTTTAACGATTAAATCATAAACTTTTTTGTCATACCCGTCAAGGTCCTTGGCAATTAGCCCGGTCGGGTATATCGCAGGATGCGCTGGATCTGTTTTCTTTCCTTCATTTGGCTTTAAGCTTGTCTTTCCAAGAAGAATGTTTGCTTTCGAAGTATAAGCAGGGTTCTTTGCAAGAGCGGATAGTATTTTCTTGTACCCAATGCCAGGAGGGATTTTCTGGCTGCTCGTTCTGGGATAAGAAGTAACTCCTTTCAGGTACAGGTTCTGCGCGCTTTGCAATGTTGCCTTCGGAGGTATCTTGAACAACCTGTATGCTTCTGACTGCAAAGACCCTAAGTCGAATGGGAAAGGAGGTGCCTGCTTGAAATTCCTTTTTTCAATCTTCGCTATGCTTCCTTGTTTTTCATCCTTGACAGAACCATAGATCTTCGTTGCTTCCTCTTTATCCCATATCTTGTCCTTTTCGTGCTTTGCCTCTATCTTCTTCTTGTCCTTCTCCGCTTTAAGGTGTATCTCCCAGTACGGCTCAGGCTTGAATGCTCTTATCTCTTTCTCCCTGTCAACAACGATTTTCAATGCAGGGCCTTGTACTCTTCCGCTGCTCATAATCTTGAATGACCCTGCTGTTTTAACCGCAAGAGTTAAAGCCCTGCTGAGGTTTATTCCGTAAAGCCAGTCAAGGAAGTGCCTTGTCTCGCCTGCTAATGCCTGGCCCCAGTCAACGCTTTTCATCTTTCCTTCGTAGGAACTGATAAGGTCTTCTTTTACCAGGGTGGAGAACTTCATCCTCGAAGCATCTTTTTGCTTGCACGCATAGCGCACGACATTCAACCCTATAACTTCTCCTTCTACGTCGTAATCGCACGCAACCGTGAAGCTGTCTGCTTCCTTGGAAATCTTCTTTATTACTTCAAGGTATTTCTTGGAAAAGCTTGCTTTCTTGTCAACCTCATGCGTGGGAACCCATTGTATGTCATAAGAAGGGTACTCAAAGGACTTTTTTTTCTCAGCCACAGTGTACAAGTGCCCGACTGCGCTGACAACATATATTTTTTGTCCGCCATGGTTTATCTTATAGTAATAAACCCCATTGGTCTTTTCCCGCATAGGCTTCTTATCTGAGAGAGCTTCAGCTATTTTTTTTGCCGCGCTTGGTTTCTCAGTAATGATAAGCTCTGTCATAATCCTTCTTAGATTTCCCCATCCCTTTAAAAGTTTTTGTGGTTTCAAAAAGCAAAAGTATTTATCCTAGTTCGTTCATTAAAAGCGCATAAACCTGTGAGGTGCCAATAAATGGCTGCAAAGAAAAAGAAAGCTGCAAAGAAAAAGAAGAAATAAAGCCTTCCCACAAGGGTAGTTCTTCTCATACCTTCTTGCTTTTTAGAATTCTTAAAATTTTTTTTATGATAACCACGGGGAATGCCCGAAGTGCACTATCAGGTCTACGCCTGCTCTTTCAACATCCACTGGCAGGTCGCAAGCCCCGAAATTAGTGCCGCACCATATCATTACCTCTGCACTGGTATTTCTTTGTATTTCTTCCTGCAGCTCTGCTGCCCTTGGCTTAAGCCCGTCAGGCAAGTGCAATAATACTAGTTTAGCATTAGCTTTCTTTATCTCGCTAACCATCCGCTCTTTTTCCAGGTCGTAGTCTTTTGAATCCATTTTTATCAGAAAAAAATTATTTATCAGGACTATACTTGTGCATGCTCAAGATTATCTGCTTGGCTTTCTTCTTTCAATTCCTCTTTCTTAGGAGCTTCTTCTTGAACTTCTTCCACTTTCTTTAGCTTAGGGTCCTCCAGGTAAGCCTGCCTTATATCAACGAACCTCAAAGGGTATATCTTGGAAAGAATGTCTTTAAGCTCTTTCTGTATCCTCTGATGTATTAATTCCTTGAAAAATGCGTCGTGGTTCGTAGACTTAGCTTTTCTTAGCAAAAGCTTCTTTGCCTCAAGCCTAATAGTAGTAATAGCGCTCTTTGTCGTCTTCGAATTTGTTATTATTATCGGCTTAATCCTGACGGTTTTATTGTTCTTGGTTCTTGCCAGGAAAGAATCCTCCACCTTATCCCTTCCCCTTCGCACAAGCCTCTTAAGAGAAGAGTTAGTCTGATAAATACCTGTTATGTCTGTGATAGCCTTATTATCCTTTATGCTGATAACCTTGAAGCCAGCATCAATTCCTTGTTTCTTCATGTCATTAAGGAGCGTTGAAAGATTCACTTTAATCGTTTTCCCCATAAGCTCTTTGGCTTCATACACTAGGCTTTCACCAATAAATCTGTTATCCAGCACATCTGGGGAAACTATTTCGTACCAATTCTTTTTCCTTTTCTTAACAGAAACTTTTTTTATTGCCATATTAAACTACCTAGTTGCTGGCCCTCTTCCTTTTTTCTTTCTTCATTCTTTTCCTTTGCCATTTCCAGCGCATTTGGCCTTTTTTCTTCCATCTCCTGGAGCTTCTTTTCAATTTTTACCCTCGATAAATTATTTATTGTGTTCATAAAATGCGTTTTTCACGCTTCGGAGAAGAAAAAGGAGTTATTTAAAAAGTTTTCTGAAAAAAGAAGTGCGGGCACCGAGATTTGAACTCGGGACATCCGGCTTATGAGACCGGCACTCTAACCAGACTGAGTTATGCCCGCATATAACCCGAAGAACGCTAATGCATATAAAAAAATTTGGGTGGCAAACCTTTTTTAGCTTAATGATTGTATCTTTTCACTTAGCTCTGTTAAATCATTTATTCTAGGCTCGTAATCCCTGTTAGCCTTTCTGTCAACTAGGATGCCTAGGATTCCTGCTTGTTCTGCGCTCTTGATATCGCTTTCCATGGAGTCCCCTACCATTACGGCTTCTTGTTTCTTTAGTTTGTTTTCCTTAAGCAGCTTTTCATAAGATTCCTTGTTGCTCTTGAGAAGGCCTATGCTGTAAGACGTGTAAACTTTGTCAAATAATTTTTCTAAGTTGAACTTTTCCTGTAATTGCTCATAGGAAAACTTGTCAATGTTTGCAAGTAAAAATATCTTATATCCTTGCTTTTTGAGATCTTCAAGTGCCTTCCGGGTATCGGGGTATTCTTTTGAAAGTATTGCGTTCTTATTCCACATTCCTACAAGCTTTTCATATACAAAGTCAGGTATCCTCAAGTCGAAATCTTTGACTACAGCTTCAAATCCTTCTCGTAGTGAAGCATGCTCTTTTTTCATAAACGCTTCTTCGAACTTAACGATGAACTCAGAGAATGTGCTCTTAACCCTTAAAAAATACATGGCTTGCTTGCTAGGGCTTGGATAAACCCCGTTTTCTATCGTAGTGCCCCACAAATCGAATATTATGGCCTTAACCTTAACCATTTTTTTTGTCCCCCTTCTATTTTGCAGGAAGAACAAGCCTTATTTAAATATTATTGTTGTTTTTCGTCATTAAAATAATGGACAAGCCGGGATTTGAACCCGGGGCCTCTCCGTTGCGAACGGAACATTCTACCGAGCTGAACTACTTGCCCGAAAAAAAAGTGGACTCTGCGGGAATCGCACCCGCGGCCTCTACCATGCCAAGGTAGCGCTCTACTACTGAGCTAAGAGCCCGTAGCCCTGTGTGACTTACCTTATTTTTATAAAGCTTATGAAAACAAATATAAATAAAGCTCGTATAACAATTACTATGAGCCAAGACCTATCAGATGATGCAATCATTCTTATCAGAAAATTATCTTTGCAGAACGCGGTTAAGCATGACGGAAAAGCAAGCCCTGGAGCAGTAGTGGGCGGGCTCCTCGGAGATTTCCCTGAGCTTAAGAAAGAAATGAAAAAAGTTATGGGTGTAATCCAGGAAGCCATAAAAGAAGTGAACTCTAAAACTTTAGAGGAACAAAAACAAGAACTCCTTGAGTTGGACCCGTCAGCCTTTGATAAGAGAGAGCATAAAGTGGATTTGTTCGGATTCCTGAAAATAAAAGATGGTGAAAAAGTAAGGACTGCTTTTCCTCCAAGCCCAGAGAAACATCCTCATATAGGGCATTCTAAGCCTTTGTTCCTTAACCATATGCTTGCCAGAAAGTATGGGGGAGAATTCATATTGAGATTTGAAGACACTAACCCTGACCTGGTTAAAGAAGAATTTTATGGTATCATGATAGAAGACTTCAAGTGGCTCGGGGTTGAGTGGGACAAAGTTGTTTATGCTTCTGACCATATGAGTTTGTACTACGAAAAAGGAGGAGAACTCATCCAAAAAGGCCTGGTGTACATATGTACTTGTCCACCTGAAAGAATCAAGCTTAGCCGTGAAAAAGGCATTCCTTGTGAATGCAGGTCAAAAACAATCAATGCTAACATGGATTTATGGAATAACATGAAAAACATGTTTCCTGGAGAAGCTATAGCTCGGCTAAAGATAGACTTGAAGCATAAGAATAGCACTATGCGAGACCCCACTGTTTTCAGGGTTATAGATAAGCCTCATGCAAGGCATGGATCCAAGTACAAGATTTGGCCTACTTATGACTTGCAGAACAGTGTCTTGGATGGATTTCTTGGGATTACGCATAGGCTGAGAAGCAAGGAGTTCGAGATGCGCAACGAGCTTCAAAGATATATTCAGAAAACACTTGGCTACGCTGAAACCAGTATTTACGAGTTCGCTCGCTTTAATCTTGAAGGGGTTGATACTTCTGGGAGGAGGATTCGTGAAAAGATAAATTCTGGTGATTTATTAGGGTGGGATGACCCTTCTCTTGCAACCATTGCCGCCCTTAGAAGAAGGGGTTTCCAGCCTGAAGCAATAAAAGAGTTCGTTGTGAAGACAGGCATAACTAAGTCAGAATCTACGCTTACATGGGATGATTTAATAGTTCATAATAAAAGGTTCCTTGACGAGCATGCCAACCGTTATTTTTTCGTTGCTGACCCTGTTAAGATTAAAGTTAAGGGCGCTCCCGTCAAGAAATTTGAGTTAAGCCTTCACCCGTCTCACAGGAAACATGGCAGGAAATTCGTTACAGGAGAGGATTTTTTTATTTCAAAGAAAGATTTTGATTCCTTGAAGAAAGGGGTTTATCGATTCATGGAATGCTTTAACGTTGAGTTTGATGGCAAAGAGTTCATTTACGTTGACGATTCCCTTGACACGTATAAGAAGTCAGGCAAGGGCATGCTTCATTACCTGCCTGTAAACATGGATTTAGTTGAAGCAAGCATTATGATGCCTGACAAGTCCGTTGTTAAAGGGGTTGCAGAGCCACTGGTAAATAAGCTTGATGAAGGCGTCGTAGTTCAGTTTGAGCGTTTTGGGTTTGCTCGTTTGGATGATAAAAAAAGGCTTTCTTTCTGGTTTACACACTGAAATAACCAAAATGTTTAAAAAAAGAAGGTCTTTATCACTCCTTATAAACATGTTTTGGAGGTGTTAATATGAGTGACTCAGTAATAGTAAAGTCTAAGCTCAAGGAGCTGGCTCCTGGGTATAATGTCGGCGGAGATTTGGCGGATGCTCTTGATGAGAAAGTAAAAGGTCTTGTCAGGGACGCGGTTAGGCGTGCTGAAGCCAATGGCAGGAAGACTGTTATGGCTAAGGACCTTTAATTTTTTTAAGAAATACTTTTTTTTATTTTATTTGTTTTGTTCCACAAGTCTTCGATTTTTCTCTGCACCCTTAGTAATATGTTTGAAGGCACTGTTTTTTTTGCCGTGATATTTTCGAAGAGCTTTGTTGCTATCCTAAGATCTCCTTCTATAGCTATTATTTTCTGAAGCTTTTCTTTTTTTCTTGCTTTGCTGTATTCCTGCACTTTTATGGCTGTTTCCAAGAAGGCTTTTCTTAGGCTCAGGTTCATTTTAGAAAAATCCCATGTATTTCTTCTTTTTCTCAGGTTCTGCATGCAATGGCTTGGTTAGCTGGGGCTCTCCTTGGATACTTGGATAATCCAAAGGAGAAGGATAATTGGCTCTTGTTGGAGGGACTTCAATGTTTTGTCTGTACGGGTTTTGGCTGTCCATCCAAGGATTGTTGCCTTGAGCGCTTTGCTGCCCGATATTTGGCAGTTCTGGCAGGCCTTGTTTTTTTGGCTCTTCTTCGGGGGGCGTGGGTACTTCGAATCTTGGAGGCATTTCCTGTGATTCTTGTTGTTTGCTTTGCTGCGCTGGTTGTGGTTGAGGGGCTTGGTTTATCTGCTGCCCCGTGTTTGGCTGAGGCATTGGCTCCTTCGGAGGCATTCCCTGGTTGTTTTGTTGTGGCCTTAGCCTTGGTGGCTCCTCAGGAAATTCCTGTGTGTTTGTCCATTCTATGTTAGATGAGTCTTGCTGTTCTGGCATTCTAGGCTTTTGTTCTGGAGCTTTTGGTTCTTCTTTTTTTGGCTCCGAATATTTTTCTTTCCTGTCAAAGGCGTTTTCGTTGAGGTTTTCTGTTACGGATATTATTGCATGTGCTATATGCTTGTTTTGCTCTATTACTTTATCAAGCTTATCCTCGGGTTTTTCACCTTTTTGGTAATCTTCAAGGACTTCTTTTTGGACGTTTTCAAATAGGGCGTATAGCCTGTCAACCGACCTAGTAAACCTATCTATGGATCTTACAAGCTCCTTGTTCGAAGAAGTGTTTGATAATGGATTTCTCTTAAGGTTGTCGAGCTCAGACCTTAATTCCTGCACTTTTCTGCGCGGTAGAAGCTCATATTCTTCACTATCAGCCATTGCCTCACCTCTATGTAAACCTAGAAATATTCTAGTATTTAAATGTTATCCTTATATTTGTTCCTAGTCGCTGAAGCTCTCGTCTTTTCTGCCTGGATTGCTTTCTTCTTTTCCAGATAATATTATATCATCTATCCTCAATATCATTATGGCGACATCAGCAGCGCTTGAGATCGCCTGGGTTTTTATTTTCAAAGGCTCAATTATTCCTTCTTTCCACGCATCGATTATCTTACCTGTAAAAACATTAACCCCTGCCCATTTCTCGTTGTTGTCATGCGCAGCTTTTAATTCAGTCAGGACATCGATTGGGTCCAGGCCTGCGTTCTCCGCAAGAGTTCTTGGTATAACCTCAAGAGCATCTGCGAATGCCTGGACTGCGAGTTGCTCTCTTCCCGAAAGAGTATTAGCATATTTCTTCAATTCCTTTGACAGCTCGATCTCCGGCGCCCCTGCACCGGCAACTACGAACCCGTGCTTCATCGCTGAGCCTACATCGCCTATTGCGTCATCAACAGCCCTTGCAACCTCGTCCACAACGTGGTGGGTGGCTCCTCTTAACAACAATGTTAAAGCCTTTGGATTCTCACATTCCCTCACATAAGTCATGTATTCATCCCCTACCTGGACTTGCTCGACCAACCCTGCTTTTCCTAGGTCTTCAGCAGAAAAATCGTTGAGGTCAGATATTATCTTCGCACCAGTTGCCTTTGCAAGCTTTTCCATATCGCTTTTCTTAACCCTTCTCACAGCGTATATTCCTTTTTTAGCCAGGAAGTGCTGTGCCAAGTCATCAATGCCTTTCTGGCATATTACCACGTTAGCCTTAGTAGCACTTACCTTGTCAATCATCCGCTTTATCATCGCTTCTTCCATATCGAAAAATGATTGAATCTTATCAGGGTCTGTTATGGATATCTTTGCATCTGTCTCAAGGCTTTTTATCTCAAGCGGCGAATCAACCAAGGCAATCTTAGCATTCCTTACCCGCTCAGGCATACCGGAATGAACCTTTTCTTTATCAAGAACTATTCCTTGTATTATCTCTGATTCCTCGACGCCAGCACCGGTTTTCTTTTCAACCTTAATATCTGTCTTGTCAAGGGTAAAAGAATCCTTTGTCTTCCTTCCGACTTTGAGCACAGCTTCAATCACAAGGCTTGCTAAGCGTCCTTTATTATCTTCAGCGCCTTTCCCAGTCATCGCGGTTTCAGCAATCTTTTTCAGAGTGTCCTTATCTTCAAGGTCCAGCTTCGAAGCCATGTTCTTAAGTATTTTCTGTGATTTGTCCGCTGCAAGCCTATATCCTTTTGCTATGACAGTAGAATGAATGTTCTTATCTAACAAGCCTTCTGCTTGCTTTAACAAGTCGCCAGCTATAACCACTGCCGTCGTTGTGCCGTCTCCGACCTCGTCTTCCTGCGTTTTCGCCACTTCCACGATCATCTTAGCAGTAGGATGCTCAATCTCTATCTCCCTTAGAATTGTTACCCCGTCATTCGTAACAGTAACCTCTCCCAAGCTGTCCACGAGCATCTTATCCATGCCTTTAGGGCCCAGCGTAGTCCTCACAGCCTCAGCTACTAGCTTCGCCGCCATAATATTCATTCGTTGCGCGTTCTTTCCAGTATTCCTCTGAGTGCCCTCTGGCATTATGTACACTGGCTGATAATTATCTTTTTCACTCATAAATACCCCCTATTCCTTGCGGTTAATAAAGCCTTATTTAAAAACTTTTTCTGCATACACATCTGGAAAATTATGGGAAATTTTTTTAAATAACCCTGTTTTCTCATCGCTCGATGCTAACAATTTTAAATGAAGCTTACAGAGACTTGTCAGTATTTGTTGAATGGGACGAGCTGATACATTTCTCTAAGGCATGCTGCCTTGGAGGAGTAATTTATTCTTATGATACAGGAAAGCACAGGTTTACAGGCAGGAACATATTCTTGGAATTCGCCGATCCTTTCATCGAAAAAGATTTTTATTACATTCCAAAAATTGACGGCCACACATACGACGTTATAGGCGTGAGCAACAACGCATTCATGAAGCTGATATCTGATAAATACGTCTCAGGATGGTATGATTCTCCTTACTTGAAAAAAAGGAAGGGGCCTGCAAAAGAAAGCGCTTTAAGCGTAATTATGCCTCAGATAAGCATAATAGAGAAAGATTTCCTTGAAAAGAACAATCCTTTGCTGTATGATAAGATAAGCAACTTTGCTGTGAAATAAAAAAAGAGGTTTTGGCTTTGATAATAACTATAAGCGGCGTTCCTGGGAGTGGGAAGAGCAGTGTTGCGAAGCTTCTGGCCGAAAAGCTAGGTTTTAAGCATTACTCCACAGGTGACTTTATGAGGCTTATGGCCGAAGAAAAAGGCATAACCCTCCTTGAACTGAGCAAGATAGCCGAAAAAGACCCTTCTGTTGACAAAGAACTCGACGCGTACACCACAAAGTTTGGAAAAGAGCAAGATAACTTCGTTCTTGACGCCCGCCTAGGTTTTCATTTCATACCTGAATCCATAAAAGTATTCCTTGAGGTTTCACCGGAAGAAGCAGCCAAGAGGATTTTTAACAGCCCAAAACACAGATTACTCGAGAAAGAAAACACTGATTACGAGACAACCCTGAATAATATGAAGCGAAGAATGGAGTCCGAGAGAAAGCGATATTATTCACTATACCAATTGGATTATGAAAATAAGGATAATTTCGACCTCGTTGTAAACACACATGGCAAAAGTATTGAGGAGGTTTGCAGCGAGATTGTTACCTTCTTGAACAAGAATTGACGATTAAACCCTTCGAAATATTTAAATAATTTATATCTATTCCTTTTTAAAGGTGATTTGATGGCTAAAAAAAGTCGTTATTCTGTGCAGGAATTAGTAAAGCAGATAGGGGAAAGAGCAGGGGAGATGCGCTCCAAGACTATAACAATTGTAGGCCTTGGAGGAGTTGGAAGCGTGCTGGCTGAAATGACGGTCAGGGCAGGTATTGGCTTGAGGATTATTGATAAGGGTCGCGTTTTGGAAGAAGAGCTTCAAAGGCAGTCTTTATTTATAAATGAGGATGTGACCAAGTTTAAGGCTAAACAGGCTAAAAAGCGGCTTGAATCTATTAACCCTGAGGGGAACATAAAGGCATTTCATGAAGAGCTGAATCAAAATACTACTTACTTGCTGGAATCAGACTTAGTCGTGGATTGCTCTAATGACCTTAAGGTTTCGTTGCTTATCGACAAGTATTGCTCGAAGAAGAATATTCCTATGATTTATTGTTATGCCGCGGGCACTCAAGGGCAAGTTTTTGTGGTTCACAAAAAGGCATCTCTGAACGAGATAAGCGATTACGTGAGAAACCAGAGGATTAGGGAAGAAGGCATTACTGCTGCCGCTGTGCACATGGGGTCTTCAATAATTGCTTCTATCGCTGCAAAAATCTTGTTAGGTATGCCTTACGAGAAGAATATGATTAGCTTTGATGCTTGGGAGCTTGCTATTGAGACTGTAAGTGTAAGGAAGAACAGGAAATAATATTCTTCTTTTCATAGAAATTATTATAAATTGTTCTTGCTTTCCATGTGAATATGGTTGACTATTCAGCGATGCTTAGCATAGTGCATTCTATGGTAAAATATAAGAAGGATTACATAGGGAAAGAATTAATCGTGAACCCTGGTTCTACCAAAGAAGAGAGGACTGAAATAACCGACTTGTTTTTGGATAATGACGGATTATCTCTTGTCGTTACCACCAACAGTTTTAGTCTGAGAAAAGATATTCCTTTCTTGGATCTCGTACGTAAGGAACCACAGTATGTGGAGATTCGAGATGTTTTTAGCAGGTCTGTTTACAGGTTTACGGAGGATAATTAAATCCCTAATTCCTGAGATTTGGATGTAATAATTGCTTTATTTGTGGAAAACCTTTTTATACAACTGTTTTTTCTTGCTGGTGAATGATTACAGAAAAAGAATTGGAGTTGTTAAGAGAGAAAGTTCTTAGTTCTTCAAGGCCTCTCTTTTTTTTTGATGACGATACAGATGGCATAGCTTCTTTCTTGCTTCTTTATAAGCTTTCAGGAGATGGAAAAGGAGTCTGTGTGAAGGGGAAGCCTGTTCTTGAAGAAAGTTATGCTCGCAAAGTAGACGAGTTCATGCCTGACAGGGTTTTCGTGCTGGATAAGCCAATGATAGAGCAGGAATTTCTTGATAAGGTTTCCCAGGAAGTGGTTTGGCTTGACCACCATCCTGTGCAGGACAATAAAAATGTGATTTATCTTAACCCAAGAAAAAATGATCCTGACGATGACAAGCCTACTAGTTATTGGGCTTATCAAGCAGTTAAGGACGATTTAAAGAATTCGTTGTGGATGGCAATGGTAGGAGTTTTAGGTGACTGGAATATGTCCCTTGCAGATGAGTTCAGGAAAGAGTACCCTGACCTTCTCCCAAAAAATATTTCTGAGCCGGACAGGGCTTTGTTTAATTCAAAGATAGGTTTGCTTGTTAAGATAATTAATTTTAACCTTAAGGGCTCTACTTCTGAAGTCATGAAATCTGTTAAGATCCTTACAAGGATAGAGTCTCCTTATGAGATTCTTGACCAGAGCACCCCGAAAGGCAAGTTTATCTATAAGAAATACTTGGCTGTGAATGAGCATTATGAAGCACTGAAAGGCCAGGTCAGTGTTACAAATGACAAGCTTGTCTTGTTCAAGTACAACGATTCAAAGCTGGCCATATCAAGCGACTTGTCCAACGAGCTCCTTTACATGCATCCTGATAAAATTATTATTATTGCGAGAGAAAAATCGGATGAGATTGTTATGTCCTTGAGGTCTGCATCAATAAAGATATCTGGTGTTCTTGAAAAAGCCCTGGAAGGCATTAATGGCTACGGCGGGGGTCATGTTTATTCTTGTGGTGCCTGTGTGAAAAAAGAGTCTTTTGAAGAGTTTCTTGAAAGGTTCAGGGAGCAGCTTGATTCTTAAAAACATTTTTAATAATAGGCCTTTTCCATAATAGTATGGCGTTTAATAAGATACAGTCCGTGGAAACTCCAGAGTTTTACCTTAACACCGCGTTTTCCAGGGCGAGAAAAGAAGAGAAGAGTTACAGGAGTAGCCTTAGGAAGACTGAGAAGTCCAAGCGTATCATCATGGTTGAGAAGCATCGCTTTAATTACGTGCAAGACTATTTTAAGAACGCTTTTCACAAATTGGTGTCGTCGTTTCCAAGCACTGACCAGTTATCAGAGTTCTATAACGAATTGCTTGGCACTTACATTGACATTGATGAATTCAAGAAGTCCCTTTCAACGATTTCATGGGCCGCATCCAAGGTTGACGAGTTAGCTCGCATGCATTCAAAAAAGCTGAAGCAGGACATGCCTTACAATGAAGTTCTCAAGGTTAGGAAGTCTTTTTATGGGCGTGTTTCTTCTGTTATAAAACGGCTTGAGAAGCACTTATTGTACCTGAAAGAGGCTCGGAAGATAATAGTTGGTTTCCCTGTGGTTAAGGATAACTTGTTCACTGTTTGTATCACTGGATTTCCAAATGCTGGCAAGAGCACTTTGCTTTCAAGGATTACTGCTGCCAAGCCTGGTATTGGGGAGTATGCATTTACTACTAAAAATCTTAATCTTGGATATGCATCTTTTAATAATAGGAATGTTCAGTTCATTGATTGCCCTGGAACTCTTGCAAGGCCGGAGAAGATGAATTACATTGAGAAGCAGGCTTACTTGGCCGTTAAGTACCTTGCAGATGTTGTTGTTTTTGTTTATGATCTAACAGGAGAGTATTCATTGGAGGAGCAGGATGCGCTACTTAAGGTTATTAAGGGTTTTGATAAGCAAATCATTTTCTTTGTTTCGAAGGCAGATATACTTGGAGAAGATGATATTAAGGGATTTGTTTTTTCAAGAGAAGAAAAATTCATATCTTCTGTTAACTCCTTGAAAGACGAAATCAGTGCTAGCCTTAAGGATTGGGATTGAATTTGTTTTTGTCCATGAAGCTTATCTCTGTTACAGGATACGCGAGCTTTATACCTTTCTTTTTAAGCTCTTTTTGGAGTTCTTTTATGAGGTCACTCCTAACAGCGTACATGTTGCTATAGTCGCTGATATATACTGCTACGTATAAGTCCGCGGAAAAAGGGCTTATTTTTTCGTACAGAACTCTTGGGCTTGGGTATCTAAGTATGTCTTTCTTATTTTTTATGTAGTTAAGTATTATTTTTTCAGCTTTGTATAAGTCTGCGTTTTTGTCTATGGATAAGTCTATCCTAATCCTCGTAATTTTTGTGGGCAAAGCATAGTTGCGTATTCTCATGGATGCTAAATGCGAATTAGGTATTACTACTTGCTGCGAGCCAAGGTTTTTTATTTTTGTTGATCTTAGGTTTATTTCCAATACGTATCCTAGTTCGCCATCAGGAAGCTCTATTAGGTCTCCTTTCCTGAAGCTGTTATCAGAAATTAGCGCTAGTCCTGCGAACATGTTTTTAAGGGTGTCTTGGAATGCGAATCCTAGTATTACGCCTGCTATTCCAAGGCTTGCGAGCAGCCCTCCTATTTGAATGTTCCATAAGTGGAATAAGAAAAATATTGCTATTATTATTAGGACTATGTTTGTGACGCTTTTTGCCAGGGGAACTACTTCTTCATGAGTGTCGTCTTTTCTTAGATTGCTTAGCCTTTGGCCCCATTGATCTATTATGATGCTTGTCAGGACCATCAGTAAATATGTTAATGCAATTATTATCAGGGTGCCTATTATGGCGTCTACAACCTGGCTAGTTTCTGTGTAGTCTTGGAGGAATTTGTTAATGATTATTTGTGTTGTTAGAATTATAAGTATTATTCCTACTGGGATTTCTATTTTTATTATATTTTTTTTGCTTACTAATGCTTTTTTTTTCGCTTGCTTGTCCATTATTTTTCTCATTAGTGCAATAAAAAATATTGTTGTTATCACCATGAGCCCTAGGACTACTGAGGGCCAGAATTCGTTAAGGAACGCCATGGTGTTTTCTAGAACCATTAGTGTTAGTTCTGCGCTGATGCTTATTTATACCTTTGCAACTATTTTAGAATGGTTAATTTGCGGCTTGGGCTTTGGCTTTTATTTCTTCGATTTTTATTGAGAATCCGCACGGCATTTTTTTTCTTGCCCTGTCAAGCGCTTGCTTGGCTATGCTTAGCCTTTCCTTGTTAACGTTTACTTCGAGGACTGGCTGGCCTTTTCTTACCTGGGCTGCTATTCCTACGGGTTTCCCGAAGCTGTGTGCCATTCCCGTGCTCATCCTGTCCGCTCCTGCTCCTGCTGCTAACGGGTTGTTTCTTAGTATGTGGTGAGGGTACACCCTTAGCTTGAACAAGTAGTCTGATGGCGCTTTTCCTTCCAGCAATTTGTTGGCTGTTAGCCTTGCTGATTCAAGCGCGTTATGCCTTATTTGTATGTCTGCTTTTGAGTTTAGGAGTACCCTGTACGCGTATTCTTTTTTCTGGTTTCCCATTATGTACCTGACTATCCTGTTGTTTGGGACTGTTCTTACATAAGATTTTTCCCTGTACTTGGACCTTCGTGTGTATGGACGCTCTAGGCGTCTCCATGCAACAGCTCTCATTAGTTTTGCCATGGGCTCGAGAAAAAAGGTTTTGTTTAAAAGCTTTTTGTTTTAAATTTTTTAGAATTTTCTGCTTGAAAAGTTGAAGATTTTTTCTATTTGTACGTCTTTTGGGGCTACTCCGTTCCGGTCTATTGGCTTGTCAGAAGGAGGTTTTTCCCTCCTTCCGAACAGCTCTTCCCTTGTCTTAGTGACTATTTCTTTGTCCTGTATTTTGTTTAGGACGCTTGTTGCTTTTTCTAGTTCTTCTCTTAGTTGGTTTACCTCTTTTTCCAGGGAGAATATCTTGTTCTTGTTTATTTCGTTTAAGCGTTCGAAGTGGTTTTTTTGTTGTTCTATTATTCTTATGATGTCTGGTTGTTCGTTTGTTTCTATTTGAGAACTTGGTTTTATGTTCAGGGTGCCTGTTCTTTGCATTTCTCTGATGTAATCCATTATTTTGTTATGCGCGCCATATTTATAAACTTTTCTATAATTAACTATCTAAATATACAAATATATATACTGGAATATTTCTATTTTATCTCTACATATATCCTTCTGTTGCTCTTCCCCTTATTCTCAGCCTTAACCAAAACCAACTCCCCAATCTCACTCGTGTTACGAACATGAGGGCCGCCATCAGCCTGCAAATCCACCTCGCCAATCTCAACAATCCTCAATTTTTCAACGCTAGGAGGAAGAGCACCAGCCAGCTTCACAATCCCAGGAATCTTCATAGCCTCCTCCCTATCCAGGTAATAAGACTTAACATCAACCCCCTTCCTTATCTCATCGTTCGCAACCTGAACGTACTTCTCCAATTCCTCCTTATCAAACCTTTCCAAGTCAAAATCCACCCTTAGCTTATCCGAAGAAACCTGGTTACCCGTAATCCTCGCACCCGCTTCACGATGCAAGACAGCACTCAAAATATGCGCAGCAGTATGATACCTGA
>SLQZ01000067.1 GCA_007131205.1 Candidatus Woesearchaeota archaeon | reverse complement strand
CGCTTCGGCATTTTTTCTTGCAGAAAAAACACATAACAAGGATTATATTCAATTTAGATTTCCCCTGTGAAAAACGCCGTTTTTTGGTTTGAAAAGGGTTTGGAATAGTATTATTCATAGTGGTTGGAGGGTTAAGTAGTGTTTTTTCTTCTTGGGGCTTGTTCTTTTTCAGATGTTTTGGTTGGTGCTTGTTAGGTTGTTTCTGGGCAGTCTTCTTCCCAGGCTCGTATGCATTTCTGTTTTGATTCACACCAGCTATAACCTGCTGAGGGCTTGCAGCCGTATTCGTCCGTGTCGTTTCCAACCATTATGCCGTTCGGGTTACTTGTGTTTGTGCAGCTTGCTAAGAATAAAATGCTGAATGCAAGTAATACTAGTATTATTTTTGGGTTCATATTGCATTCACCTCTGAAAACAAGTATGTTTTCTGTGTTTATAACGTTTTTCAATCATCTTATATACCTTTGATTTTTGTTATTTTTAGCCTGTTTAACCTTGTTCTGTGAATGGCTTTTCGAAACCTTTTTATTAGGGTGTTTACTGCTTTCTTTGAATGACAGAAGCAAAATTCCTATCAATTAAAGAAGCAATGCAGAAAGGCTCAGGCGAGGTTAGTATTAGGGGCTGGGTTTACCGGGAAAGAGGTAGTAATAAGTTGAGGTTCATCGTGCTTAGGGATAGCACTGGTATCTTGCAATGCGTTATCGAGAAAGGTAGGGTTGGAGAAGAAAGTTTTGAAGAAGCAAAAAAGCTGCAAGTAGAAGCTAGTTTAACCTTGAAAGGTACTATTAAGAAAGACGAGAGGGCCCCTTCAGGATTTGAAGTTGCGGTTTCTGAGTTCGAAGTTGTGGGTTGGAGTGATACGTTTCCGATTACAAAAGACCAGTCACCTGAGTTCCTAGCTGACAACCGCCACTTATGGCTTAGAAGCAGGAAGATGACGTCTATTATGAAGATTAGAAGCACAATATTCGGAGCTATCCATGAATATTTCAGAAACAATGGCTTCCACGAATTCCATTCACCGATTTTCCAGGGCACGCAGTCTGAGGGTGGCTCAACGGTTTTTGAAGTCAACTATTTCGGTAAAAAAGTTTTTTTAGCTCAAACTTGGCAGTTACCAGCTGAAGCAGGTATTTTTGCGTTAGAAAAGATTTACACGATTGCTCCTAGTTTCCGGGCGGAGAAAAGCAAGACTAGCAGGCACTTAACAGAGTACTGGCATGCTGAGATGGAAATGGCTTGGGCTTCCTTTAAGGACATCCAGGATCATGGAGAAGGCCTCTTAAAGCATGTAGTAAAAAAAGTGTTAGAAAATAACAAGGAAGACTTGGAAGTCTTGAATAGAAACCCAGATAAGTTGAAGCCAACGGTGGATAAGCCGTTCGCGAGGATGTCTTATGATGATGCCCTTAAAATCCTAAAAGAAAAAGCAGATATGGAAATCCCTTGGGGTAAAGACCTTCGTACATTAGAAGAAGACAAGCTAAGCGCTTTATACGATACGCCTATCATTGTTTACAATTACCCTAAGGAAGTCAAGGCGTTTTACATGAAGGAAAACCCGGATAATCCGAAGACTGTTTTTGGTTGTGACTTCATCGCCCCTGAGGGTTACGGAGAAATCATCGGTGGCAGTGAAAGAGAGTCGGATATCGAAGAGATCAAGAAGCGATTGAGAGCCCAGGGTGAAGACCCGGAGGAGTACGGTTTTTACCTTGACACGAGGAAGTATGGCTCCGTCCCGCATGGCGGCTTCGGCTTGGGCGTGGAACGGGTTATTTCCTGGATTTGCGGGTTAGAAAATATCAAGGATGCGATTCCTTTCCCGAGAACGATGCTTAGGTACAACCCTTAATTCTTTTTTCTTTGCTTTTCAAGCACGGTGCTTGCTTCAGATAAGATTCTTTCTTCGTAGTCTGTTTGTTTTTCCCCTTCGTGTTTCTCTGAGCTCATTGCTCTCATTAATTCCTTGATGGCTGTTTCTTCGTCTTTGAAAATATTGGTGTTGCTTAAGTGTTCTTTTATTATTCTTTCCTCCGTTTCTTCCTGTGTCCCGGTGCTTGCCTTGACTTCTTTGAACTCCTCAGAAGAAAGCTTAGTTGTATTTTTCAGTACATGGTAGGCTTCTTTTTCGTATAAGATTTTTATGATTTCCTGGAAGGGTATGTCTGTGGTTTTCCCGTTTATTAGCGTTCCTTCAACCCTTAGCAAGACAATACAATCCTTTACATCAGCATTAACTGCTTCTTTTATCATTTCATACGCGCTTTCAGGGGTTTTGCCGTTAACATCAACCTTGAACTTCTTCACTTTCTTCACATTTAACTCTTTCCGTTTAACTTCGCCGTCTTCATAAACATAGAATCCGCCAGTTCCAAGCTTCTCTAATTCAGAAAAGCTGGCTGGAAACGTAGGCCCTGGATAAACTATGTTTTTATAGCCGTGCTCCTCTAAGTCTTTCTTTTTCACGATGTGCACATGGCCTCCGGCGTAGTAGTCAAAGCCTTTCGGCAGGAAACTCACCGGGTTAGAACTCATTTCTTTCAATTCATCAGGCTTTAATTCATCAAGGGCTGTGTGGAAAAGGAATATCTTAAACCCTTTTT